>CAZPTD010000663.1:0-1000 GCA_964588915.1 uncultured Neomegalonema sp. | reverse complement strand
TGTGTGATCCGGAGACATGGTTTCACTCTGGCCGTCGTTTCGGCCATCCGTCCCGAGGTAGGATGAATTCGGCATCCAGATCATAATCTCGGGCGATGTCCTCGCCGAGCGGGGCGTCGTGAATTCGATCACAGGCGCGATCGATCGGCGTTGGGCCGTTCAGGCTGTCGTGCGGCCGGCGCCAATTGTAGAAACGCCGCCATTCGGCCAACCGGTCTTCGATGTCTGGAGCGTCTAAAGGAACGGTCGGCCAAAACTCTTCGAGTGCGGTCTTCTGCACGCGTTCGACCTTGCTGAGATGCGGCGAACGTGGCCGGATCGGACGAAATTTGATCCGCCAGTCGCGAAGGCGGTCCTGCACGGCGTAGGCGAAGAACTCCTGCCCGCGATCTGTCTGGATGCGCTGGATCGAGAACGGCGTTTCATCGACGACTTGGTCGAGGAAGCTCAGCGTCGACTTCGCCGTCTTTCGCGGAAAGGTCGCGACCACGAGATAGCGTGAGCAATCGTCGATCGCGGTGTACTGATAGAGGCCGGGCGCGATCTTACCGACATCCATCCGCACCCGGTCGCCCGGAACGGGGCGCGCCTATCGCTTGCCGCCGGTCTTGCGGATGAGGCGTGGACGTTTCAGTCGGTTGAGCCCGTGGCGGCAAAGAACCTTGCGGATCGTATCGATCGCCAGGCGCAGGTTAAAGAGACGGATCAGTTCGTTCCGCAGCCGCTTGACGCCGAGTTTCCGCTTCCGACGGAGTTCGACGATCTTGCGCTCCTCAGCCTCATGCGCCTTTCGCCTCGGCGAGTTGTGCGGACGCCGGCTGCGATCGTGAAGGCCGGCGACGCCCTCCGCCTGAAAGCGACGCCACCACTTTCGAAGCGTCGGCCGTGAGACGCCGCAGCGACGACAGGTCAGCCCCGCATCGCCCGTCTGCTCATCTATCCGCACCCAAGTCAGCCGCGCCGCTGGATGCATCGCGCCCTCCCGCATGTCGCCGCGAGG
>CAZPTD010000662.1:0-1001 GCA_964588915.1 uncultured Neomegalonema sp. | reverse complement strand
CGGGACGGATGGCCGAAACGACGGCCAGAGTGAAACCATGTCTCCGGATCACACAATGGCGGACATCGCTAAGATCCTGTTGCTCACGGTCCAGCGTAAGGGCTCGGTCGAGGCGATGCGGCGCGACCAGATCGATTTCGCGCGCAATGTCTGGGCGATCCCGTCGGAGGGCATGAAGTCGGCGAAGCCGCATCTCGTCCCGCTGTCGCGGACCGCGATCGAGCGTCTCGAAAGTCTGCCGCCGCTCGTCGGGCCGTATCTCTTCGGCGTCGGCAGCGAGGGCGCGAAGCCCTTCGCCGGCGCGTCCAATGGCGTGCCGGCGCTTCGCCGGCAGATCGGCGCTTTCGACTGGCGTCTTCACGACATCCGCCGAACGGTCGTCACCCTGGCGCAGCGCGGCGGCGCCGGCATCGAAGAGATCCGCGCGCTCACGCAACACAAGACGCCCGGCGTCATCGGCGTCTATGCGCGTCACGCCTATGCGGACGAGAAGCGCCGCGTCGTCGAGATCATCGAGCGTGAGTTGTTGGCGGTTCTCGACGTCGGGCGTTGAGCGACGCGCCTACTCGCCGGCCTCCGAATTCTCGCCCTGCGCCGAACGCCATTCGGCCCAGGCGGCCTCCTCCTATGGAAACGGCGGCGCCTCGCCCCGATCCCGCGCGACGAGCCAGTCGCGCCATTCGGGCGTGTGATAGGGCCATTTCGGCTCCCAGAGTTCCGGATCGGCCTCCGCCTCGTGGCCGGGACCGGTAACGCACCAGCGCGGCGGCTCGGGCGGCAGGAAGAATTCGCGCAGCTGCTCCGGCGTCAAGCACCGCGGAACGATGCGCTTGGCGTGGTCGACGAGGTCCTGGCCGGTGCGGGCGTCCCAGATCCGCGCCGTCCTGTCCCGGGAGGCGGTGACGATGCGGGTCCCGTCGGGGCTGAACGCGGCCGACCACACCTCGCCGGAATGGCCCGAGAGCACGGCGATCTCTTCCCCGTCCGCCGCGCGCCAGATC
>CAZPTD010000661.1:0-1016 GCA_964588915.1 uncultured Neomegalonema sp. | reverse complement strand
ACTTTTGAGCCCTTCCCGTCGTCGCAAGGCCATTGCGCATGTCCGGTCAGAGCTTTCGATCTCCGAACGCCGGGCCTGCCGGGTCTTGCGGCAGCACCGCTCCACCCAGCGCAAGGTACCCAGAACAGCTGATGACGAGGGGGCATTGACCGCCGACATCGTCGAACTGGCCAAGACCTATGGCCGATATGGCTACCGACGGATCACGGCACTCCTGCGAGAAGCAGGCTGGGTCGTGAACCACAAGCGGGTGGAACGCATCTGGCGGCGTGAAGGGCTGAAAGTGCCGGCAAGACAGCAGAAGCGTGGCCGTCTCTGGCTGAACAACGGTTCGTGCCTCCGCCTGAGGCCAGAGCGACGAAATCATGTCTGGGCGTACGACTTTGTCGAAGACCGAACCCAGGATGGAAAGAAAATCCGTATGCTCACGGTCATCGACGAGTTCAGCCGGGAGTGTCTGGCTATTGCCGTGGATCGCCGCCAGAACAGCTGCAGCGTCCTTGACACGTTGTCGGACCTGTTCCTGCAACACGGGCCTCCGGAGCACATCCGGTCCGACAATGGGCCGGAGTTCATCGCTAAAGCCGTCCGCGAATGGCTCGGCCAGATCGGCGTGAAGACCCTCTACATTGAACCAGGCAGCCCATGGGAGAATGGCTACAACGAGAGCTTTAATGGGAAACTGCGAGACGAACTGCTATCGGGTGAGATCTTCTCGACACTGAAAGAAGCCCAGATCCTCATCGAAGCGTGGAGACGGCATTACAACACCATCAGGCCGCACAGCTCATTGGGCTACAAACCGCCCGCACCGGAGACAATTGCCCTCGCGGCCTCGTCGCCTGTAAGGGGCCCTCAACCGGGAGGGCTAGCCCAAATGCAGATCTGAAGCTAACATCCAACCCGGACCACCGAGTGGGGGTCGGTCACCTCCCCGAGGCTTCGCGCCTGCTGCGGGCTGTTGAGCGTATTGATGCTTGCAAATGCACTGGCATCGCTTTTCCGATGGGACGTCC
>CAZPTD010000660.1:0-1028 GCA_964588915.1 uncultured Neomegalonema sp. | reverse complement strand
CGATGCCGGCGACGTCGTCGAAGGTGACGCGCTGCGTGTTCTCGGTCAGCAGCTTGGCGCGGCTCTTGCCGAACCCCATCGCGCCGCGGCCGCCCGACTGCATGCGGTTGAGGAAGAAGATCCAGATCCCGACCAGCACAATGAGCGGCAGCCAGAAGCCGAGGGTCGCCCATATGCCGGTCGACTCCTGCGGCACGATCTCGAACGGCACGCCCGCCGCGCGCAGCTTGTCGAGAACCTGGTCCTCGGTGCCGCGCAGCACGACCGCCGAGAACGCGCCGCCGCTGCGCAGGACGCCCTCATGGCGCTCGCCGTCGATGGCGACGCGCGCGATCTGCCCGGCTTCGATCCGCTGCTCGTATTCGGACTGCTGAAGCTCCGCCGCCGAGCCGGCGCCCGGTCCGCTGAGCTGATTGATCATGACCAGGAGAAGAACGAGGATCGCGCCCCAGAGCACGATAGATCGCATGTTGCCCACTAGGAGGCCTCCGTGTGGCCGCGCCGCCCGGGCGCGTCGGCTTCGGATCGCACTACCGCCGGCGCCGTCAACGCCGGGTTAACCGAGCCCGAATCGCTTCAAGTTCCGCATATCGCGGTTTGAAAAGCAATTAGGAGGCCGAAGAAGCCGTTCAACCGCCGAAGGGCGGGAGCGCCGCGACCGCGACGCCCTGACACGGCGCGCCGAGCGTCGGCGCGGCGGCGAGCGCGCCGTCGATCCAGACGCCCGGCGCGCCGGCGCGGACGCAATCGGGCGCCTCGGTCCGGATCGGCGGCGCGCCCTCGCCGCCGGGCGGCCGACGCGGCCCGAGCGCGGCGACGACGATCTCGCCCGCTTGCGCCGAGGCGTCGATCGCGACGCGGAAGCGGCCGTCCCAGACGCGCGTAAGCGGCGCGCCCTCGGCGCCGAGGACGAGCCGCTCCGCCGCGGCGGCCTCGCGTCCGAACCAAAGCGCGCCCAACGCGCCCGGCGCGATCGCGCAGCCCAGCCGCGTCCGCGGGCCGGCGGCCGGGCGGCGCCGGGCGGCGAA
>CAZPTD010000659.1:0-1037 GCA_964588915.1 uncultured Neomegalonema sp. | reverse complement strand
CGCGCTCGCGCCGCGCGGCGACGCGTCGACGTGCTCACGCCCACCAAGCGGAACGTTCGGTCGTTCCGCTCGGAGCCGCGATCGAGACGCGCTGGTCGGTCGCGCCGGCCGACGCCGCAAGGACGCGATTTTCGTGAAAATCGCGCCAGCGAGCTGGTCGTCGGCGGTTCGCAAGCGAACCGCTTCGCCGATCCTTGCGCCGCCGACCGCCGCGCCCGATGGGCGACGCGCGATCGCGGCTCCGAGCGGAACGACCTCAGACCGGCGCCCGGCCCCGACAGACCCTGCCGTCGCGCGGGGCCGCCGAGCCGGTCCGATGTCTACGGCGTCCGCCGATCGGATCGGATCGGCGCGACGCTGCGGCTCGTTGTTTTGTCGCGCAAGTTGTCCGATCTTCGCTCCGCTCCGGTCGGCGTGCGCTCTACCGGGCCGCGTCGAGCGCGCCGAGGATCGCGTCGCCCATGCCGCTCGCGCCGACGCTCTCGCCGCCCTGGGCGATGTCGGCCGTGCGGACGCCGTCGGCCAGCACCTTCTCCACCGCCTTCTCCAAGAGCGTCGCGTCCTCGCCGCGGTCGAAGGAGTAGCGCAGCGCCATCGCGAAGGAGAGGATGCAGGCGATCGGGTTGGCGAGGCCCTTGCCGGCGATGTCGGGGGCCGAGCCGTGCACCGGCTCGTAGAGCGCCTTCGGCCGGCCGTTCGCGGTCGGCGCGCCGAGCGAGGCCGAGGGCAGCATGCCGAGCGAGCCCGTCAGCATCGCCGCGCAATCCGAGAGGAGATCGCCGAAGAGGTTGTCGGTCACGATCACGTCGAACTGCTTCGGCCAGCGCACGAGCTGCATGGCCCCGGCATCGGCGTACATATGGCTGAGCTCGAGCTCCGGATACTCCTCGCGGTGCACCCGTGTCACCTCCTCGCGCCAGAGGATGCCGGCCTCCATCACATTGGCCTTCTCCATCGAGCAGACCTTGCCGTGCCGGCGCTTGGCGAGCTCGAAGGCCGAGCGGGCGACGCGGCGGATCTCCTCGGTGGTGTAGCGG
>CAZPTD010000658.1:0-1050 GCA_964588915.1 uncultured Neomegalonema sp. | reverse complement strand
TGGACGGCTCGTCGAGGACGTAGAGCACGCCGGTCAGGCCCGAGCCGATTTGGCTCGCGAGCCGGATGCGCTGGCTTTCGCCGCCCGAGAGCGTGCCGGCGGCGCGGCTGAGCGTCAGATACTCGAGACCGACATTGACGAGAAAGCCGAGCCGCTCGCGGATCTCCTTCAGGATCGGCGCCGAGATCTGCCGCTTGGCCGGCGTGAAGTTCTTCTCGAGCGTCTCGGCCCATTCCGCCGCCTTGCGGATCGTCATCGCGACGACTTCGCCGATATGGCGCTTGGCGCCGTCGTCGCTGACCAGCTTCACCGCGAGCGCTTCGGGCTTCAGCCGATGGCCGTCGCAGCTCGAGCAGGGCTGGGTCGACTGATAGCGCTCGAACTCCTCGCGCATCATGTCCGACCCGGTCTCGCGCCAGCGCCGCTCCAGATTCGGAATGACGCCCTCGAAGGCGCGCTCGACCTCGTAGACGCGGCCGTTGTCGTCGAAGCGGAACTTGATCTTCTCGCCGTTCGAGCCGAGCAGAAGCGCCTCTTTCGCGCGCTTCGGCAGCTCGCGCCAGGGCGCGTGGACCGAGAACTTGTAGTGCCGCGCGACGGCGTCCATGGTTTGGCGGTAATAGGGCGCCGGCTGGCCGGTCTTCGACCAAGGCGCGATCGCGCCGTCATAGAGCGAGCGGTCCTGATCGGGCGCGATCAGATCCGGATCGAACACCGCCTCGCGGCCGAGGCCGCCGCAATCCGGACAGGCGCCGTAGGGCGCGTTGAAGGAGAAGAGCCTGGGCTCGATCTCCGGGATCGAGAAGCCGGAGACCGGGCAGGCGAAGTTGCGGCTGAAGGTGATTCGCTCCGGCTCGCCCTCCTCGTCCTCTCGGACCGCCGTCTCGAGGACCGCGAGCCCGTCGGCGCGGTCGAGCGCGGTCTGCAAGCTGTCGGCGAGCCGTTGCTCGACGCCTTCGCGCACCACGATTCGGTCGACGACGATGTCGATATCGTGCCGGAACTTCTTGTCGAGCGCCGGCGCGTCCTCGATCTCGTAGAAGGCGCCGT
>CAZPTD010000657.1:0-1053 GCA_964588915.1 uncultured Neomegalonema sp. | reverse complement strand
GGCTTCATCGCCGGCCGCACGGCGCCGCCGGGACGCCGCATGGGCCACGCCGGCGCGATCATCTCCGGCGGCAAGGGCGGCGCCGAGGACAAGATCGAAGCGATGCGCTCGGCCGGCATCGTCGTCGCCGAGAGCCCGGCCGCGCTCGGCGAGGCGGTCTTGAAGGCGATCGGCTGAGGCCGGCGTCGGCGCGCGGGGAGAAACGGCGCGGAAGGGGATGCGCAGTGTTGGTTCTTGAGGCGCGCGGCGGCGGGCGTCGCGCTTGCAAAACGGCGGTGGCGGCGTTCACCGGGATGGCGGCCGCGTTCGGGGGCGCCGACGCGCGCGCCGGCGAGCGGGAAGAGGCGGCCTGGGCGGCGTTCAAAGAGAGCTGCCTCGGCGAAGACCGCCATTATGGCGGCTCGTTGGCCGCGTTCGAGGCGGCGGGTTTCGACGAGCCCTACGACGACGCGCGGGTCTCGCGCGAGCTGAGCGCCATCGCCGGCGCCGTCGACGGGCGCGCGGCGGAGGCGGCCTCGCGCTGCTTCGTGTACCTGCCCGGCGGCGACCGCGCGGCGATGGAGCTCTTGCTCGAGCGCGATTTCGACGACGGCAGCGCGCCGCTGCTGATCCAGGCGGCGAGCGACAGCTTCGTCGCTTATGTGATCGGCGGCGGCGCCGACGCGGCGGAGGAGCCGATGAGCGGCGTGCTCGTCGGGCTCAACGCGCCGATCGATCCGCAGGGCGCGCCGGGCTTCGTGGCGTTGACCTGGGCCGGGGCGGCCGAAGCGGATCGAGCCGACTGAACCGGATGGAGCGGACCGAGGGGAAGCGGGAATGAGCGCGCGGCGCAGGAACAAAGGAACAAGAGGGCTCGGCCGCGTCGGCGCGGGCGCGCTCTTCGCATTGGCGCTCGTCTCGCCGGCGGCGGCGCAGCCGATCGACGCGCTCGGGCCCGTTCGGGAGACGCCGCCGAGCGACGTTCCGGCGGCCGCCGCCGAGGCGCCGCCTGCGGCGGCGGAGACGCCGCCGGCCGCCGTCGAGGCGCCGCCGCCGGCCGAAGCGGTCGCCGCC
>CAZPTD010000656.1:0-1096 GCA_964588915.1 uncultured Neomegalonema sp. | reverse complement strand
GGCCGCGAGGCCGAGGCCGCGCTCGCCGATTTCGAGGCCGCGTCGGCTGCGGGCGGCGACCCGGAGACCGCGCTCGCGACGGCGCGCGAGACCGCCGAGGCGGCGCGGGCGGCGCTCATCGAGGCCAAGAGCGCGCGCGAGGGGCTGGAGCGGCGCCGCGCGGCGCAAGAACAGCGCAAGGCGGCGATCACGCGCGACCGGGCGGACTGGGCGCGGCGGCTCGAGGCGTCGACGGCGCAGATCGCCGCTTACGCGGAGCGCGCCGAAGAGGCCGCGGCCGAGCTCGAGGAGGCCGAGGCGCAGCCGCTCGAGATCGAAGAGCGCCGTCGAGAGCTGGCGGCGGAGGCTGAAGCGGCTCAGGCGCGGCTCGCGACGGCGGCCGACGCGCTGGCGAAGGTCGAGGCCGAGCTCAAGGAGGTCGCTCAGGCCGAGAAATCGGCCAACGCGCTGCTCGCGGAGGCGCGGGAGGGCCGGGCGCGCCTCGAGGCGCGGGCCGAGGCGGCCGAGGAGCGGGCCAAGGAGCTTTCCGCCGAGCTCGAAGACGTCGCCGGCTGCGCGCCGGACGCCTTCCTCGAAAACTTCAAGCTCGATCCGGACCATCTGCCGACGGTCAAGGACCTCGAGCGCTCGATCGGCGATCTGAAACGCAAGCGCGACGGGCTCGGCGCGGTCAATCTTCGGGCGGATCAGGAGCTCAAGGAGGTCTCCGCCGAGCGCGAAGGCCTCGCCGCCGAGCGCGACGATCTCGCGGCGGCGATCGCGAAGCTGCGCCAGGGCGTCGCGCAGCTCAACAAGGAGGGCCGCGAGCGCCTCCTCGCCGCCTTCGAAGAGGTCAACAACAACTTCGCGCAGCTCTTCAGCCGGCTCTTCAACGGCGGCAACGCGCGGCTGACCTTGATCGAGTCCGACGATCCGCTCGAAGCCGGGCTCGAGATCTTCTGCGAGCCGCCGGGCAAGCGCCTGTCCTCGCTGTCGCTCCTCTCGGGCGGCGAGCAGACGCTCTCGGCGATGGCGCTCATCCTCGCGGTGTTCATGGTCAATCCGGCGCCGATCTGCGTGCTCGACGAGGTCGACGCGCCGCTCGACGACGCCAATG
>CAZPTD010000655.1:0-1123 GCA_964588915.1 uncultured Neomegalonema sp. | reverse complement strand
CCCCCCCACCCCCCGGGGGCGGGCCCCCCCAAGACCGTCCCATTTCCCGCCGCCCTCGACGAAACCCGCGCCGCCGCCCTCGCCGCGCCCGGCGACGTCTTCCTCCTCGCCCGCCCCGGCTATGACGGAAGCGACGCCGAGCGCGTCGCCGCCTTCTCCGAAGCGGCGGACGCGGTCGGCGCGCCGATGGTCGCCACCGCCGACCCGCTCATGCACGTCTCCTCGCGCCGGCGCCTGGCCGACATCCTCTCCTGCATTCGCCTGCGCCGCGCCATCGACGACCTCGGCCGCGACGCCCTCCCGAACGCCGAGCGGCGCCTGCGCGCGCCCGCCGAGATGGCGCGGCTCTTCGCCGGCCATGAGGCGGCGCTCGCCCGCACGACGGAGATCGCCCGGCGCTGCCGCTTCTCGCTCGGCGAGCTCCGCTACGAATACCCGTCCGAGGTCGCCCTCGATCCCGAGACCGGCGAGAAGATCGACCCGCAGACGCGCCTCGAAGGCCTCGCCCGCGAAGGCCTCGCCCGCCGCTATCCGTCGGGCGTCCCCGAGAAGGCGCGCAAGCAATGCGCCCATGAGCTGGACCTGATCGGCCGGCTCGGCTACGCGCCCTATTTTCTCACCGTCCACGACGTCGTCGCCTTCGCGCGCAGCCGCGGCATCCTCGCCCAAGGCCGCGGCTCGGCGGCGAACTCGATCGTCTGCTACGCCCTCGGCGTCACCGAGATCGGGCCCGAGATCGCCTCCATGGTGTTCGAGCGCTTCGTCTCCGAGGCCCGCGGCGAGCCGCCGGACATCGACGTCGACTTCGAGCATGAGCGCCGCGAGGAGGTGATCCAGCACGTCTACGCCCGCTACGGTCGCCACCGCGCCGGCATCTGCGCGACCGTGATCCATTTCCGCAGCCGCGCCGCGGTGCGCGAGGTCGGCCGCGCCATGGGCCTCTCCGAGGACGTGATCGCCGCCATCGCCAGCCAATCCTGGGGCTATGGCGACGATCCGACCGTCGAGGCGCGTCTCACGGAGGTCGGGCTCGACCTCGCCGACCGGCGGCTCCGCCAGACGCTCCAGCTCGTCCGCGAGATCATGGGCTTTCCGCGCCATCTCTCGCAGCATGTCGGCGGCT
>CAZPTD010000654.1:0-1127 GCA_964588915.1 uncultured Neomegalonema sp. | reverse complement strand
CGCGCGCGCACCGCGCCGATCTCGACGGGCGGCAACGACGAGCGCGAGCAGACGCTGAACCAGCTCCTCGTCGAGCTCGACGGCTTCGATCCGACCGACGGCCTCGTCCTGCTCGCCGCCACCAACCGGCCGGAGATCCTCGACCCGGCGCTCCTGCGCGCCGGACGCTTCGACCGCCAGATCCTCGTCGACCGCCCGGACCGCCTGGGCCGAGTCCAGATTCTGCATGTGCACATGAAGAAGGTCACGCTGAGCGAGGATGTCGACGCCGAGAAGATCGCCGCGCTGACCACCGGCTTCTCCGGCGCGGATCTCGCCAATCTCGTCAACGCGGCGGCGCTCCTGGCGACGCGCCGGCGCGCCGCCGCCGTCGGCATGGACGATTTCACCCGCGCCATCGAGCGGATCGTCGCCGGCCTCGAGAAGCGCAACCGGCTCCTCAACCCGCGCGAGCGCGAGATCGTCGCGCATCACGAGATGGGCCACGCGCTCGTCTCGATGGCGCTGCCGGGCGTCGACGAGGCGCACAAGGTGTCGATCATCCCGCGCGGGATCGGCGCGCTCGGCTACACCATCCAGCGCCCGACCGAAGACCGCTTCCTGATGACCCGCGAGGAGCTCGAGAACAAGATCGCCGTGCTGCTCGGCGGACGCGCGGCGGAGAAGCTGATCTTCGGCCATCTCTCGACGGGCGCGGCCGACGACCTGGCGCGCGCGACGGACATCGCCCGGTCGATGGCGGCGCGCTACGGCATGGACGAGACGCTCGGATCGGTCAGCTACGACGAGGACCGGCCGACCTTTCTCGGCCTGGAGCGCCCGGAGCTTCAACAACGCCGCTACAGCGACGCGACGGCCGAGCAGCTCGACGCGGCGGTGAAGCGCGTCATCGACGACGTCTTCGCCCGCACGTTCGACATTCTGGCGGCGAACCGCGACGTCCTCGAGCGCGCCGCGCGCGAGCTTCTGAAGAGCGAGACGCTCGACGAGGACGCCCTCAGGCGCATCGCCGCGGAGATGCGCCCGCGCGTTCAGGAAAGCGTTCCGGCGCCGGCGTAGCGCAGGATCTGTCTAGGTGGATGCGACGCTGATGACGCCGTCATCCCGGGATGACGCCGTCATCCCGG
>CAZPTD010000653.1:0-1138 GCA_964588915.1 uncultured Neomegalonema sp. | reverse complement strand
CCCTGTCTGTCGAATATCGGCTAGGCTCGCAGTGCGAAGAGGAGCCCGTTCCCCCCGTGGGCCCGAACCCGTCCGGGAGCATGGGCCCTCTTCGCGTCGCTGAAATCCTGAACAGTTGCTTGGGCTCGCCAAAACCCGCACGACATGGACAGGGACCCGAACCATGCCACAGAACATCATCGGTTGCGACCTCTCTCGCGCCTGGATCGACACCTGCTCGACGCAGGACGGCGAAGGGCGTCTCGCCAATACGCCGGAAGCCGTCGGCTCCTGGGCGCAGACGCTGCCGCCCGACGCGCTGGTCGTCTTCGAGGCGACGAGCGGCTGCGACAGGCCGATCATCGACGCGCTGACCGCTCATTCCGTCCCCTTCTCGCGGGTCAATCCGCGCCAGGCGCGGGAATTCGCCGGCGCCTTGAACGTGCTCGCCAAAACCGACCGCGTCGACGCCCGCGTCCTTCGGGAGATGGGAGACCGCCTGCCGCTGCGGATCACCGCCCCCGCGTCCCCGGAGCGGACGCGTCTGGCGGATTTGCTCCGGCGGCGGCGCCAGCTGGTCGAGGCGCGCAAGGCGGAGAAGCTGCGCCTGCATGACGCCGGATCGCGTGATATCGTGAACGACATCAAGAGCATGATCGCGATCCTGGATCGGCGGATCGCCAAGTTCGACGCCCGGATCGACGCGCAGATCAAGAAGGAGCCGGCCTTGACCCGGCAAGCGGCGTTGCTGCGTTCGGTCCCCGGCGTCGGCCCGACGGTGCTGGCGACGCTGCTGGCGGAGTTGCCCGAGCTCGGGCGCTTGCGCCGCCGCCAGATCGCCTCTCTGGCCGGGCTCGCGCCGCACGCCCGCGAGAGCGGCGTCTGGCGCGGCAAGCGACGGATCTGGGGCGGACGCCGCCGCGTGCGGGAGGCGCTCTATATCGCAGCGCTCTCCGCGTCCCGGCGGATCCCGGCGCTCGCGGCGTTTCGAGAGCGCCTGCGCGAGAAAGGCAAGCCGCCCAAGACCGCGCTGATCGCCGTCGCCCGGCAGCTCCTCGTCATCCTCAACGCGATGCTGCGCGAAGGGACGCCGCTGCGCCTATAAGAGCCGCCGCCCGAGGATGGGGCGGGTCAACGGGAGGCGCGCTCGCGCGCCTCC
>CAZPTD010000652.1:0-1146 GCA_964588915.1 uncultured Neomegalonema sp. | reverse complement strand
CCTGCCATGGCCGACCCTCAATGATACCTTTTTGCAGAACGTTCCAGACACTACCTCCAGCGTTTCGGCTCCGAACGGTTCGAATGTGCTTTAGTGGGATCTGTTTAGGTGGCTGCAACGCTGATGACGCCGTCATCCCGGAAAGCCGCAGGCTTATCCGGGATCCAGGGCCAGTGCGCCGCACGCTCGGCCCCTCGGCCCCCGATCCCGGCTCTGCGCGCGTCGCGCTCGGTCAGGATGACGAGGGCGAGGTTGGCTCCATCGGAACCGATCAGACTATCGTCTACCGGTTCGTCGTCGCCGACGCCGTCGACGCGGATCTCGGCGAGGTGGTCCTGGTCTCGACCGCCTCCTCCGGCGTCGCCGGCGGCGAGGGCGAAACGGGCGCGGCGGCGCGCGCCCGCTTCTCGGCTCGACGTCAAGGCGCCGGCCGCGTCCAGTCCGTCGTTCTCAGTTGCATCCCGGATGCTGTCTCGGCTGCATCCCGGATGCCGCCTCAGCTGCATCCCGGATGCCGCCTCAGCTGCATCCCGAGGTCGCGCCGCAGGTGTCGCATTTGAGGCAGGTGCCGTTGCGCACGAGCGTGAAGTTGCCGCACTCGCCGCAGCTGTCGCCCTCGTAGCCGCGAATCCGCGCCTCCGCCCGAAGCTCGAGCGCCACCGCCGCCTCGACGCTCGCCGCCGCTTGCGCGGTCGACTGAACCGCCGCGACGCCTTGCGCCGCCGGCTCGACCGCCGGCGCCTCCGCCCGCGCGTCCTGGCCGCCGCGCAAGAGCACGAGCTGGTTCGGCAGCGTCTTGCGCAGATATCCGGCCGAGGTGATCTTCTTCACGAGATCGATCGTCGGCTTGGCGCCGGCCGCGTCGCCCTGTCCGCGCTGCCCTTCGTCATGCCCCTCGCCCATGCTGTCGAAGCGCACGCCGTCCGCCGGCTCGCCATGGCCGAGCTCGTCGCGGCCGAGATAGGAGATCGCGAGCTCGCGGAAGAGATAGTCGAGGATCGAGGTCGCGTTCTTGATCTGCTCGTTGCCTTGGACGATGCCGGCCGGCTCGAAGCGCGTGAAGGTGAAGGCGTCGACGAACTCCTCCAGCGGCACGCCGTATTGCAGGCCGAGCGAGATGGCGATGGCGAAGTTGTTCATCATCGC
>CAZPTD010000651.1:0-1147 GCA_964588915.1 uncultured Neomegalonema sp. | reverse complement strand
GCCGAAGAACATCAGGCCGATGCCCATGCCGGCCGCGAACAGCATCGCGAACCAACCCGGATAGGAATAGTCCGGCTTGGCGTCGACGCCGCCGATGCGCACCGAGCCGAGCGGCAGCACGATGAGCACGAGACAGACGATGACGAAAACGTTGCCCGCGGCGAGCAGCAACCAGTCGAATGTCGACGTGATCCAGCCGCGCAGATCCTTGAAAGGCTGCTCCAATTCAGTCTGAAAAATCAGCGCCATAACGACGAAAATGACGATCGTCAGGCCCGAGATCAAGAAGACCGGGTTATGAATATCCAAACCGAACGGGCGAATGTTGTCCTGCCCGATCTCGTATTCGGTTTCGATTGTCTCCGCCGCCCCGTCCGGCGGCCTAACCGCCGCGTCAGATACTTCTTCATTCACCATAGCGTCGCCTCCTATATTTTTTTGCAATCCGTCCACTGAAAAACAAAACCGCGCCCGTGACCAGGGCGCGGTCGAAAAAAAAATCAGTGTTGGCGAAACATCCCGGCCGGCGTCCTCCGGACGGCGACGCGCCCGCGGCGGCGAATGAGCGCGACGGCTATTCGGCCGCCTGCTCTCGCAGAACGCGCGGCGGGCGGAAGACGACGTTCTCGACCGCGGTCTCGACCGTCTCGACGGTGAGGTCGAACCGCGCGGCGAAGGCGTCGACCACCTCGCGGACGAGTTCTTCGGGCGCGCTCGCGCCGGCGGTCACGCCGACCGCCTCGGCGGTCGCGAACCAGTTCCAGTCGATGTCGGAAGCGCGCTGGACGAGCACGGCGTGCGGGCAGCCGGCGCGGGCGCCGACCTCGACCAGGCGCTTGGAGTTCGAGGAGTTGGGCGCGCCGATCACCACGAGCGCGTCGATCCTCGGCGCGATCTCCTTCACCGCCGCCTGGCGGTTGGTGGTCGCGTAGCAAATGTCTTCCTTATGCGGCCGCGCGATCGTCGGAAAGCGCTCGGTCAGCGCCGCCACCACCTCCGCCGTGTCGTCGACGGAGAGCGTCGTCTGGGTGATGTAGGCGAGCTTCTCGGGATCCCGCGGCGCGAGCCGGGCGACGTCGCTCACCGTCTCGACCAGCAGCACCTCGCCCTCGGGCAGCTGGCCCATGGTGCCGACCGTCTCGGGATG
>CAZPTD010000650.1:0-1147 GCA_964588915.1 uncultured Neomegalonema sp. | reverse complement strand
TGCGCGCCGCTCTGCAGGAGGCGTTGGAGCAGGAGATGACGGACGCGCTCGGCGCGGCCAAGGGCGAACGCACCGGCCAACGCCTCGGCTATCGCTCGGGGTACTATGAGCGCACGCTGGTCACGCGTATCGGCAAGCTGGAGCTGCGCGTGCCGCAGGACCGCGACGGCCGGTTCTCAACGGAGCTTTTCGAGCGTTACCAACGCTCCGAGCAGGCGCTGGTCTCGACGCTGGCCGAGATGTATGTCCAGGGCGTCTCCACCCGAAAGGTCAAGAAGATCACCGAGGAGCTCTGCGGCCATTCCTTCTCGGCCAGCGCGATCTCCGCAATCAACAAGCGGCTCGACGAGAAGCTCCGCGCCTTCGCCCGCCGGCGGCTGGAGGAGCCCTTCGCCTATCTGATCCTCGACGCGAAATACGAAAAAGTGCGCGAGGGCGGCGTGGTGCGCGCGCAGGCCGTCCATATCGCCGTCGGGATCGACTGGGACGGACGCAGGCAGATCCTCGGCGTCGAGTTGGCCGCGCGCGAGAGCCGATCCTCTTGGAAAAGCTTCCTCTCGGCCCTGATCGACCGCGGGCTGCACGGCGTCGAGATCGTCGTGGCCGACGCTCACGAAGGGCTGCAGGCCGCGGCCCGCGAATGTCTGCCGGGCGCCGCCTATCAGCGCTGTTACGTCCACTTTCTGAGGAACGCGCTCGACCATTTGCCGAGGAAGGCCGACGATGATTGCCTGCAGGAGCTGCGCTGGATGTATGACCGGCGCGATCTGGCCGAGGCGCGCGCCGATCTGGCGGCCTGGCTGGCGAAATGGGAGGCGCGCTACCCCAAGCTCACCGCCTGGGTCGAAGAGACCATCGAGGAGACCTTCACCTATTACCGCCTGCCGCGCCGCCATCACAAGCATCTGAAAAGCACCAATATGCTCGAGCGCTTCAACGAGCAGATCAAGCGGCGAACCTATGTCGTCCGGATCTTCCCCAACTGCGAAAGCTGCCTGCGGCTGGTCCGCGCCCTCGCCGTCGAGTTGCACGAGAACTGGCTCGAGGCCAGCCGCTATCTCAACATGGACGACCTGCGCGAACAAAAGAAAACCGCCCTCCGCGAGGTCGCATGATCCAATCCGCCAGCCTCAATTTGCAGAACTTG
>CAZPTD010000649.1:0-1149 GCA_964588915.1 uncultured Neomegalonema sp. | reverse complement strand
GTCATCCCGGGATGACGCCGTCATCCCGGAAAGCCGCAGGCTTATCCGGGATGACAAGGGCGAGCTTGGCTCCATCAGAACCGATCAGACGATAGAGCATTCTAGCGGTTGGCGGCCTGCGCCGCTTGAATGAGATCCCAGCCGATCTGGTCCGCATACGCCGACCAGACCGGCTGCATCGCCTCCACCCAGGCGGCCCGCTGCTCCGGCGTGAGCACCCGCACCGGAACGCCGAGCGTCACCAGCGCCGCGCGGGCTTGGGTGTCGATCTCGCGCGCCCTGCGATTGGTCTCTCTGTTGATCCGGAGAATGATCGTCCTCAGATCGCGGCTCACATCCCGCGGCAGCGACTCCCAGAACTCCTCGGACGTGACGACGATATAGGCGAGCATGGTGACGCTCGTCTCGGTCACGCCGTCTTGATGCTCGTAGAACGCCTTGCTGAGGATGTTCGACCACGTGTTCTGCTGACCGTTGACGCGCCCTTCGGCCAAAGCGCCGTACACGTCCTTGAACGCAAGCGGCAGCGTCTCCGCGCCCAGCGTCTCGAACTGCCGTTCGATCACCCGCGACGGCTGGATCCGGAACGTCACGCCCTCCGCGTCGGCGGGAACGAGCAGCGGCCGATCCGCCGACATCTGCCGCATGCCGTTGTTCCAGAACCCGAGGCCCTTGAAGCCGTCATCGCCCAGGGACCGCAACAGCCGAGCGCCGGGTCCGGAGTTCTGAAACCATTCGACGGCGTCGTAGTCCTCGAAGAGGAACGGCAGATCGAAGATCCGGAACCGCAAGGTGAAGGGCTCGAGCTTCGACATCGACGGCGCCGCCAGCTCCACCTCGCCGGCCAAGAGCGCCGCCATCACCTCGTCGTCGGTGAAAAGCTCGCTGTCCGGATAGACGACCATGCAGGCGCGCCCGTCCAGCTCAGTGTTGACCGCCTCGGCCAAACGCGTCGCCGCCTCGCCTTTGGGATGCCCGCGCTCGGCGACGACATGGCTGAAGCGAATGACGATCTCGCCCGGCTGGCACGCTTCCGCCCGCGGCTGCGTCACGCTCGCCGGCTGCGTCTGCGCCGCGCCGGGCGACGGAGCGGCGCTCCAGAGCATCAGCGACGCCGCGATGAGCGCAGTCGCCCTCCGACGCGCCGCT
>CAZPTD010000648.1:0-1151 GCA_964588915.1 uncultured Neomegalonema sp. | reverse complement strand
CTAGTGATTTGACCGAAACAAAAGAGTCCTTTTGGATTCCTTCGATGGTCGTTCTGTGCAAGTGTGCGGGATGCGCACGGGAATTTCCATCTCGGTCTCTGCCGCCGATCGCCGGCGCCTTGAGGCCATCGTCGCCAACCGCAACACGCCGCAGAAGCATGCTTGGCGAGCGCGGATCGTTCTTCTGACCGCCGATGGCTTGGGCACGAACGCCATCATGCGCGAGACGGGCATGGCGAAGACGACGGTCTGGCGCTGGCAGGAGCGGTTCATGGAGGCGGGCGTCGAGGGGCTGTTGAGCGACAAAACGCGCCCGCCCGGCAAAGCGCCGGTGGAGACCGATCGCATCGCCAAGCTGATCCGCCTCACTCACGAGGCGCCGCCCGGCGAGGCGACGCATTGGACGGCGCGGGCCATGGCCGAGGCCGTCGGCCTCGCCGTCTCGACGGTGCAGAAGATCTGGAAGGCGCATGGGCTGGCGCCGCACCGCTGGCGCGCCTTCAAGCTCTCCAACGATCCGGCCTTCGCCGAGAAGCTGCACGACGTCGTCGGGCTCTATGTCAGCCCGCCGGCGCACGCCGTCGTGCTCAGCGTCGATGAAAAGTCGCAAATTCAAGCACTTGACCGGACGCAGCCCGGCCTGCCGATGAAGAAGGGCCGCGCCGCGACCATGACGCATGATTATAAGCGCCACGGGACGACGACGCTCTTCGCCGCGCTGAACGTGCTGACCGGCGAGGTCTTCGGCCGCAACATGCAGCGCCACCGGCATCAAGAGTTTATCCGCTTCCTGAACGCGCTCGAACGCGAGATCCCGGCCGGCAAGGTCGTCCATGTGATCCTGGACAACTACGCCGCCCACAAGACAGAGGAGGTGCGGCGCTGGCTCGCGCGCCATCCGCGCTGGACCTTCCACTTCACGCCGACCTCGAGCTCCTGGCTCAACGCGGTCGAAGGCTTCTTCGCCAAGCTCTCGCGGCGCCGCTTGAAGCGCGGCGTCTTCCGATCGATCGTGGAGCTGCAGGCGGCGATCAATCGCTTCATCGACGAGCACAACGCCAAACCGAAACCCTTCATCTGGCGCGCCGATCCGGACGACATCATCGCGGCAAGGGCGAGAGGGTTCCAAGCGTTGGAGTCGAACCACTAGG
>CAZPTD010000647.1:0-1154 GCA_964588915.1 uncultured Neomegalonema sp. | reverse complement strand
GCTCCCCCTCCCTCTTTCGCGATCTCGAGAAGCTCTCGGAAACGCCAGAGATCCCCTTTCCAGATATCGAAATATGGATTTCTACGCTGACAAAGCTCCCAGAATGCGATGCGATGCTCCCAATCTGCGATTTTGCCGTTCACGCCGAACTCGAACGTAATGCCCTGCTCCAACGCCTCAGCGCAGCACTCGATCAGATTGGCGTAACTTTCGAACATAGGCTGCATATATTCGGTGTAGAAACCATGACGCAAAACAAGATCGCCCCAGGCGCCATCCGATCTGAAATAAAGATCGGTTACGGGCAGCTCAAAATCTTCATGGATTAGTTGTGCGGAGGCAAATTTGAAAAAAAATCCTTCCGCCAAGCATTTTTCTGGATGGTGATCTTCCCTCTCCTCAAAATAAGCTCTATTTCTGCTTATGTTCGCAATAATGTCTTCTGCCGAAGACAAGCCGACGTCTATAGCAATAACCTGCTCCCCCGGTGTCCATCTTGGGTCGGTATCAATGATAGACATTCCATTCCATCTTCTCAGATGCGTCAGCAGATCGGGCGGCGGACGGATGCCGAGCTTTTCGAACTCGGGCGCCGTTCGCGCCTCGTCGAAGGGCGCCTTCTTGCCTATGGCGTAGTGAAGGTGATCGACGACAAGCCCCGCGCGCGCCGCGGCCGCTTCGTAGCGTAGAACAGCATCTTCGATCCGGCTCATGCGTCTTCCTCCATGTATCGCAGCACAAGCATGCTTCGGGACAAAACTCGCGCCCCGAAGCGATCGCGTCAAGATTTTCGCGTTACGTTAGGGCACGGCGAAAATCACTCTCTCGGAACGCCTCTCCGCAGTCTTGGAGACAGATCCTCGACGCCGCCCGCGAGATATTGTGTGGCGTAGTCGGTGATCTCGGTCTCGAAGAACGCGTCGACGAGCGCCCGGATGCGCTCTTCTGGCAAGTCGCCTCTTGCACGCAGTCTGCGTTCGTACTGATAGGTGCGGAAAAAGACCGTCATTCGCCTTCTGTGTGCGGCGGTCGAGACGCGGGTGGATCTGCGCGCTCCTTCCACCGAGACGGGGGCGCCGTTGGAGGCAACCCGTGTCGAGGACAACGCCTGCGGTCAGTCGCGCCAGGAAAACCAGTCTTCGGGCAGGCGACGG
>CAZPTD010000646.1:0-1173 GCA_964588915.1 uncultured Neomegalonema sp. | reverse complement strand
AATGCATCTTGCGGATCGCGAAATAGTGGAAGTTGAAGCACAGCTCCGGCGAGACGAAGGGGTTCGGCGCCTGCTCGTGCGGCAGCACGATGTTGAGGCCGTTCGAGAACGCCCCGACCGACGCGTCGCCTTTGTTGCCCGCCTCCATGATTCCCGGCCCGCCGCCGGTGACGATGACGAACTCGCGCCCGTAGGTGTGCTTCGAATACTCGGAGACGATCCGTGCGAACTTCTCCGCCTCGGCGTAGTATTTCGAGGCCGCTTCGAGGTTTCGCCGCGCCTTGGCCGTGGCGGCGGCGACCGCCGCGTCCGGCGCCGGAATCCGCGCGCTGCCGAACATGATGACGGTCGATTTCACGCCGCGCGCGCGCAAGACCTGCTCCGGCTTCTCGAGCTCGAGCGCCAGGCGCAGGCCGCGCCGCTCGTCGGAGCGCAGAAATTCCGGGTCCTCGAAGGCGAGGCGATAGGTCGGCGCCAGCGTCTGCGGCGTCTCGGGAATGCGCTCGGCGCTCCGCGCGTCCTCGGCGGCGGATTTCAGCTGCGAGATGCGCTCGCCGGCGCCGCGCGGCGATTTGGAGGGCTCGGTCGTCTCAGTCGTTTCGGGCGTCTTGGCCATTCTTTCAGCGTATCTCGTTCTCGGCGCTTTTCAGCCGGGCGCGCACATGCTTTTCGGGTTCGATCAAAGGACGTCTTGCCCTGATGCCCGAGCATCGTGGCGCAATAAGGTTAAGGAGGATCCATGTCCATCCAGAGCGCGCTCGCCGAAGAGGAGCTGGCGGCGCTTCGAGCCGAGATCGAGGCCGCCTGGGACGACCGGGCGTCGGTGAACGCGCAGACGACGGGCGCCCGCCGCGAGGCGGTCGAGACCGCGCTCGCGCTGCTCGACGGCGGCGCCCAGCGCGTCGCCGAGCCGATGGGCGAGGACGCGTCCGGCCGGCGGGCGTGGCGCGTCAACGAATGGCTCAAGAAGGCCGTTCTTCTCTCCTTCCGGCTCAACCCGATGACGGTGATCAAGGGCGGGCCGGGCGACGCGGTCTGGTGGGACAAGGCGCCGTCGAAATTCGACGGCTGGGGCGCGGCCGAGTTCGAGGCGGCGGGCTTCCGGGCCGTGCCGAGCAGCGTGGTTCGGCGCTCGGCGCATATCGCAAAGGGCGTCGTGCTGATGCCGTGCTT
>CAZPTD010000645.1:0-1183 GCA_964588915.1 uncultured Neomegalonema sp. | reverse complement strand
CGGTGCCGTTGACGATGAAGGTGCCGTTCGACGTCATGAGCGGCATGTCGCCCATATAGACGTCCTGCTCCTTGATGTCCTTGACCGACTTCGCGCCCGTCTCCTCGTCGACCTCGAACACGATCAGACGGAGCGTCACCTTGAGCGGCGCCGCGTAGGTCAGATCCCGCTGCTGGCACTCCTCGACGTCGTATTTCGGCGCCTCGAGCTCGTAGCGCACGAACTCGAGCACCGCGGTTTCATTGAAATCCTTGATCGGAAAGACCGACTGGAAAACGCCCTGGATGCCTTCGCCGTCGAGCGGCGCGTCGCCGTCGCCGGAGCGCAGGAAGAGATCGTAGGACCGTTTCTGAACCTCGATCAGATTGGGCATTTCCGCCACTTCGCGGATCTTGCCGAAGAATTTCCGGATGCGCTTGCGACCGGCAAAGAGTTGCGCCATCTATGAGACCGCCTTTCTACGCGTCGCCAATCGGACCTCGGCCGAAAAACGCCGACCAAGAGACGCCGCCGCGGCCGCCCACCGCGAACACCGTCGATCGTCGATTTGGAAACACAAAATGCGCCGCGATCCCCTCCTCAAAGGATCGCCGCGTCCGCCGCCTTACTTGAATGTCAGGTAGTTCTGAGCCACCGGCAACCAATAACAATTGCGATTACCGTTGTGAAGCCGCGGTCAAAGAAAAATCGCATTTTTCAACCGCAAATCCTGTCAAGTGCGATCACGTTTTCGTGAACACACGACTGGCCCACAAAAGTATCCACGCCCGCCTTGGAGTTGTCTTCCGTCGTTCCGTCGTCTGCGAACGGGCCTCCGACAGATCCCGGACGAATCGGCGAGCGCTCGGTCTCAGCCGCTCCCGTCGACCCCTGCTGGAGGATCTTCCCTTCCGAGCAACCGAATTAGGCGAGCGGCGTCGCAGTTTCAACATGCGCCCGCCGACTTATCGGCCGTCGCAGCCGCGCGAGACGTCGCGTCCCGCGCGGCCTCGCGTCGTTACTTGAGCTCGACCTTCGCGCCGACGTCCTCGAGCTTCTTCTTGAGCGCCTCGGCCTCTTCCTTCGGCGCGGCTTCCTTCACAGGCTTCGGCGCGCCTTCCACGAGGTCCTTGGCTTCCTTCAGGCCGAGACCGGTGATGGCGCGGACTTCCTTAATGACGTTGATCTTCTTGTCGCCGGCGCC
>CAZPTD010000644.1:0-1185 GCA_964588915.1 uncultured Neomegalonema sp. | reverse complement strand
CGGCCAGGCCGGCCGCGCCGCGGCCCCGCCTACGAGGCCGCGGCGGCGTAGCTAGTCGTGCGCCTCGGCCCAGTCGGCGACGACCGGACGACCGGCGGGACCCTGCTGGTCGCGCCGTCTCTTTCGATTTGAGGGCGTGTCCCGTTGCGTCGCAGTTCGGTCGGCGGGGTCAGCCGCAGACGCCGAGCTGACGCCAGTTGGCGCAAGATCTCTGTCCAAGATGGGCGAGGGTCGCGGCGGTCGTTCGGGCGCAACCCGTATCTCCATAGATTCGCCCGGTTATTGTGAAGTTGACGAGTCCTTGGTAGCTCGGATCGACCTCGCAACACAGGGCGCGCGCCGCCGCCGTTTCCGGTGACGTCCGCGTCAGGGAATAAACCCGCACGCCGTCGCTGACGCAACTGCTCGGCGCTGTCGATCGATTGGACCTCAGATGGTCGGACATGCAGCGGTTCAAGCTCGCGGACGCGCGTCTGCGCGCTTCGTTCGCTCTGACGGCCGACCGCTCGGCGCGCGCCTCGGCGAAGTCGAAAGGACGGAACGTCGCGCCCGCCACCGGCTCGACACGGTAGGACGCCGTGCAGGAGCGCGTCTTCGCAGAGAGGTCCGCCGGCGCGCAAACAGCCGCGATTCCGAGGACCGCGCCGATGAACGCGAAGGTTCTTGTCGCCATATCGCACCTATCCCCTGCTGCGCCCGATCCGACGGCGCGATGAACCGATCCGGGCGCCCTCGATCCCAGCGGCGAGGCTCCCGCGCGAACCATCGCTTCGGCCGGCGCCTCTGTCGAGAGCGCGGAGGCTCGACCTCGTCGACGGAGGTCAGGGCGGTCGTCGCCGCGCCGGCCATCGCTTCGCGCCGGAGGCGGCGGCCGGTCAGGCCAGCTCGCGCATCAGCGCGATGAGCTTCGACTTCGCCTCGAAACCGACGCCCGGAACGTCCGGAAGGCCGACCCGCCCGCCCGTCGCCTCGATGGCGTCGGCGAAGCCGCCGAAGGGCTGAAACACCTCCGGATAGCTCTCATTGCCGCCGAGCCCGAGACCGGCGGCGATGTTGAGCGACATCTGATGTCCGCCATGCGGAACCACCCGGCGCGGCGACCAGCCGAGATCGCGCATCACGTCGAGGATCCTCAGATATTCGACCAAACCGTAGGAGAGCGCGCAGTCGAATTGCAGCCAGTCG
>CAZPTD010000643.1:0-1188 GCA_964588915.1 uncultured Neomegalonema sp. | reverse complement strand
TGATCGCCTGGCGGATCCACCAGGTGGCGTAGGTCGAGAACTTGTAGCCGCGGCGATATTCGAATTTGTCGACCGCCTTCATCAGGCCGATATTGCCTTCCTGGATCAGGTCCAGGAACTGCAGGCCGCGATTGGTGTATTTCTTGGCGATCGAGATGACGAGCCTGAGGTTGGCCTCGACCATCTCCTTCTTCGCCAGGCGGGCTTCCTTCTCGCCCTTCTGCACCGTCTGGACGATCCGGCGAAACTCCGGAATGTCGAGGCCGGTGAGCTGACCGACCTCGGCGATCGCGCTGCGGATGTTCTCGACGCGGTCGGCTTCGCGCTCGGCGAATTTCGCCCAGGCCGCGCCCGGCAGCTTGGCGACGCGCTCGAGCCAGCCCGGCTCGAGCTCGAAGCCGCGATACTCCTCGAGGAACTTCATCCGCGGCACGCGATGGCGGTCGGCGAGCTCGATCAGCTGGCTTTCGAGCTGGATGAGGCGTCGGTTGATGCCGTAGAGCTGATCGACCAGCGTCTCGATCCGCTGGTTGTTGAGGTGCAGCCCGTCGACGAGCTCGACGATCTCGGCCTTGAGGCGCAGATAGGCGCGCTCCTGTTCGGCGGAGAAGGTGCGCTCGTCGCTGAGCGCCGCGGCGATTCGCTTCGATTGCTGGCTGCGCAGACGCTCATAGAGATTGGCGATCTTCTCGAGCGTCTCGAGCACCCTCGGCTTGAGTTCCGCCTCCATCGCCTGCAGCGAGAGGCCCTGCTCGTCCTCCTCCTCCTCGGCGGGTTGATCGTCGCCGGTCTCGGCGTCGCTCTTTTCGGCGTTCTCGCCGGCGGACTCCTCGTCGCGGAGGGTCGTCTCGGCCTTGCGGCCGGCGGCCGGCCGCGCCTCGTCGGTCGCGTCGACCGGTTCCACGGGGCGGTGGGCGGCGGGCGCGGCGGGCGGACGCTGCGGCTCGCGGCCTTCGAGCTGCGCGCTGGCGAGCTCGGCGCCGAAGGTGGCGTCGAGATCGATGACCTCGCGGAGCATGATGCGCTCTTCGAGAAGCTCGTCGCGCCAGATGGTGATCGCCTGGAAGGTCAGCGGGCTCTCGCAGAGGCCGCCGATCATCGTCTCGCGCCCGGCCTCGATGCGCTTCGCGATCGCGATCTCGCCCTCGCGCGACAGCAGCTCGACCGAGCCCATCTCGCGCAGATACA
>CAZPTD010000642.1:0-1228 GCA_964588915.1 uncultured Neomegalonema sp. | reverse complement strand
CGGGCGATCTTCGAGGCGGCGCTCGCGGTCGGCGCGCGCCTGAGCGAGAAGCTCGGCGGCGCGGCCTCGCCGAAGATCGAGATCATGGTCCCGCTCGTCTCCGCGGCGCGCGAGCTCGAACTTTTGAAGAGCCGGATCGACGCCGTCGCCGCGGCGATCGCCGAGGAGGCCGGGCGGGCGCCGGACTATTGCGTCGGCATCATGGTCGAGACGCCGCGCGCCGCGCTCCGGGCCGACGCGCTGGCGCCGCTCTCGAGCTTCTTCAGCTTCGGCACCAACGACCTCACGCAGATGACCTACGGCCTCTCGCGCGACGACGCCGGCCGCCTGATGCGCACCTATGTCGAGCGCGGCGTCTTCGAGGCCGATCCCTTCGCCAGCCTCGATCAGGAGGGCGTCGGCGAGCTCATCCGGCTCGGCGTCGAGCGCGGGCGGGCGGCGCGGCCGGGGCTCGTGATCGGCATGTGCGGCGAGCATGGCGGCAATCCGGCGACGATCGACTTCTGCGCGCGCGTCGGCTTCGACTACGTCTCCTGCTCGCCCTATCGGGCGCCGATCGCGCGGCTCGCGGCGGCGCAGGCGGTGATTCAGGCGGAGCGCGCGCGTGGCGACGGCTGAGAAGGGCGCGGCCGCGCTCTGGGCGATCGCCGCAGGCGGCAAACCGGCGCTCGCCCGCGCGCTCTCGCGGCTCGAGAGCGATCTCGGCGCGCCCGAGACGGCGGCGCTCCTCGACGCGGCCGTCGTCCGCGCGACCGGCGCGACGATCGGGCTGACCGGCCCGCCCGGCGTCGGCAAATCCTCGCTCATCGACGCGCTCGTCCGCGCCGAGCGCGCCGCCGGACGGCGCGTCGCGGTCATCGCCGTCGACCCGTCCTCCCGGCGCACCGGCGGCGCGCTCCTCGGCGACCGGACGCGCATCTCCGCCGACCCCGAGGATGACGGCGTCTTCATCCGCTCGCTCGCGGCGCGCGACCGGCTCGGCGGCCTCTCCGATCTCGCCTTCCCGTCGATGCTGCTGGCGGCGGCGGCCTACGACCTCGTTCTCGTCGAGACGGTCGGCGTCGGCCAGTCGGAGACGGAGATCGCGGTGATGGCCGACGCGACCGTCTGTTGTCTGCAGCCGGGCTCGGGCGACGCGCTGCAGTTCATGAAGGCGGGCGTCATGGAGACGCCGGACCTCATCCTGGTGACGAAGGCGGATCTCGGCGCGCCGGCGCGGCGGACGGCC
>CAZPTD010000641.1:0-1239 GCA_964588915.1 uncultured Neomegalonema sp. | reverse complement strand
TCGGCGCGCAGATGCCGATGCTGATGCGCGGGCTCTATTTCGAGGGCTGGCGCCCGGCGCATAAGCCGGTGAAGGAGCGCACGCGCGAGGAGTTCCTGGCGCATATCCGCGAGGCGTTCGAGAACGATCCGCCGGAGGACGACGAGAAGAAATTCCACGCCGTCTGCCGCCTGCTGGAGCGGCGCGTCTCGGGCGGCGAGCTCGACGACGTGAAGCATGCGCTGCCGAAGCAAATCCGCGCCCTTTGGCCCGGAAGCGCCTAGCGGCCGGGCCGCCGCGCCGCCGCCAGCGAAACAGGAGGACGAGAAATGGACGCGAGCCAAGTCGCCGATTATGCGCGCCGATTGCGTGAAGCCCATGGCGAACAAGCCGCCTACGAAGCCGCCCGCAAAGCGGCGGAGTATGAGAAGGACGGCGACGCGGCGAACGCGGAGACGTGGCGCCGCATCGAGGCGGCCCTGGTCGAGCGGCAAGGGCCGCATGAGAGCTGATCGCCGCGGCGACGTCGCCGATGCGCGGTCGAGCGCCGGAGAGGGCGGCCACGGGCCAAGCGTCGCCCATCGACGCCGCGTCCGCGCGCGAGGCGACGCGCCGGTCTTTTTCAATCTGCTCTTGCCAATAAGGTGAAACGTGAACAATTCATTGAATAAAAAGACGCAGATCAATTTGTGGTATTTCATCCTCGCCGCGATCGGCATCATAATCATTCAAAATATTTGGTCGCAACAGCAACAAATTGAAGAGATATCATATCGCCAATTCGAGCAGCTGTTGGAGCAAGGCGCGATCTCCGAAGTCTCTGTCGACGACCAGTACATCCGCGGCGCCTTCCGAGCGCCGCGCGACGGCAAGACCGGCTTCGTCACCGCGCGCGTCGAGCTCGATCTGGTCGAGCGCCTGAAGGAGCACGACGTCGACTACGCCGGGCGGGTCGAGAGCGCGTGGCTGGCGTCGCTCCTCTCCTGGGCGCTGCCGATGCTGCTCTTCATCGGCATCTGGTTCTTCCTCATCCGCCGCTTCGCCGAACGCCAGGGCATGGGCGGGTTGATGTCGGTCGGCAAGAGCCGCGCCAAGGTCTATGTCGAGACCGACACCAAGGTCACCTTCGACGACGTCGCCGGCGTCGACGAGGCCAAGGAGGAGCTGCGCGAGGTCATCGAGTTCCTGCGCTCGCCGGAAGAGCACGGCAAGCTCGGCGCGCGCGTGCCGAAGGGCGTGCTTCTCGTCGGACCGCCGGGC
>CAZPTD010000640.1:0-1239 GCA_964588915.1 uncultured Neomegalonema sp. | reverse complement strand
CCTCCGGCGTGACAGGCCGGCACTCTAACCAACTGAGCTACAACCGCAGAGCCGACGCGCGCTCCGCGCGATCATCGGCGAGACGAGGCGGATACAAGGCGGCGCGGCCAGCGTCAAGACAGAAACGCTCGAACGCGCCGCGGAGCGCCGCGATTACTCGGCGGCCGCCTCGTCCGTCCGGACGTTGCTCGTCTGATAGACGGCCTCCGAGCTCAGATCCAACGACGCCAGCGTGAAATCCGCCGCGACCGCGACGACGATCATCACCGCGACCGCCACCAGGAACGCCCGCATGTCGACACCTCCCTTTCCGACGCCGAGGCTCACTCCTCGCGCGTCTCTTCCTCTTCCGGCGCCGCGCCCGCGGCGCCGTCGGGCGCGGTCGCGGTCACCAGATAGGCGATCAGCGCCGCGCGCTCGTCGGCCCGCGTGATGCGCTGCATCGGCATCTTCGTGCCCGGCATGTAATGCGCCGGCCCGATCTCGAACAAAGCGCTCAACGTCTCCGGCGTCCAGATCAAATCGGAGTTGGCGAGCGCGTCCGAATAGGCGTAGCCCGGAACCGAGCCGACGCGCCGGCCGAAAAGCCCGTGCAGCGTCGGGCCGGCGTAGCGGCCGCTCTCCGGCGTCAGGCTGTGGCAGACGGAGCATTTGCGCAGGAAATGCCGCTCGCCTTCGGACACCGCGCTCGGATCGACCTGAAAGCCCGGCGCGTCGCCGGTCGCGAGCACGGGCGGCGGCGCGGCCGGCGCGTCGAGCGGCCAGACGGCGACCGTCGGGTCGAGCCCGGCGGCGAGAAGCCGATCGGCGCCGGCGAAGGCGAGCGACCAGATCGGCCCGCGGCGCGCGCCGGTGAAGCGACGCTCGAGCTCCCAGGCCGCCGCGGCGCCGGATCCGACGCGCCGATAGAGCGCGATCTCGCCCGCGCCGTCGCCGACGGCGAGCCGAGCGCCGCTCGGCGCGGCGGCGAGCGCGAGGATCGGCGTTCTCGCGCCCTCGAACCGCGCCTCTTCGCGGCCGGTATCGAGCGCGACGACGCGCACGACGCCGTCGGCGGCGCCGAAGGCGACCCAAGCCTCGCCCGACGCGGTCGCGCCGGTCGCGAGCGCGCCGATCGCGAAGCCCTGCTCGGCGAGAACGTCGAGCGGGTGGCCGGCCTCGATCCGCCAGCGCCGCACGCGGCCGGCGCCGCCGCCGGTGACGAGCGCCGAGCCGTCGGGCGCGAAGGCGACCGCGGTC
>CAZPTD010000639.1:0-1246 GCA_964588915.1 uncultured Neomegalonema sp. | reverse complement strand
GACGCCGCCGGCGGCGGCGGCGGCGGCGGGGGCGGCGGCGCCGGCGGCGGCGGCGGCGGAGCGGCCGCTCTCGCGCTGTTCGACTACGAGGCCGGCGCCGCCGGCGGCTTGCATGTCGGCTACAATTGGCAAGACGGCGCTCTGGTCTACGGCCTCGAAGGCGACGTCGCCTATTCGAGCGACGACGACTTCCTCGGCAGCGCCCGACTTCGCATCGGCCACGCCAGCGGAAACACGCTGGTCTACGCGACCGGCGGCCTCAGCTATGTGAGCGGCGGCGACGATCGCTACGCTGCGGAGTTCACGGCTCTCGATGGCGGCGATGGCGGCGGCGGCGATGGTGGCGACGGCGGCGCCGGCGGCGTCGACGGCGGCGGGAATGGCGGTAGCGGCGGCGACGCCGGGGCCGGCGGCGCCGGCGGTTCCGCGGACCCGACCGCCATCGCCTATGATGACGACGGCCGCTTCGGATATGTCGTCGGCCTCGGCTTCGAACACCGGCTTGCGGAGGATTTGTCGATCGGCGCCGAGGGTCTCTATTACGGCTTCGGCGACGACGAGGAGCGGTTCGGGGCGACCACGATCGATACCGGCGACAATCAGGACGCATTCGTCCTTCGGCTGCGTCTGAGCTGGGGACTCTGAAGAGACGGGATCGCGCCGTACCGTTTCGATGCGGACGACATCGGAGCGCGCGGGAGGCGTCGCCGGCTGCGCGGGACGACAAGCAGCGACGGCGAGGCCGATCAGATAAGGCATCGCCGCATGACGCGAGACGCGTAGATGCGGCGTTCTTTTCACAGGTTCGTCTCACAACCGAGCCGGCGGTCGATCGTCGCCTCCCTGCGCCAGGGTGTGCACTCATCGATCCAGCTGTTGTAAGCTCGGTTCCGGGGTTCGCCGAACGGGAAGCGGCGCCGATCCGCCGTCGAGCGTTGCTGACGGTCTCCCATCGGATCTCGCGTGCGAAATCCGATGGGTTCCCGTGACGCCGCTGGATCTACGAGTTCACGCCTGAGCGCGGCCTATGGCGACCGCCGGTCAGGTTCGAGCGCAGAGGCGCTCCTCGAGTCGATTTCGCCGCGACGGCGTTCGACTTCCGGCGTGGCTCCGGGCGGCTTGCGCTCAATCGTCTGATCGATTCTGATGGCGCCGACCTCGCCCGTGTCATCCCGGCCGAGCGCGAAGCGCGCGGCGACCTGGCTCTGGATCCCGGATAAGCCTGCGGCTTTCCGGGATGACGGCG
>CAZPTD010000638.1:0-1247 GCA_964588915.1 uncultured Neomegalonema sp. | reverse complement strand
GCGGGTCGGTTCGTGCTGCGGGCGGACGCCGACGGCGACGTCTGGCTGCCGGACTTTCCCGTCCTTCAGGTCGACTGGCATGGCGCACGGGCCTACCTGGCGTGGCTCAGCGAGCGCACCGAGGCCTCGTGGCGTCTGCCGGGGGAGCTGGAGTGGGAGAAGGCGGCCCGCGGGGTGGATGGTCGCTTCTACCCGTGGGGGGACTTCCTCGACCCGAGCTGGTGCCGCGTGCGCCGCACCTGGGAGGGCAGAGTGCCCCACGACAACGGGCCGGCGGTGGTCACGAGTCACCCCCTCGATGTGAGTCCCTACGGCGTGCGGGGAATGGGCGGAAACGTGTTCGACTGGTGCCTGGATACGGAGGGGCGCATTGTCGACAACGTTGTCATCCCTCCCGACGTTGGCGACACCACTGCCCGCGCCCATCGGCAGCTCCGCGGAGGCGCGTGGAACTACCACGCCCGGTACGCGCGCTCAGCGAACCGGGTCGGGTACCGTCCCGGGTACCGGGGCTCGGTCAGCGGGTTCCGCGGGTTCGGCCGTCCGGCCCCCCTGCCATTTGCCCTTTGACATCTACCTTTTGAGAGGACCGTCGAGCTGTCCATGGCGAAGGACGTGCCGACAGCCTGGCTCCGGCGGGCATGCGCCCCGGGTTCGACACGCGGAGGGGTTCCTCGCAACCGCGAGGCACCCCTCCGCGCCGTCGTCCTCGGCAGCCGGTAGCAGGCAGTGACATCGCTTGTCGACAACCGTTGGAAGGACGACACAGAGTCGGGCCCCGTACCTGGACCATCGATAGTGTGTCGGCAAACGTAGACAAGATGACGTTCCTGGCTGTAGACTCACAGCCCCACAGGAGAGCCGGGGACAATGGAGCTGTCGCTCACGGAGGCGTCGCATCTGCTCGGCAAGACGCCGCGTCAGGTGCGGTACCTCATCAAGCTGGGGAAGCTCTCGGCACGCAAGGACCGCGGGCGTTGGGTGGTGCAGTCAGAGGACCTGCCGTTGTCGGAAGGCCAGCTCCGCGCGCGCTCACGCAAGGTGCACGAGCTGCGTGACGCCGTCGATGAGGCGCTGGGCGCCGCCGGTCGGGTGGCCGACCGGCGCTTCAGCGTGCGCGACCTGCGAGCGTTCGTGCACGGCGCCGACGCATGGCGGCGCCTCGTCGGCACGCTGGGGCCCGAACACCCCGCCACCGCGGCCCTCGAGGAGGCCCTCGTGGCGATGACGAGGGGGTGCCATCGCTT
>CAZPTD010000637.1:0-1269 GCA_964588915.1 uncultured Neomegalonema sp. | reverse complement strand
GTCATCTTCTCCTGCACCTGCAGGCGCTTGGCGAAGGTCTCGACCACGCGCGCGAGCTTGGAGATGCCGACGACGCGATTGGACGGCAGGTAGCCGACATGCGCGACGCCGATGATCGGCGCGAGATGATGCTCGCAATGACTCTCGAAGCGGATGTCCTTGAGCATGACGCCCTCGTCATAGCCCTCGACCTCCTCGAAGGTGCGCTGGAGCTCCTCGACCGGGTCCTCGTCGTAGCCGCGGAACCACTCGCGATAGGCGCGGGCGACGCGGGCGGGCGTGTCGAGGAGGCCTTCGCGCGCCGGATCGTCTCCGGCCCAGAGCAGGAGCGTCCGGATCGCCGCCTCGGCTTCTTCGACGCTCGGGCGCGCCGGGTCGACCTGCGCCGTGGCGACGGATATCAGTTCTGCGGCGCTCTTCTTCGCGCCGGTGCTGTGACGTGACATTTCGGAAAGCTCTCTATCGTAGCGACGTCCGACACGGGCGCACGGACCGTCTGGGGCCGACGCGGACGGCGTCAAGTCGCGGCGGACGCCGCGGATTTCAATTCGGAGCGCGCCTCTCATACGGGCTGTCGAGCGAGAAGACCGGCGTCTCCACGGTCAAGAGCGCGCCGCTCGCCGCGACCATCTCGAAATGTCCGCCCATGACGCCCGACGGCGCCTTGAGCGGCGCGAAGGACGCATAGTCGAAATGCAGCCCGGGCTGGATCGTCGGCTGCTGTCCGACGACGCCGTCGCCGCGCACCTCGTCGACGCGGCCGAGGCTGTCGGCGAGCCGCCAGTAGCGGCGCAGGAGCCGAACCCACTCGTCGCGATGGTTGGCGATGCGAATGCTGTAGGACCAGACGAATCGCGGCAGGGCCGGCGCGCTCTCGCTCTCGAGAAAGCGCGGCGCAACCTCGACGAGAACGCCCGCGGTCTCGCGGCGATAGGTCGCCGCTCCGGCGCCGCGCTCGGCGCGCTCTCCCGCGACATCGCCGCGTCCTTTCTCCGGCTCCTTCCGAGCCATGGCCGCTTCCTCCTCCCGAAACGCGAACGGCGCGCCCCTTCCAAATACAGGTTGTAGGCTGAAGCGCCTCGCCGGCCATGTCCAGCCTCGATCTGCCGCTTCGCGCATCGCGCGAGCGCGGCTCTCGACGCCGCCGGCGTCCGGTTCGCGCCGTCGAGCGGCCTATCGTCCGATCGGTTCTGACGGAGCCGACCTCGCCCTTCTCGTCCCGGCCGAGCGCGACGCGCGCAGAGCCGGGATCCAGGGCCAAGGGGCCGA
>CAZPTD010000636.1:0-1273 GCA_964588915.1 uncultured Neomegalonema sp. | reverse complement strand
CGGCGAGCGCGCCGTTTTGGAAACGCTTTCTAAATCGATTTAGAGGCGGTCCGGGCTGAGAAGCGAGCCGACTTGCGCCGCGTCTCGGCGCGCATTGGCGACCGACCCGCGGGTCGGTCGCCAGCCGGCCTGAAGGCCGGCGGAATTGCGGCTCATATCGCGCTGGAGCAACGGGAAAACGCCGACCGTCTCTACCGCGCCGCCGCCCCGCGCTGATGGCGGGCGATGATCTCGGCGGTCTCCGCCGGCGCCTCGATATGCGGCATGTGCCCGACGCGCGGCAGGAAATACAGCGCCGCCCGCCCCGGCGCGGCGAGCGCTTGGCGCCAAGGCAGCACCCGGTCGTCGCGGCCCCAGAGGATCGCGGTCGGCGCCTCCAGCCGACCGAGCGCCGGCCGGAGATCGAAGCTCTGGACGCCGTCCGGAAACAGCGCCTCGGCCATATCGAGCTGCGCCGCGCGGAGCTCCGGGCTCATGCGCGCCGCCATCGCCGCGCGGACGAAGGCGTCGTCGAGAAGCTCGGGATCGGCGGTCAGGCGCCGGAGCCACGGCCCGAGGCTTTCGGGACGCGAGGCGCGGGCGAGACCGAAGACGGCGGCGCCGTCGATCTCCGGGCCGAGGCCGCCCGGCGCGATCAAGGTCACGGACGCCGCAAGGCGCGGCCTGACATCGGCGAGCGCCAGCGCCACCGCGCCGCCGAGCGAATGACCGACGATATGCGCGCTCTCGAGCCCGAGCGCGTCGACCGCCTCGACCACCGCGCGGCCGAGCTCGGCGAAGGAGCGGATGCGCCGCCGCGGCGAGCGGCCGTGGCTCGGCAGCTCCAGCTTGAGGACGCGCCGTCCGCGCGGCAGGCGCGGCTCGAGCTCGGCCCAGGCGTAGCCGTCGCCGGCGAAGCCGTGAACGAGAAGGAGCGGCGTCTCGGCGCCCGAGCCGCTCTCGAAGACGAAGAGCGGCCCGGCCTCCGGCGCCCAGCCGGCGGGCGCGCCGACGACCGGCGCAGGCGCCTCGCGCTCCAGGAGGCCGAGCACGTCCGCCCGTTGGACGCGGCCCTTCGGCCCGCCGCCGGCGATGGCGGCGATGTCGAGCCCGGCGTCGCGCGCCAGCCGCCGCGCCGCCGGCGTCGCCCGCTTCCGATCGTCCGATGCGGCGGCGGACGGTGCGGCCGGCGCCGCCGCCGGCTCGCGCGAGGCCGCCGGCGCCGGCTCGGACGCGGAGCTCGCACCCTCTGCCGGCTTCGGCTCGGGCGGCGGCGCGTCGGCCTCGTACACGG
>CAZPTD010000635.1:0-1280 GCA_964588915.1 uncultured Neomegalonema sp. | reverse complement strand
GCCCCCGGCGGCGCGGCCTTGCGCGGCTTCAGCTGGTTCGACCGGCTCTCGTGTCCTGGATCTGAAACTCGCTTCATCATCGCGGCCGCGGGCGTTGCGCATTCCAGATCCTTAGAGGACGCAAGACGCGATAAGTCGCTCGTGTGGTTTCGGTTTCGAAATGCGCTCCGGCGCTTGCGGATGAATGTGGCGAATGTCGAAACCACCACACTCGGCGCCGTTTTCCGACCTGCCCGCGCACGCGCTGCGTCGGCGCCCGGTTTTGTGTTCAATCCGGCCAAAAAAGCGCTCGAACTGTTGTGTTCACCTCGCTTCTGCGCATACTCCACGCGCGCTGCGCGGGGTGATGCGTTGCAATTGTGCAGTCGGATGCGGCCCGCCGCATGCGGCGTGAGCCGAGCCGGGCGCTTCCGGCCTCGGCGAAGCGGAAGAGGCGCCCATGAGCCATTCGATCGACGGCGGCCGCGACGAGTACGACGATGACGATTTCGGCGTCGAACGCGCGCCGCGCGGGCGTCGCGCTCGCGTTATCGTGGACGACAGCTATGGCGGCGACTTCGACGACGCGCCGCGGCAGGACCGGATTTTCGACGACGAGGCGGGTCGATTCGCGGCGGCCGGCGCGCGCAGCGGCTACGCCGCCGACGAGGACGACGCGCCGCGCGGCGGACTGCGCGGACAGCGGCGCGGCGCCTCACGCGCGGTCGTGGCGCGCTCCGCGTCGAGAGGCGGGCGTCGCTCCCGGCGCGGCGGCGGCGAGGAGGCGCGCCAGACGACGGCCGGCGTCTTCTTCTACGCGATGATCGCGACCGTGGTCTGGGTCGCGGGCGTCGGCGCCTTCGCGGCCGGCTTCTACCAGATCCCGGTCGACGATCCGGCCGCGGCGATCGAGCGCGTGAACGGCCTGCCGGCGCAGATTCTACTCATGACCGGCGCGATCGCGCTCGCGCCGCTCGGCTTCATTTGGCTCTCGGCGGCGACGGCGCGGCGCGCGCAAAGGGTGGCGCGCGAGGCCGAGCGCCTGCGCGAGATCGTCGCCTCGGGCGGCGGCGGAGCCGGCGGCGGCGTCGGCGGCGTCGCGGAGTTCGAGGAGAGCGTCGCCGCGATCGAAGCGCGCGCCTCGGAGGCGCTCGCCAATCTCGAGCGCGGCTCGGCCGAAGTCGCGGCGATCGCGCGCGACATGGAGAAGGGCGCGGACCGTCTCGCGGCGCTGGTCGCGGATCGGGTCGCGGCGAAGATGGGCGGCGCGGTCGGCGCCGGCGGCGCCGGTTACGAGCCGT
>CAZPTD010000634.1:0-1281 GCA_964588915.1 uncultured Neomegalonema sp. | reverse complement strand
TCCGGAACTGAGGCGGAGGACGGACACATGGCCAAGGTTTCGATGGTCGAGCGCGAGAAGAAGCGCCAGCGCCTCGTGGATCAGTATGCCGCCAAACGCGCCGCGCTGAAGGAGAGCGCTAGGGACGGCGAGCGTCCGATGGAGGAGCGCTTCAAGGCGCGCCTCAAGCTTGCGAAGCTGCCGCGCAATTCCAGCCCGACGCGGCTGCACAACCGCTGCGAGGTCTCGGGCCGCCCGAAGGCCTATTACCGCAAGCTGAAGATGAGCCGGATCGCGCTCAGAGAGCTCGGCAACAAGGGGCTTCTGCCCGGCGTCGTGAAGTCGAGCTGGTGAGGGAGCGATGACGGAAACCGAAACCGCTCAAGCCGCGAAGCCGGTCGGCAAGCAGGGCAAGCGCAAGGCGCTGCGCGAGAACCGCTCGGATCCGATCGGCGACATGCTCGCGCGCATCCGCAACGGCCTGACCCGCGGCCTCGGCACGGTCCGCTGCCAGGGCTCGATGAAGAAGCGCCGCGTCCTCGACGTGCTCTCGGGCGAGGGCTTCATCCGCGGCTATCGCGTCGTAGAGGGGCCGACCGGCCTCTCGGAGATCGAGATCGATCTCAAATACTTCGAGGGTCAGCCGGCGATCCGAGAGCTCAAGCGGATCTCGAAGCCGGGCCGCCGCGCCTATTACGGCGCCGCGGAGCTGCCGTCGGTCCGCAACGGTCTCGGCGTCGCCATCGTCTCGACCAATCGCGGCGTCATGTCGGACGCCGCGGCGCGCGAGCTCAATGTCGGCGGCGAAGTCGTCTGCACGGTGTTCTGAGGAACTTGCGATGTCGAGAATTGGAAAACAGCCGATCGCCGTGCCGAGCAGCGTGACCGCGAAGATCGACGGGCAGACGATCGAGGTGAAAGGTCCGAAGGGCGTGCTCAGCTTCACGGCGCCCGACGACGTTGAAGTGACGATGGCGGACGCCCAAATCACGGTGAAGCCGCGCGGCGAGAGCAAACGGGCGCGCCAGATGTGGGGCATGTCGCGCACCTGCGTCGCGAATCTCGTCCAGGGCGTGACCGACGGCTTCCAGAAGAAGCTCGAGATCCAGGGCGTCGGCTACCGCGCGCAGGTGCAGGGCAAGTCGCTCAAGCTCTCGCTCGGCTACAGCCACGACGTGATCTACGACATTCCGGACGGCGTCGACATCAAGACGCCGAAACCGACGGAGATCGAGATCGAGGGCGCGAACGCGCAGCAGGTCGGCCAAGTCGCGGCGGAGATCCGCGACTGGCGCCGTCCCG
>CAZPTD010000633.1:0-1291 GCA_964588915.1 uncultured Neomegalonema sp. | reverse complement strand
CGTCCTCTTCAGGCGCCGGCGGCCGGGTCGCGCGCGGCGCGAGAACGAGCCGAGCGGCCAAGGCGACGTCCTCTTCCGACGGCGCGGCGCGGCCGGCCAGCGCCGCCGCGGCGCGCGCGGCGCGGAGCGCGAGAAGCGGCGCGCGAAGCGAGAAGACGCCGAGCGCCGCCGCCGCCTCCGTCAACGCCGCGATCAGCGCGTCGGGCGACGCGACCGACGCCAACCGGGCGCGCGCCGCCGACGTCGCCTCGGCCGTCGCCGTCGCCGCGCCGGCCGGCGGTCGTCCGATCTCGTCGAGCAGGAGATGAAAGGCGCAGCGGTCGGCGAGCGCGTCCGGCGCGCGCTCCTCGGGCTCGGCGCCCTCGTCGAGCGCGACGAGGGCGAAACGCGCCGGATCGCTCCGCGCGACGCCGTCCCGCTCGAGCCGCGCCGCGCCGGTGTCGAGCGCCGCCGCGATCCGCGCCGCATGGCCCGGCGCCATGCGCTCGGCCATCGGAACGATCAGCGCGCCGCCATCGGCGTCCGCGAGCAGGCCCTTCGCGACGACCGGCCGGTCAGCGGCGAGCGTCGCCGCCAGATCGAGGCCGCCGAGCAGCCGATCGTCGCCGATCCGGGGCGGCGCCCGCAGGATCGGATCGGCCTCGGGAAAGGCGGCGCTGAGCGCGGCGAGCCAGCGGTCGCGCGCCGGGCCGGGACGCGCGCGCAGCACCGCGCCGCCAAGCCCGAACGGATCGACCGCCAAGAGCCGCGCCGACGCCAGAGCGTCGCGCCACGCCGCCGCGCCGTCATCCGCGATGTGCGCGCCGGCGTCGACCGGCGCGGCTTCCGTGGTCACGCCAAGGTCTCCTCGACGGCGCGCAAGACCCGCGCGGTCGAGCCCGCCTCGTCGAGCGGATCGCGCCGCAGCCGATGACGCAGCGACGCCGGCGCCGCGGCGCGCAGGTGGTCGACCGCGACCGTCTCGGCGCCGTCGAGCGCGGCCAGCGCGCGCGCGGCGCGGATCAAGGTCAGCTCGCCCCGCAAGCCGTCCGTTCCGAGCGCGGCGCAAAGGCGCGCGGCCGCGTAAAGCGTCTCCTCCGGCGTCTCGATCGCGCGGACGCGCTCCCGCGCCTCGGCGACGCGCTTCGAGAGCGCCGCCTCCTCCTCGGCCCATGCCGATAGGAAGGCCTCGGCGTCGCGGTCGAAGGCGTCGCGGCGTCGGACGATCTCGACGCGCGTCTCGATCTCGCTCGGCGTCGTCACCTCGGCCGCGAGGCCGAACCGGTCGAGGAGCTGCGGCCGGAGCTCGCCC
>CAZPTD010000632.1:0-1291 GCA_964588915.1 uncultured Neomegalonema sp. | reverse complement strand
GGCGTCGAGGATCATCGCGTCCGGCGGGCAGGCCTCGGCCGCGACCTCCTCATGGGCCGCGTTCGCCGCGAACTCCCGGGCGACGACCACGTCTTCGGGCAGCAGGATCTCGCAATTCGCGTCCGCCGCCGCCGTCATCGCCTCGGCCGCGGCGCCGAGCATGTCCTTCTCGCAGAGCGATTTGCCGACGTCGACGCCCTTGGCGGCGAGGAAGGTGTTGGCCATGCCGCCGCCGATGACGAGGATGTCGACCTTCTTCGAGAGATTGCCGATGAGATCGAGCTTGGTCGAGATCTTGGCGCCGCCGACAACGGCCGTCAGCGGCCGCTCCGGCGCCTCGAGCGCCTTGCCGAGCGCCTCCAATTCGGCCTGCATCGAGCGCCCGGCGACGGCGGGCAGCAGCCGCGCCAGCGCCTCGGTGCTCGCATGCGCCCGATGCGCCGCGGAGAAGGCGTCGTTCACATAGACGTCGCCGGACGCGGCGAGCTCGGCCGCGAAAACGGAGTCGTTCTTCTCTTCGCCGGCGTGAAAACGCGTGTTCTCGAAGAGGAGCGCCTCGCCCGCCGGCACGGACTTCGACGCCCCGACCGCCGCCTCGCCGACGCAGTCATGGACGAAATGCACCGGGATCCCGAGGATTTCCGCGGTCTTCGCCTGCACCGGCTTCAGCGACATCTCCGGGACGACCACGCCCTTCGGCCGATCGAAATGGGCGAGCAGGATCGGCTTGCCGCCCTTGGCGAGAATGTCGCGGATGGTCGGCGCTATGCGCTCGATCCGCGTCGCGTCGGACACCCGGCCGTTCTCGACCGGCACGTTCAGATCGACGCGCACGAGGACGCGCTTTCCGCTGAGGTCGATATCGTCGAGGGTCTTGTAGCTCATCGGTCCTCCCGAGCCTCGGCCGTCATGCCGGAAGCGCCGCGCGTTCCTTTCGCCGGGCGGATCCAGGATCCGGAGACGCGCTTCGCGCGCCTCGACCCTGGATCCCGGATCGTCGCCTGCGGCGCCGGCCGGGATGACGGCGGCGCCGACGCGGCGCCTAGATCTTCGACGCCAGCGCGATCGCCGTGTCGCTCATCCGGCTCGAGAAGCCCCATTCGTTGTCGTACCAGGACAGGACGCGGACGAAGGAGCCGTCCATCACCTTGGTCTGGTCGAGATGCGCGACCGACGAATGGCTGTCGTGGTTGAAGTCCTGGCTGACGAGCTTCTCCTCGGTGTAGCCGAGAACGCCCTTGAGCGGCCCGGCGCTCGCCGCCTCCTTGAGCGCCGCGTTGACCTCCTCGAC
>CAZPTD010000631.1:0-1301 GCA_964588915.1 uncultured Neomegalonema sp. | reverse complement strand
GACAACGATCGGCTCGCGGCGCGCGTCGCGCTGATGGCCGGCGCCGAGGCGCTGATCCTGCTCTCGGACGTCGACGGGCTCTACACCGCCAATCCGAGGAAGGACCCGGCGGCGCGGCGGCTCGACGTGGTCGAGGCGATCACGCCCGAGATCGAGGCGATGGCCTCGGGCGCCGGCAGCGCGAGCTCGAAGGGCGGCATGGTGACGAAGCTGCTCGCCGCCAAGACCGCGACCTCGGGCGGCTGCGCGATGGCGATCGCGCTCGGAGCGCCGCAAGCGAGCCCGAACCGGCCGATCGAGGCGCTTCTCAAAGGCGCGCCGGCGACGTGGTTCCTCGCCTCCACCTCGCCGCAGGCGGCGCGCAAGAGCTGGATCGCCGGCATGAAGCCGCTCGGCGCCTTGCGGATCGACGCCGGCGCCGAGGCGGCGCTGCGCCAGGGCCGCTCGCTGCTGCCGGCGGGCTTGCGCGCCGTCGCCGGCCTCTTCGAGCGCGGCGATCCGGTCTCGATCCTGCGCGACGCCGACGGCGCGGCGATCGGCGCGGCGCTCGCCGGCTATTCCTCGGCCGAGGCGGCGCGGATCGCGGGCTTGCGTTCGGGCGAGATCGAGGGCGTGTTGGGCTATCCGCCGCGCGCCGCGCTCGCGCATCGCGACGATATGGCGCTCTGGGAGCAGGGCGCGCCGGAGCGCGACAGGGCGGCGGCGAAGGATCAGGCGGAGGAGGAAGGGCGATGACGGGCGAGGGATCGAGCGAGATTGCGCTGATGATGCGCGAGATCGGCGAGCAGGCGCGGGCGGCGGCGCGGGTCGTCGGGCGGGCGAGCGCCGAGCGCAAGCACGCCGCGCTCATCGGGGCCGCCGAGGCGGTTTGGGCGCGCAAGGACGAGATCCTGATCGAGAACGCCGAGGACGTCGCGGAGGCCGAGGCGAAGGGCCTCTCGGGCGCGATGATCGACCGGCTGGTCCTGAACGAACAGCGCCTGCGAGGGATCGCGAGCGGGCTGCGCGCGATCGCCGAGCAGCCGGATCCGGTCGGCGCCGTGCTCGCCGCCTGGGAGCGGCCGAACGGGCTCCGCATCCGCCGCGTCCGCACGCCGCTCGGCGTCGTCGGCGTGATTTTCGAGAGCCGACCGAACGTCGTCGCCGACGCCGGCGCGCTCTGCCTCAAATCCGGCAACGCCGCGATCCTGCGCGCCGGCTCCGAGAGCCTGAGGAGCGCGGCGGCGATCCACGAGGCGCTCGCCGACGGGCTGCGCAGCGCCGCCCTGCCGGCGGCGGCGATCCAGCTCGTGCCGACGCGC
>CAZPTD010000630.1:0-1310 GCA_964588915.1 uncultured Neomegalonema sp. | reverse complement strand
GGCCATGCGCGCGTAGCGCCGCGTCGAGCGCACGTCGGCGTGGCCGAGGAAGGTCGCCGCGGGCTGCCGCGTCCGTAGCGGAGGTGTGCTTGGTGCCGGCGTAGAGGGCGGAGCGGTACATCGAGGAGCACGAGGAACGCGCCGAGCGCTTTCAGGTGGCCGCCGCCGTCGCGCTGGGCGTCGTCGCCGCGGGCCTGGCGGCGTCAGCCCTCGAACGTGCGCGGCCGGCGGCGGGCGTGATAGACGGCGAGGACGTCGATTCGGTCTTCCCGGATGACGTAGAACACGCCGTAGGGGAAGCGGCGAAGCGGGGCCCGACGGACGCGCGGATACGCTTCCGGATAGGCTTCGGGGTGGCGTTGGATTCGCGTCAAGGAGGCGTCCACGGCGCGAAGGAATGCCTCGCCCAACCCGGGAAGCCGCTCCTCGTACCAGGCGAACGCATCGACGAGATCCGCCTCAGCCCGGGGCCGAAGGATGACCGGCAAGGCTCACTGCCGATTCCGAATGCGCTCGCGCACCTCCTGCCAGGGGGCGCCGCCCGTCGGATCCGCCTCGGCCTCGGCCAGGCGCCGCTCGAGATCCTGCCGCTGCTCCTCCGTGAGCGGGTAGGGCTCTCGCTCGCAGTCCGCGGCGATGCTGTCCCACAGCTCCTGGACCAGCTCGAGCCGCTCGGCGACCGAGAGCTTGAGGAGCTCGTCTCGCAGTTCGTGGCTCATTTCGCGTGTGGCCTCCTGAGACCGCTCGAGGCGACCTGGTGAGTGTATCGGTCCCCGTGACGGCTCGCTGAGGGTCCCAGCGCCGCGTGGAAGTGCCCGACTTCTTTGCTTTCTTGTTGCCCTCGCGGCGGGTTCGATTCCCGCCGCCTCCACCAATTTCTCAACGAAAGCAGTCACTTGCGTGGCTGCTTTTTCTCTTGAGGCACGTCTGAGGCACTTCCAGCGGGGCAATCGAAGCGGAAGCAGGTTCCGTCGCGTAGAGCAGCAGGCTTCGAAACTGAGGGGGAGTCGTGAGCGATCAGCGAACGACGAGTGGGGAGCGGAGCGACCAAGGGGGTTCGCTCCGAGGGCGCGAAGCGCCGCGAGCAATCCCTCCCGGCGTGCCAACTCTACAGAAGCTGCGAGAGAAACGTCCTCGCGGGCACGACGAAGGGTCCGCGAGGCTTCGCAAAGCAATCTGCACCCACGTATTCCGCATCGAGCACGACCTGGAAGGCATGCGGAGCGTCGAGCTGCCTCTGGTAGTACTCGAGCGTTCTTCCCAGCTTCTCATCCCGGTGCTTGACCTCGACGAGGAACCAGGGCTTCCCG
>CAZPTD010000629.1:0-1343 GCA_964588915.1 uncultured Neomegalonema sp. | reverse complement strand
GGTAGTGTCCGGAAGGTTCTGCAAAAGCGTTTCAATGAGGGTCGGCCATGGCAGGCTGGCGGTGTTCAACGTCGCCACTCTCTTCGCCAAGAGGCCCCGCCATGACCAAATCCAATCCTACGCCCACGGCCACACTCGTGAAAGAGACGCTTCTGGCCGACCCGGAGATTTTGAAGGAGATTGTCCGCGCCGCGCTCCAGGAGGTTCTGGAGCAGGAAATGACCGACGCGCTCGGCGCCGCCAAGGGCGAGCGCACCGCGCAGCGTCTCGGCTATCGCTCGGGCTACTACGAGCGCACGCTGATCACGCGGGTCGGCAAGCTCGAACTGCGCGTGCCGCAGGACCGCGACGGTCGGTTCTCGACCGAGTTGTTCGAGCGCTATCAGCGGTCCGAGCAGGCTTTGGTCTCGACGCTCGCCGAGATGTACGTCCAGGGCGTCTCGACGCGGAAGGTGCGCAAGATCACCGAAGAACTCTGCGGCCACGCCTTCTCGGCGAGCGCGATCTCCGAGATCAACAAGCGGCTCGACGACAAGCTGAAGGCCTTCGCGCGGCGGCGGCTGCAGGAGCCCTTCGCCTATCTGATCCTGGACGCCAAATACGAGAAGGTGCGCGAGGGCGGCGTGGTGCGGGCTCAGGCGGTCCATATCGCGGTCGGAATCGATTGGGACGGAAGACGCCAGATTCTCGGCGTCGAACTGGCCGCCCGGGAAAGCCGATCCTCTTGGAGGGACTTCCTCTCGAACCTGATCGAGCGTGGGCTGCATGGCGTCGAAATCGTGGTCGCCGACGCCCATGAGGGACTGCAGGCGGCGCTCAGGGAATGCCTGTCCGGCGCCGCCTATCAGCGCTGCTACGTCCATTTCCTGCGCAACGCGCTCGACCACCTGCCACGCAAGGCTGACGACGACTGCCTGCAGGAGCTGCGCTGGATGTACGACCGGCGCGATCTGACGGAGGCCCGCGCCGATCTCGCCGCCTGGCTCTCGAAATGGGAGGCGCGCTATCCCAAACTCACCGCCTGGGTTGAAGAGACGATCGACGAGACCTTCACCTACTACCGCCTGCCGCGCCGCCACCATAAGCACTTGAAGAGCACGAACATGCTCGAGCGTCTCAACGAGGAGATCAAGCGGCGGACCTATGTCGTCAGGATCTTCCCGAACGCCGAGAGCTGTCTGCGCCTCGTCCGCGCACTGGCGGTGGAGACGCATGAAAACTGGCTGGAGGCCAGCCGATATCTAAACATGGACGACCTCCGAGAGCATAAGAAAAGCGCCCTGCGAGAGGCCGCATGACCAAAACCGCCAGCCTCAATTTGCAGAACTTGACGCACACGACCG
>CAZPTD010000628.1:0-1357 GCA_964588915.1 uncultured Neomegalonema sp. | reverse complement strand
GGGCAGCGCAGCCGTCTCTTCCGCGTCGGCGCTCGGCACGGTCAGCCCGAAGGTCCGCTCCAAGAGCCCGGCCCGGCTGCGACGGCTGCAGAATCCCGAGAACTCCGGCACTGGCCCCCCTGACTGTGGCCCCTCGCGACCGCGCCGCCCGATGAGCTGCAACCGCGGGCGACCTGGGACGGCCACTGGCCGGGCTAGCCCCGATCCGGAGCTCGCACGGCCCCGACGACCCATGTTCGAACCGCCCCGCTGCCCGCACGCAGGCTGCGTCTTCCACCGCTCGCCCGTCGAGCGCTTCTACGTCCGCCACGGCTCCTACGTCGCGAGCGTCCACTCCCAGCCGATCCCGCGCTTCCGCTGCCGCGCCTGCCGCCGGACCTTCTCGCGCCAGACGTTCCGCCTGAGCTACCGCGATCGCAAGCCGCACCTCAACGCGACCGTGGCCTGGGCGCTCGCCAGCGGCCTGTGGTTCCGCAAGACGGCGCGGGACGTCGGGATGACGCGGAACAACCTCGAGAAGAAGGCCCGCAAGCACTTCCGCCACCTCCGCCGCCTCAACCGCAACCTGCTCCGCCGCGGCCCGATCGCCCCGCGGCGCACCGGCGACGGCCCCCTCGAGATCCAGTTCGACGAGTTCGAGTCGTACGAGACGCGCCGCAACACGCGGCCGGTCACGATCGCGACCGCGATCGAGAAGCGCTCGCGCTTCCTCATCGCGACGATCGTCGCCCCGATCCGCCCGCACGGGCGCATGACGAAGGCGCGGCTGGCCGCGATCGCGGACGACGAGGCCCGCTTCGGGCCCCGACCCCACCTCTCGCGCCTGGCGTGCCTGATCGCGCTGCGGCGCGCGGCGACGTTCCAGCCCGACGAGGCGAGCGTCGTCTTGGAGACCGACGAGAAGCAGAGCTACCCCGAGGTCGCGCGGGCCGCGTTCCACGGGCGGGACCTCGACCACCGCACGACGTCGAGCCGGGCGCCGCGCGGAGTGGGGACGCCGCTCTTCCCGATCAACCAGACGGAGGCGAAGGCGCGGATGCACCTGGGACGGATCCAGCGGGAGATGCCGTTCGCGAGCAAGCGGCGGCGCTACCTCGCGCGGCACCTGGAGCTGCACGTGGCGTGGCGGAACTGGGTGCGGCCGCGGTTCTACCGCGACGGCACGGTGACGCCGGCGGAGTTCGCGGGCTACGCCGAGCGGCCGCTGGCGCGGGCCGAGCTGCTCGGGTGGCGGCAGGACTGGGGGCCGCTGAGCCCGTGCCCGTTCGGGAACGGGGGGCGCACGGTGAGCGAGGCGCCGCGCCGGAGGCGGGCCGCGGCGTAGCGGGGCGCGGGGACGAGCGGGGTCGAGGGGCGG
>CAZPTD010000627.1:0-1357 GCA_964588915.1 uncultured Neomegalonema sp. | reverse complement strand
GGTCGCGTCCCCGCTGGTGGTGTAGGAGCGCGCTCGCCTGTGAGGCGGCGGAGCTCGGGTCAGCCGTCCACGCCGGGGAGGCTGAGGACGGGACTATCGGTGATCTTGGCGAGGCTTTCCAGGCTCATGTAGCGCCGCGCGATCGCCCACTCGTCGTTCTGTTCAAGGAGGATGGCGCCCACGAGGCGCACGACGGCGTCGTCGTTGGGGAAGATGCCCACGACATTGGTGCGCCGCTTGATCTCCTTGTTGAGCCGCTCGAGCGGATTGGTGGAGTGGAGCTGCGTCCAGTGCTCCTTGGGGAAGGCCATGTAGGCGAGCACCTCGTCCTCGCTGGCGTCCATCAGCTCGGCGAGACGGGGGAAGCGCTCGCGCAGGCCGTCGGCGACGGCGCGCCATTGCTCGTGCGCGGCCGCCGCGTCGTCCTGGGTGAAGATGGTCCGCAAGAGGGCCGCGACGGCGGCGCGCTGGCTCGTGGAGACGCGCGCCAGCGCGCCCCGCATCCAGTGCACGCGGCAGCGCTGCTGGCTGGCGGAGAGGACCTTGGAGGCGGCGGCTCGCAGCCCCTTGTGGTCGTCGGCGATGACGAGCTTGACGCCCCTGAGGCCGCGGCTCGTCAGCGAGCGCAGGAAGTCCTTCCAGAACGGCTCGGCCTCCGATTCCCCGGTCGCCATGCCGAGCACTTCGCGCTTGCCTTCGGCGTTGGCGCCGACGGCCACTATCGCCGCCGTCGACGCGATGCGCCCGCCCTTGCGGGCTTTGATGTAGGTCGCGTCGATCCACAGGTAGGGCCACTCGCCCTCGATCGGCCGGTCGAGGAAGGCGCGCACGCGCTCGTCGATCTCCTCGCACAGCCGGCTGACCTGGCTCTTGGAGACGCCCGACCCGCCCATCGCCTTGACCAGATCGTCCACCGCGCGGGTGGAGACGCCGTGCACGTAGGCCTCCTGGATGACGGCGGTGAGCGCCTTCTCCGCCGTCCGCCGCGGCTCGAGGAAGCTGGGGAAGTAGGAGCCTTTGCGCAGCTTGGGGATCGCCAGCTCGATCCGTCCCGCGCGCGTCTCCCACGCCCGCGGCCGGTAGCCGTTGCGATGGTTGGCGCGGGCGGGGCTTCTCGATCCGGACGGCGCGCCGGTCGCCGCCTCCACCTCCGCCGTCATCAGCCGATCGGCGGCGAACGCCAGCATGTCGCGCACCAGGTCGTCGTCGGCGCGCTGTTCAATCAGATCAAACAGCGCCACTCTCTCGTCGGTCATCGCGTGAGGTCCTCTCAGTTGCTGTGTCGCAACCGCAACCTCACAGGATTCGAGCGCGATGGCCGTCCAGCCCTCCTACACCACGTCCGGGGACGCGACCT
>CAZPTD010000626.1:0-1363 GCA_964588915.1 uncultured Neomegalonema sp. | reverse complement strand
GGCGTCCTCGCCCGCGCCCTCCCCGGGCGGGCCCGCCCCGCCGGCGCGGGGGCGCGCCGCCGTCGGGGCGCGCGGCACGCGCGCTAGGCGGGGCGCGCCGCTCGAATGGCGGATCGCGGCCGACGAGCCGGCGATCGTGAGCCGCGTTCTCGGCGCGCCGGCCGAGATCGGGCGCGCCGCCGACATCGGCGACGGCTTCTGTCAGCTCAGAATCTCCGGCCCGCGGGCGCGCTCCGCGCTCGCGCGGCTCGTCGATTTCGACGTCCGCGACGACCGCTTCGCGATCCACGCCGCCGCGACGGTCGCGCTCGGCGGCGCGCCGACGCTGCTCGCGCGCCTCTCGGGCGACGCCTATGCGCTCTGGGTCCGGCGCAGCGCCGCCGAAGCGATCTGGCGCCGCGCCGCGGCGGCGGTGCACCGGGTCTGACGTCAGGTCGAAGGCCGCGGGTCGATCGGCGTCGCGGCGAAGCCGAGCCGCTCCTCGAACGCGAGCGCGATCTGCAGAAGCCGCGCCTCGCCCCGCGGCGGCCCGACCAGCTGCAGCCCGACCGGCGTCCCGCGATCGGTGAAGCCGGCCGGGATCGAGATCGCCGGCAAGGTCGTCGTCGTCGCGAGGAAGGAGAAGCGCAGCCAGTCGAGATAGTCGTCGACCGCCTCGCCGTCGATCGACGCCGGGAACTCCTCCTCGACCGGACCGGCGGCGATCCCGACGACCGGGATCGCGAGCGCGTCATAGACCTCCAGGAACGCGCGCATGACGTGGTAGAGCCGCGTCCGCGCGCGCGCCGCGTCGTAGATCGCCTCGGCGGTCACGGCGAGCCCCTGTTCGATATTGCGCCGCAGCGTCGGCTTGAAATGCGCCCTGACATGGTCGGGCCGGCGCGCGACGGTCGCCGCGTAATGCGCGCCCCGGAGCGTCCGATAGGTCTCGTCGAGACCCGGCAGCGCCGGGCACGCCTCCTCGACCGCGACGCCTTCGCCGGCGACCGCCTCCATCGCCGCGCGCAGGATCGCCCGGATCTCCTTCTCGACCGGCGCGAAGCCGGCCTGATCCTCGGAGAAGGCGACGCGCAACGGCCCCGGCGGCGTCTCGAGCGCGGCCTGAAACCCGACCGCCGGCTCCTCGAGCGAGAGCGGATGGCGCGGATCCCAGCCCGCCATCGCGTCGAGAAAGAGCGCGACGTCGCGCACGTCGCGCGCCATCGGGCCGCTCGTCGCGTCGAGCCCGAAGGCGACGTCGGCGCCGCCGCCGCCGCAGCGGCCCGGCGTCGGCCGGAGCCCGACCACGCCGCAGAGCGCCGCCGGCGTGCGCCGCGCTCCGGCGAGGTCGGAGCCGTGGCTGAGCCAGACCTCGCCGCTCGCG
>CAZPTD010000625.1:0-1364 GCA_964588915.1 uncultured Neomegalonema sp. | reverse complement strand
GAGGCGACGACCGGAATCGAACCGGTGTACACGGATTTGCAATCCGCTGCGTAACCACTCCGCCACGTCGCCTCGGAACCTCGCTACTTATTCAGTCCCCGCCCGGCTGTCCAGCGCGATGCGCGGCCGCGTTGCCGCGTCCGCGCCGTTGCGGTATGCGCCGGCGCGACCCGGAGCCTGTCGGGCGACGGCGGCGTCGGCGGCGTCGGCGGAAGGAGGCGGATCTTGTCCAACCTGCGCGGCGTCGCCATGGCCTTGCTCGGCTTCGCGATCTTCGCGGCTCATGACGCGATCATCAAGCATCTCGGCCAGACCTACGCCGTGACCGCCATCATCTTCATGGCGGTGCTCTTCGCGCTGGCGCCGACCTCGATCATGATCCTGGCCGACCGCGCCAAGGAGAATTTCATTCCCCGACGGCCGCTCCTCGTGGTCCTGCGCTCGATGCTCCATACCGGCGCCGTGCTCTGCGCCTTCTACGCCTTCACGCGTCTGCCGCTCGCCGAAGCCTACGCGCTTCTCTTCGCGATGCCGCTCTTCGTGACGGCGCTTTCGGTGCCGCTGCTCGGCGAAGTGGTGCGCTTTCGGCGCTGGGCGGCGGTGATCGTCGGGCTCTGCGGCGTGCTCGTCGTTCTGCGTCCGGGCGTGACGGAGATCACGCTCGGACATCTGGCCGCGCTCGCCGCGGCGCTCTGCGCCGCGCTGGCGACGATCATCATGCGCAAGATCGGCGGCGGCGAGCGTTTCGCCGTGCTGCTGCTCTATCCGATGCTGCTGTCGCTCCTGGTGATGGGCGCGACGCTGCCGGCGAGCTACAAGCCGATCGCGCTCGAGGACCTCGCTCTGATGGCGGTCGTCGGCCTTTTATCGATGCTCGGCCAGATCTGCGTCATCACCGCCGTGCGTTCGACGCCGGCCGCGCTCGTCGCGCCGACGCAATACAGTCAGATCATCTGGGCGACGCTCTTCGGCGCGCTTTTCTTCGACGAAAGCCCGGATCTTTATGTGGCGATCGGCTCGGCCGTCGTCATTCTGTCGGGCGTCTTCATCATCTGGCGCGAGAGCCGCGAGAACGTGTCGACGACGAACCCGGTGCTCAACACGTCCAATCCGCGCTTCGACACCGGCGAGGCGCTGCGGACGGAGCCGCCGAAGGCCGGCGTGTGACGCCTGGATCGTCCGTCAATTCCGCGTCGCGCCATCGGGCGGTCGGAATCGCCTGCTAGCGCAGGATCTGTCAACGCTGACGACGCCGTCATCCCGGGATGACGCCGTCATCCCGGAAAGCCGCAGGCTTATCCGGGATCCAGGGCCGGTTCGCCGCACGCTCGGCCCCTTGGCCCTGGATCCCGGCGCTGCGCGCT
>CAZPTD010000624.1:0-1370 GCA_964588915.1 uncultured Neomegalonema sp. | reverse complement strand
GTCTCGCGACGGCTGCTATCGTCGGATCGGTTCTGATGGAGCCAACCTCGCCCTTCTCGTCCCGGCCGAGCGCGAAGCGCGCAGAGCCGGGATCCAGGGCCAAGGGGCTGAGCGTGCGGCGAACCGGCCCTGGATCCCGGATCGACGCTGGCGCGTCGTCCGGGATGACCGAGGCGAGAAGCCGCCTACCGCGCCAGCACCGCCGTCGCCTCGATCTCGACCAGCGCCTCGTCCTCGACGAGGCCCGAGACCACGACCATGGTCATCGCCGGGAAGTGGTAGCCCATCACCTCGCGATAGCCCTCGCCGACCTCACGCTGGCGGGCGAGATACTCCTGCTTGTCGGTCACGTACCAGGTCAGCCGGACGATGTCGGAAGCGGAGCCGCCCGCGGCCTCGACCACCGCCAGGATGTTCCGGAGCGCCTGCTTCATCTGGCCGATGAAGTCCCGCGATTCGAACGCCTGCTCGGCGTTCCAGCCGATCTGACCGCCGACGAAGAGCTGCCGCCCCTCGGCGATCACGCCGTTCGCGTAGCCCTTCGCCGGCTTCCAACCCTCGGGATGCACGATGATCGCCGACATCAGGCGTCTCCTCCTTGCAGCTTCTCTCTCACCCAATCCGGCCAGCGCGTCGGCCGCATCGTCTCCATGTTCGCATGCACGATCGTCGCCTTGGCGGTGACGCGCCGCTCCTCGCCCGAGCGCGCCGTGATGGAGAGGTCCATGCTCGATCCGCCGACCCGCGTCGCCTCGAGGCGCCAGACGAGCCGGTCGCCGAGCCGGCTCGGCGCGTGGAATTCGAGCTGGATGGAGGCCATCGGCACGCCCATCCGGTCCTCGAGATGCATCCGGGCGAACGGCCAGCCGAGCGCCTCGCCCCACCAGCGCTCCACCGTCGCGTTCAGCATCTCCGAATAGCGCGGATAGAAGACGATGCCGGCCGGATCGCAATGCTGGAACATCACCTCCTGCTCGATCTCGAAAACGGCGGCGGTCGCTTCGGTCACCTCGGTTCGCCTCTCTCGCCCATGCTCGCGGTCGTCATCCCGGACGCCCGCCTGCGCGCGATCCGGGATCCGGGGCCATGCGCCGCGCTCGGCGTCTCTGGATCCCGGCTCTGCGCTTGGCTCGGCCGGGAGGACGGATTATCGGCTCTACGGCCTCACTGAAACGCCTGCAGACCGGTCTGCGCCCGGCCGAGGATCAGCGCGTGGATGTCGTGCGTGCCCTCATAGGTGTTGACCGCCTCGAGGTTCATCACATGGCGGATGACGCCGTATTCGTCCGAGACGCCGTTGCCGCCATGCATGTCCCGGGCGACGCGGGCGATGTCGAGCGCCTTGCCGCAATTGTTGCGCTTCATCAGCG
>CAZPTD010000623.1:0-1385 GCA_964588915.1 uncultured Neomegalonema sp. | reverse complement strand
AGCCGTTCGAACAGCGCGACGTCCTGCTCGGTCTTCAAAAGCGCGCCGTGCAGCGGCGGGATCGCCTTGCGCGGGTCCTTCTGGGTCACGATGTCGGGATCGACGTCGTCGGACATCAGGAGCTTGATCCAATCGAGGAGCTCGCTCGTCGATGGCGGCTTCTTCAGGCCCGGCGTCTCGCGGATCGCGAAAAAGCGCGTCAGCGCGGCGCGCACCAAGTCCTCCCGAACGGTCGGCAAGTGCGCGGCGACAATCCTGCGCATAATATCGAAATCGGGAAACTGTATATAGTGGAAAAAGCACCGGCGCAGAAACGCGTCCGGCAGCTCTTTCTCGTTATTCGAAGTGATGATTACGATCGGTCGACGCCGCGCGCGCACGGTCTCGCCGGTTTCGTAAACAAAAAACTCCATCCGATCGAGCTCCAACAACAGGTCGTTGGGAAATTCGATATCGGCTTTGTCGATCTCGTCGATCAAGAGAACGACCCGATCCGGCGCCTCGAACGCCTCCCACAGCTTTCCTTTGCGGATGTAGTTGCGCACGTCATGGACCCGCTCCTCGCCGAGCTGGCCGTCCCGGAGCCGCGCCACAGCATCGTACTCGTAAAGCCCTTGTTGCGCCTTGGTCGTTGATTTTACGTGCCATTCGATCAGAGGCGCGCTAAACGCCTCGGCGACGCGGCGCGCCAGCTCGGTCTTGCCCGAGCCCGGCTCGCCCTTGACCAAGAGCGGCCGCTCCAACGTCGCCGCGGCGTTGACGGCTATCGTCAGATCCTCTCCGGCGACGTAGCGCTCGCCCCCCGTAAAACGCGCGTCGGCGTTCATCCTATCGCTCCTCTTTTCTTGATCGCACGTGAATACCTAAAGACATCACATTGATCGGTCTAGCGCTGGTTACGCTTTTCATAGATGACTTGTTGAGAGAGATCCGGTAGTTGTCCGCGCAAGCACCCGACGCCAGAGCGCAGCGCCCGGCGCGCGCTCGCTAGGAGACCTGGTGATGACCGACGAGACGCTGCGCTCGAACGAGAACGCCGAGGATAACGGCGAAACATCGTCGACGCCCGAGACGACGGCGCGCAAGCGCGACGAGGCGCGCCCGATCCTCCTTCCAGACGGCTACACGCCGAGCGAGGAGGAGGAGTTCATGAACCCGCTGCAGCAAGAGTATTTCCGCCGCAAGCTCCTCGACTGGAGGCAGACCTTGCTTGACGAGAGCAAGGAGACGGTGGCGTCGCTGCAGGACGGCTCGCTGCATTTGCCGGACATGGCCGATCGCGCGTCGGAGGAATCCGACCGCCGGCTGGAGCTGCGCGCCCGCGACCGCCAGCGCAAGCTCATCGGCAAGATCGCCGCGGCGCTGCGGCGTATCGATGACGGCGT
>CAZPTD010000622.1:0-1401 GCA_964588915.1 uncultured Neomegalonema sp. | reverse complement strand
GAAGAGCGTGCGCATGTCGCCGAGATGCGCGATCGGCACGCCGACCTTGCCGACCTCGCCGCTCGCGAGCGGATGGTCCGGGTCGTAGCCGGTCTGGGTCGGCAGGTCGAAGGCGATCGAGAGGCCGGTTTGCCCCTTGGCCAGGTTGGCGCGGTAGAGCGCGTTCGACTGCGCCGCCGTCGAATGGCCGGCGTAGGTTCGGAAGAGCCAAGGCGCGTCGCGCCCGGCCGTCGACTTGCTCGCCGCGGCGGCGGCCGCCGCGCTCGTCTTTTTCGCCATTCGTCTCCCACGCCCTCTTTCGCGCCGCCCGTCGCGGCCCCTGACCGATCAGCCTATATCGCAGCGCAGCAAAGAACAAGATCGCGCAATATTCTTTCTCGCAGCCGTCCGACCGCGCAGTTTCCGTTCGCGCCGCCGCCGCGCTTCTCATTTTAGCGCGCGCATGCTAACGCCGCGCTGCGCTTCGGGAGGGCGCGGCAGGGGTTGGCCCAAGGTTGGCTAGGGAAGGGATGCGGGATCATGATCTTTAGAATTATCGCCGGGCTCATCGCCGTGATCACCGCCGCGGGCGGCTATCTTTCGTTCAAGTATTCGACCACCAGCACCTGCATGGCCGCCGAGGCGGCGGTGGTGCAGGAGATGCCTCGGGTGCTGCAGGATCTGCGCGATAACGATCGGCGGGCCTATATCGCCGAACTGGTGCTCGGGCCGTCGCGCTTTCGCACCGAGGCGCAAGTCGTGGCGATCGAGGGCGTCCAGGACAGAAGCGCCTTCGAGTGCATCCAGATGGTCGTCGAGCGCGAGGTCTCGCCGAGCAGCTTCCGCGAGGGCGTCGTCGCCGATCTCGAGACGTATATCGACAATCTGATCTGACGCCGGCCGAGACGCCCGCTGGCGCGCCGACGCGCGGCCTTTGCGGCGGCGCGACGGCCTCTTCCGTTCCGGCCCAGGCGATCCTTGAACATTAATTCCGCAAAGACGCTTGTGCGCGCAAGTTCATTGCGTCTATTCTTCTCGCATCCGCAGCAATGCGCGCGTGCGCCGCACAGCGCCGCAACGATGGAGAGGGCTCACGGCAATGCTCGACGTCAATGACGCGGCGGCGTCCTACGACGCGCCGAAGAAAGATCTCTACGAGGTCGGCGAGATCCCGCCCCTTGGCCACACGCCGAAACAGATGTACGCCTGGGCGATCCGGCGCGAGCGGCACGGCCCGCCCGAAGAGGGCATGCAGCTCGAGGTCGTCGACACGCCGGAGCCCGACAGCCACGAGGTGCTCGTCCTGGTGATGGCGGCGGGCGTCAATTATAACGGCGTCTGGGCGAGCCTCGGCGAGCCGATCTCGCCCTTCGACGTCCATGGCGCGCCCTTTCACATCGCCGGCTCCGACGCCTCGGGGAT
>CAZPTD010000621.1:0-1408 GCA_964588915.1 uncultured Neomegalonema sp. | reverse complement strand
CTCGGCGCGCGCGCCGACGCGCGCGACCTGCTGTCGTCCCAGAGTTCGGGCGTCGTCGTCTACGAAGGCGCCTGGGGCGCCGACGCGCCGATCGTCATATCGAGCGACCTGGGCTCCGCGTCTGCGGAGGGGCTGATGCTGGTCGGCGTCTACGACTATAATGACGGCAGGCTCTATGGCTGCTTCGATTCCACACGCCGCGTCCTGGAAGGCGTCTGGACCCAGACGCGCGCAGCGACTCCCTGCGCGCGCGCCGTCGGCGGCGAGCGGTATTGGGGCCGGTTCGAGTTCGCCTTCTCGCTCGACGGCCGCGAATTCGAGGGCGCGTGGACGGGTTGCGACGCGGCGGAACGCTTCTGGCGGAGCGGCTGGCTGCAGCCGAGCGCGATCCAAGCGCCGGATCTGCGTGATCCGCTCGCCGTGCTCGAAAGCCTACCGAACTGCGCGGCGCCTGTTTCTTAGGCCGCGCTCTTGTCGGCCTGATCGAGCGCCGCGCGGCCGGCGTCGGAGAGCGCGTAGACGCCGCGCTCGACGCGGACGAACCAGCCATAGACGTCGCGCTGGAGGATGGCGGCGGCGTTCTCGACGTCGAGGCGCCGCTTGAGCTCGGCCGGGCGGCCGCTCTCTTCGGCGGCGAGAACGGCGGCGATGCGGAGCGCGGACTGGCGGTAGGCGGTCATGATCGGCCGGCGCGTCTGGCCGCCGGCGGTCGGGTCGCCGCGGCGGCGTTCGAATTCGCGGAGCAGCAGGCCGAGGCGGCGGGCGTTCTTGCGCGGCTGATACGGGCCGGGGTCGAGCGCCGGCTCGACCAGGGCCGGGCCGGCGCCCGCTTCTGTCACTAGGAGCACGCCGAGCCCGACGCGGCGGCAGAGCTTCAGCGCCTCGCGGCGCTGCTTGCGCCAGGCGCCGCTCGGCGGAAAGGCGAGATAGACGGCGTCGGTCATGCTCAACCGCGCGACGCCCTGGAGAAGGAGCGGCATGCCGAACCGCGTCTTCATCTCGACGATCACCGGCGGCTCGTCGCCGCGCCGGGCGACGACGTCGCAGCCGCGGATCTCGCCCTTCACCGCGTAGCCCTGCGCCTCGAGGAAGGCCTTCACGGGCGAATAAAGGTCGGTCTCCGTCAGATTGCCGGCGCGCATCATTGCCTCATCTTGCGTCCGCAAGACCTTACACTACCGAATATCGCAAGCCAAACGCGCATCCGCGACATCTCCGCGCGATGGTCGCCACCGAGCGTCCGGGCGCCGCCGGCAGGTTTTCTGTCCGGAGCCGCGATCGCGTCCCGCCCATCGGCTGCGCCGGTCGTCGGCGCAAGGATCGGGAAGGCGGTTCGCTGGCGAACCGCCGGCGACCGCGCTTGCGCGGCGCGATTTTCGCGAAAATCGCGTCCTTGCGGCGTCGGCCG
>CAZPTD010000620.1:0-1421 GCA_964588915.1 uncultured Neomegalonema sp. | reverse complement strand
CTCGGCGTCGAGGCCTATCGCGAGATGGGCTATCTGCCCGCGGGCATGCGCAACTATCTCGCGCGGCTCGGCTGGAGCCATGGCGACGACGAGGTGTTCGACGACGCCGAGGCGATCGAATGGTTCGATCTCGACGGGATCGGCAAGGCGCCGGCGCGGCTCGATCTCGCCAAGCTCGACCATGTCAACGGCCAGCACATGAAGCGGGCGGAGCCGGACGCGCTGCTCGCGGCCTACGCCGATTATCGCGCCGCGATCGGCGCGGCGCCGCTCGCCGCGGCCGCCGAGGCGCGCATCCGCCGCGCGCTCGAGCCGCTGACCGATCGCTCCAAGACCTTGGCGGAATTCGACGCCGCCGCCGCCTTCGCACATGCGGAAGACCCGATCGACTACGAAGAAAAGGCGAAAAACCAGCTGAATACTGAGGCGGTTTCTGTATTAGCCGAACTCTTTCCCCTGATACGCGAAGCAGAACCATGGACAAAGGCGACGCTCGACAAGATTTTACGTGACTTCGGCGATGCGAAAAGCCTAAAGTTCGGCAAGATTGCGCAGCCCTTGCGCGCCGCGCTCACCGGACGGGCGACCTCGCCGGGCGTCTTCGACGTCATGGTCGCGCTCGGTCGGCAGGAATGCGCGAAACGGCTCGAGAGGCTGCTGCAGAACGCCGCGTAGGACCGCCGCCCGCCGGGCGACGCGTTCTTGCGCCCAAACCGTCGCGGCGCGCCGCCGCGACGTTCCCGAAATCTTGTGGCGGCATAAAGCCGTGCGGCGCGGATAGGTCCGCGCTCCAGCTTGGAAAGGGATCAGGCGATGTCTGATAGCGAGGCGAAAGCGACGCTCAACATTAACAACCATACGCTCGAGATGCCGGTGCGCTCGGGCTCGACCGGTCCGGACGTCATCGACATCCGCAAGCTCTACGCGGAAACCGGCTGCTTCACCTACGATCCCGGCTTCACCTCGACCGCGGCCTGCCAGTCGACCATCACCTTCATCGACGGCGATGTCGGCAAGCTGCTCTATCGCGGCTATCCGATCGACCAGCTCGCCGAGCAGTCGGACTTTCTCGAGGTGTGCTATCTTCTGCTCTACGGCGAGCTGCCGACCGCCGCGCAGTACGAGGACTTCTCGACGCGCGTGACGCGCCACACCATGCTCCATGAGCAAATGACGAACTTCTACCGCGGCTTCCGGCGCGACGCCCATCCGATGGCGATCATGTGCGGCGTCGTCGGCGCGCTCTCGGCGTTCTATCACGACAGCACCGACATCAACGACCCGATGCAGCGCGAGATCGCGTCGATCCGCCTGGTCGCGAAGATGCCGACCATCGCCGCCTGGGCCTATAAATACTCGATCGGCCAGCCTTTCATCTATCCGCGCAACGACCTTTCCTACGCCGCGAACTTTCTGCGCAT
>CAZPTD010000619.1:0-1430 GCA_964588915.1 uncultured Neomegalonema sp. | reverse complement strand
CGATCTCCGCCTGCGACGCGGCGAGGCGGCGGCGGCGCTCGCCGCCTATGAGGAGGGCCTGGTCATCATGCGCGCGCTGGCCGAGGCGGAGCCGGAGAACATCCAGGCTCAAACGGACGTGGTCGTCTCCCTCTTCAAGCTGTCGACCGTCGCAGAGGGCGAGCGCAAACTGGCGGCGCTCCGCGAGGCGCAAGAGCGCCTCGAGCCGCTGCGCGCGGCCGGTCTGCTGACAGCGGACCAAGCCGCCTGGCCCGATATCGTCGCTCGGGCCCTCGCTGAGGCGGAAGCGGAGGCCCTGCTCGGCGAAGCGCAGCGCGCGTCAAACGCGTCGCGTGAGGCCTTCAACAGGCGAGACTACATCGAGGCGTCGGCCGAGATTCGCGCAGCCCTCGCCGCCTTCGCTGAGGCGTTTCCCGACGACGCGCCGATGAACGATCAAGCCCGCGCCTACAAGCGCGACCTCATAATTGCCGCTTCGTGGTACTTGCAGTTCTCGCGCGACTTCGCGGAGGCGGAAGAAGCGGCGCGGCAAGTGCTGGCGCTTTCGCCGGGCGATCTCTATGGCGAGGGCAATCTCGCCAACGCGCTGCTGCTTCAAGGCGACGTCGACGAAGCCCGCGAGATCTATCTGCGGAACGTCGGCCGATCGTTGGAAGACGGACGGGACTGGTCGGCCGTCGTCGCCGAAGATTTCGGACTACTGCGCGACGCCGGGATCTCGCATCCCGAAATGGACGCCATTCTCGAAGCGATGGCCGAACGCGCCGGAGAGGGCGTCGCTCGGGACGAAGCGGAAGACAGCGCCGCGCCGGCGCCGGAAAACGTCTCGGACTAACTCCCCCTACTTCACCGCGCCGGTGCTCATGCCGGCGATAATATATCGCTCCATGATGATCCCGATCACCACCAAGGGCGCGATGCCGACCGTCGCCAGCGCCGCCAGGGCGCCCCAATTGATGCCCTGGCTGCCGAATTGCGACGCCATCATCACCGGCAAGGTGTCGGCGTTGTTCGAAGTGAGGAGCGAGGCGAAGAAATACTCGTTCCAGCAGAGGATCAGGCTGATGATGAACGCCGCCACCATCCCGGGCAGCGACAAGGGCAGAATGATCCGCCGGAACGCGCCCCAAATGGAAAGCCCGTCCACCAGCGCCGCCTCCTCCAGCTCGACCGGAATCGAGGTGAACTGGTCGCGCATGATCCAGATCACGATCGGCAGCACGGTGAGCGTGTAGATCGCGATCAGGCCGGTATAGGTGTCGAGCAGGACGAGCTCCTTGTAGAGCACCAGAAACGGCAGCGCGAGCACCACCGGCGGCAGGATCAGCTGGCTGAGAAAGAAGAACGAGATGTCGGCGTTGCGCATCGGGCCGAAGCGGTAGCTGAAGCGGCTGCGCCAGTAGGCCGCGAGCGAGCCGAGGATCACCGCC
>CAZPTD010000618.1:0-1460 GCA_964588915.1 uncultured Neomegalonema sp. | reverse complement strand
GGGCTGACGGCGGCGCGCGAGTCGAAGGCGGGATAGGATGGAGAAGATCATGCCGAGCCCGAGCGACGATCCGCGCGCCAAGGCGCCGCCGCATCGAGAGAAGCCGATCCCGCGCGCGGCGCTCTTCGCCGCCGGCGCGCTCGTCGTCCTCTCCTTCGCCGCCGCGATCGCCGGGCGCTTCGCGGATGTCGGCGCGCTGCGCGCGCCCGAGCCCGATCCGGTCGCGGAGCGCGTTCTCAGATTCGAGGTCCGCGCCGACAACGCGGTCGCGATCTATGTCGGCGCGGACGCCGCGGCGCCGGCGACCGTGCTCCCGCCCGAACGGAACGGCTTCGTGCGCGGCGTGCTGCGCGGCCTCGACCATGAGCGCCGACTGTCCGGCGTCGCGCCCGACGCGCCCTATCGGCTCGTCCGGTCCTCCGACGGGCGTCTGACGCTGATCGACCCGTCGAACGACCGGCGCATCGAGCTCTTCGGCTTCGGCGACGCCAACTACGCCGCCTTCGACGAGCTGATGGCGGTCGAGGCGTCCGGGGCGCGGCGCCAGCTTGCAGAAAGGGAACCGGAATGATCGGAACGACGCTTTTCAGCCGACGCCGCTTCGACGCGCCCTGCACCGTCGAGGTCTCGCACACCTTCGACAGCCTGCACGCGCATGTCGTGTTCGACGACCCGAAGGGCGTCGGCATCGCGCCGGGCGACGAGGTCCTCGTGCACGGCGCGCCGGTCCAGGCGCCCTACGGCGCGGTCGTGACCGAGCGCCGCACCGCCACCGTCACCAAAGCGACGGCGCTCGAACGGCTCTGGACGCGCCTGACCGGCGATCTCGAGTTCATGGAGCTCTGCGAGTTCAGTTTCTCGGAGAAGACGCGCCTCTGACCGGAGCGCGCGAACCGAGACGGATAGATTATCAGGAGGCGACCGATGAACCGCCCGATCGACAAAGACGAGATGAGCGACATCATCGACACCACCGAGATGGCGCGCGAGACGACGCTCTTGGCGCCGCGGTTCTACACCACCGATTTCGACGAGATGGACCGGCTCGACGTGACTCCGGTGCGCCAGGAGTGGGACGCGCTCATCGCCGAGATGAAGAGCGACCCGAACAAGGGCCACTTCAAGAAGACCGAGGAGTGGGACGCGATCGACTTCGACGCGCTCGATCCGGAGCTGCGCAAGGAGTTCGTCGACTTCCTGGTCTCCTCGCTCACCGCCGAGTTCTCCGGCTGCGTGCTGTACAAGGAGATGAAGAAGCGCGGAACCAACAAGGACATCTGCGAGCTCTTCTCCTATATGAGCCGCGACGAAGCCCGCCACGCCGGGTTCATCAATGACGCGCTCAAAGAGTTCGACATCGGCGTCAATCTCGGCTTCTTGACCAAGACCAAGAAATACACCTACTTCAAGCCGAAATTCATCTACTACGCCACGTATTTGTCGGAGAAGATCGGCTACGC
>CAZPTD010000617.1:0-1478 GCA_964588915.1 uncultured Neomegalonema sp. | reverse complement strand
GGGCCGGTTCGCCGCACGCTCGGCCCCTTGGCCCTCGATCCCGGCTCTGCGCGCGCCGCGCTCGGCCGGGATGACAAGGGCCAGGTCGGCGCCATCGGAACCGATCAGACGATAGCGCCGAGGCGCCCGCTCCGCGCAAGGCGACTGCGCCGAATTGGCCGTTCTTTCGCCGCGCGCTCTCGGCTATGCTGCGCGACCAGCGCGTCGCGAGGCGACGACGAGCGCAAAGGAGCAGCGTTTTGGCGAACGGCAAGCCGGCGAAAGACGCGACCGACCCGCATCTCTCGGAGGCGGCGCCGATCGCCGACGAGACCAGCCGCCTTCGGATCCGCGCCGCCTGGATGTATTTCGTCGAGAACTACACGCAGAGCGAGGTCGCCCAGCGCCTCGGCGTCAGCCGCGTCGCCGTGGTGCGGCTGCTCGCCGACGCCCGCCGACGCCGCGAGGTGCGCGTGACCATCGACGCGCCGCTCACCGATCTCATCGGCCTCGAACGCGCGCTCGAGCGGCGCTTCGATCTCGACGAGGCGATCCTCGCGCCGCTGTCGCATCCCGACGCCGATCCGACGGCGCCGATCGCCATGGCCGCCGGCGCCTACATCTCGCGGACGATGCAGAGCAACATGACGGTCGGCGTCGGCTGGGGCCGGACTCTGTTCTCGTCGCTGCCGCATATCGCCGGTCGGACGCTCGAGAATTTCCGCGTCGTCTCGCTCCTCGGCGGGATCAGTCAGGCGCGGCGCTTCAACCCGGCGGAATTCGCCTGGCAGTTCGCCGAGCTCTTCCAGGGCGAGGGCTTTCTCGTGCCGGCGCCGGCGCTCGTCGACAGCCCGGCGACGAAGCACGCGCTTTTGGAGCGCTGCGGCATCGCCGCGATCTTCGATCTCGCCGACGGTCTCGACATGGCGCTGATCAGCGTCGGCGGCATCTCGATCATGACCACCTCCTACCGCGTCGGCCATGTCTCGGAGGCGGAGCGCCAGTCGCTGATCCGCGCCGGCGCGGTCGGCGACGTGCTCTACAACTTCATCGACGCCGAAGGGCGCGTCGTCGACCATCCGGTCAACGCGAGGGTCATCGCCGTCGATGTCGAGCGCCTGCGCCGAACGCCGCAGCGGGTCCTCGTCTCGGGCGGTCCGGACAAGACCGTCGCGCTTCTCGGCGCGATCCGGCTGGTGCGGCCGACGATGCTGATCACCGACGAGGTGACGGCGCGCGCGCTGCTCGAGGCCGCCGACGCCCGCGACGCCGGCTGACGCGCGGCCCGGCGAGGCGCCGCTCGCGCCTTCCAACCGCCGGCAAAGACGCGTAATCAGCGTCGCGACTCGCCCGCCCGCTCGCTTGCAAGGAGAGAAGCTCGGCATGGCCCGCATTCTGGTGACCTCGGCGCTGCCGTATATCAACGGCGTCAAGCATCTCGGCAATCTCGTCGGCACGATGCTGCCGGCGGACGCCTATGCGCGCTACAAGCGCCAGCA
>CAZPTD010000616.1:0-1481 GCA_964588915.1 uncultured Neomegalonema sp. | reverse complement strand
CCGCGGCGCGCTCGACGCGCGGGCGACCACGATCAACGACGCGATGAAGCTCGCCGCGGCGCGCGCGATCGCCGAGCTCGCCCGCGAGGACGTGCCCGACGAGGTCGCCGCGGCCTACGGCAAGAAGCTCGCCTTCGGTCCCGAATACATCATCCCGGCGCCGTTCGATCCGCGCCTCATCTACAAGGTGCCCTCGGCCGTCGCCCGCGCCGCGATGGAGACCCGCGTCGCCCGCCGCCCGATCATCGACATCGCCGCCTACGAGGCGTCGCTCAGGACCCGGCTCGACCCGTCGGCGAGCATGTTGCAGGCGCTCAACGCGCGGCTCCGCGCGACGCCGAAGCGGGTCGTCTTCGCGGAGGGCGAGGACGGGCGCGTTCAGCGCGCCGCGCTCGCCTATCTCCGCGGCGGCCTCGGCCGATCGATCCTGGTCGGGCGGCCGGAGAAGATCGAGAAGGGCCTCCGCGACGCCGGCCTGCGCGAGGAGGATCGCGAAGGGCTCGAGATCGTCGATCTGACCGCGGCGCCGGGCGCGCGCGACTACGCCGACGCGCTCTACAGGAAGCTTCAGCGCGAGGGCTATATGCGGACGGACTGCGAGCGGCTGATCGCCGGCGATCGCCATGTGCTCGCCGCGGCGATGGTCGCCGCGGGCGACGCCGACGCGCTGGTCTCGGGCGCGACGCGCAAATCCTCGCATGTGTATCAGGACATCCGCCGCGTCATCGACGAGCGCGCGGGCGAGAGCGCGGTCGGCGTCTCGGCGGTGATCACCCGCGGCCGGACGGTCTTCATCGCCGACACCATGATCAACGACTCGCCCGACGGCGCGGCGCTCGCGGATATCGCGGAGCGCGCCGCGGCGGTGGCGCGCCGCTTCGGCCTCGAGCCGCGGGTCGCCATGCTCTCCTACGCCACCTTCGGCTATCCGGTGACCGAGCGGGCCAGCCGGCTGCGCGAGGCGGTGGCGATCCTCGAGGAGCGCCGCGTCGATTTCGAGTTCGACGGCGAGATGGCGGCGGACGTCGCGCTCGACGCCGAGTACATGGCCGAATATCCGTTCTGCCGCCTCTCCGGACCGGCCAACGTCCTCGTGACGCCGGCCCGCAACTCCGCCTCGATCGCGGCGAAGATCCTGCAGAAGCTCGCCGGCAGCACGGTGCTCGGCCCGGTGCTGGCCGGTCTCGAGCATCCGGTTCAGATCTGCTCGATCAAGGCCGGGGTTTCGGACATCCTGAACGCGGCCGTCATCGCCGGCTGCGAGATCGGCTGATCGGCTTCCGGCGGCCGTCAACCCGTCAGAAGGCGCCGGGCTCCGCGTCGGCGCGCGGCGCAACGACGGTGTGTCGACGGCTCCGAACGGGTCGAACGCGCGATCGTCTGATCGGTTCTGATGGAGCCGACCTCGCCCTTGTCGTCCCGGCCGAGCGCGCAGCGCGCAGAGCCGGGATCCAGGGCCAAGGGGCCGAGCGTGCGGCGAA
>CAZPTD010000615.1:0-1483 GCA_964588915.1 uncultured Neomegalonema sp. | reverse complement strand
TCTCGCGGATCGCCTCGCCGATCGCCGCCAGGCTCTCCGCCTTGGCGCTGTCGAGAAAGCCGCAGGTGTTGACGACGACCGCGTCCGCGTCGGCGTAGTCGCTCGAGAAGGCGTAGCCCTCGGCGCGCAGCCGCGCGAGGATGCGCTCGCTGTCGACGAGCGCCTTCGGGCAGCCGAGCGAGACCATGCCGATCTTCGGCTGCGGCTGGATCCGGCGCGGCGCGCGCTCGGCGGACGGCTTCGACATGCTCGGGGCTTCCTGCGGTCGGTCGGCGGAATCGGGGACTGGCGACCGCTCTTAGCTTCTTGGCGGCGGCGGCGCCAGCGCGCTTGAGCCGACGCAACATCTAGCGTATAACCGCGCCGTGAGGCATACATTCCAAGGATACTCCGAATGAGCAATCGGGCCGCGGCCACGCCGGGCGACCGCATCGAGCTGCTCGAGACCTTCATTCGAATTGCGGATACGGGCGGCATCGGCGCCGCGGCGCGCGATCTCGGCGCGACCCAGCCGACGGTGACGCGGCGTCTCCAGCAGCTCGAGGCGATGATGGGCGTCAAGCTCGTCGAGCGCGGCGGTCACGGGCTCAGCCTGACGCCGGCCGGCGCGTCGCTTCTGCCGGAGGCGCGCGAGGTGACGCGGCGCTGGCGCGGGCTGCAGGAGCTCTTCGACGAGGAGGATGTCGAGATCGCCGGCCGGGTCCGCATCATCGCGGCGCGCGAGATCGGCTCGGCGCTGCTGCCGCCGATCCTGGCGCGGTTCATGCGCGACAATCCCGAGGTGCGGCTCGAGGCGCGCTTCACCGACGCGGCGGTCGATCTCGCGGCGGACGGCGCCGATTTCTGGATCCGCGAGGGCCGCGGCGCGTCGGAGGGCGCGACGGCGAAGGAGATCGGCCGGGTGCGCCGGGCGCTCTGCGCGACGCCGCGGCTCGCCGAGGAGCTCGGCGCGGCCAAGGGCGTGGCGATCCAGCGCTGCGAGCCGCTCGCCATCGGCGGCGCGCCGCTCCTGGCGCCGCCGGCGAGCTTCGGCGCGCTCGTCAAGTTCAAAGGCCGCGAGGGCGAGACGCTCGAGGTCGATTTCGACCGGGTCGGCGTCTTCGACAGCGACGACGCGATCATGGATCTCGCTCTCGCCGAGCGCGGCGTGGCGCTGCTGCCGACCTGGCGGATCGCGCCCTTGATCCGCGACAAGATCCTGATGCGCATCGCCAGCGATTGGGCCGAGGAGGAGACGCCGGTCTCCATCCTTTGGCGCTCGGACCAGTTCCGCAACGCCGCCGCCTCGGCGCTCTTCGCCAAGGTGCAGGAAGATCTGCCGAGGGCGCTCGAGGAGGGCTGAGCGCGGCGGCGACGAGCGGCGAAAGCCGCGAGGAGCCCGCGCCCGCTCGTCCCGGACGAACCGGACGTTCGTCCCGGACGGACGGGACGTTCGTCCGGGCCCTTCGCCTCTCATCGCCACATTTAGGCGGGGCGCGCGCCG
>CAZPTD010000614.1:0-1487 GCA_964588915.1 uncultured Neomegalonema sp. | reverse complement strand
CGCGCTTCGCGCTTGGCCGGTTGGCTCTGGATCCCGGCTCTGCGCGCTTCGCGCTTGGCCGGGATGACAAGGGCGAGGTTGGCTCCGTCAGAACCGATCAGACGAAAAGGCGCGTCGACATGAGACCGACGCGTTCGCGGTTTTGTCGCCCCGGCCTTGAGCCGGCGCCCCAGAACCCGCTCGGCCGCGTCGATTCAAGCGCCGGAGCGACGGTTCGGCTCCGGATTCTGCGCCAAGGATGACGCGCTATCGGACTGGTCCCGAGGCCCCTGGTCACGCCAGGGGCGGCGCTATTCGGGCGCCAGCAGCAGCACCTCGTCCGGGCGGCCGAGGCCGAGCGCCCGGCGGACGCTCTCGTCGAGGAGCTCGCCGTCGATCATCGGGCCGTTCAGTCCGACGACTTTCGCCTGCATCCGCTCGCGCTCGCCTTCGAGGGCGGCGACGTGCCGGGCGAGGGCGCGGCGCTCGTCGCGGAGCGTGTTCTGCGCCGCGATCTCCGAGGTCGCCTGCCCGGCGGAATAGACGAGGCCGGCGCAGAAGAGGGTGAGCGCGACGAGATCGAGCGTGGCGGAGCGAACGGGCATCGGAACCTCGAGCGTCGGCTTCAGACCGGGCGAAGAGCCCCGCCAAGCTGCCGCAGGAGGGTTGCCGTGGGCTTAACGCCGCCGCGGGCTTTTCGTCCGCCGCGCCGCGGCGTCCGCCGGTCGCTAAAGCACTTTGAGCGCCGCCCGGCCCGGATAGATCGCCGTGTCGCCGAGCTCCTCCTCGATCCGGATGAGCTGGTTGTATTTCGCCATCCGATCGGTGCGCGAGAGCGAGCCGGTCTTGATCTGGCCGCAGCCGGTCGCGACCGCGAGATCGGCGATCGTGCTGTCCTCGGTCTCGCCGGATCGATGCGACATCACCGCCCGGTAGCCGCTGCGATGGGCGAGATCGACGGCGGAAAGCGTCTCGGTCAGCGTGCCGATCTGATTGACCTTGACGAGAATGGCGTTGCCGGCGCCCTTCTCGACGCCGGTGGAAAGCCGCTCGGGATTGGTGACGAAGAGATCGTCGCCGACGAGCTGGCAGCGCGCGCCCATCTCCGTCGTCATATGGACCCAGCCGTCCCAATCGTCCTCGGAGAGGCCGTCCTCGATCGACACGATCGGGTAGCGGCCGGCGAGCTCCTTGTAATAGCTCGTGAGCTCGGCGGCCGAGAGCGTCTTGCCTTCGCCTTCGAGCCGATAGGCCCCGTCCTTGTAGAACTCGGTCGACGCGGCGTCGAGCGCCAGCATGATGTCGCCGCCCGGCTTGTAGCCGGCGGCCTCGATCGCCTTCATGACGAAGTCGAGCGCCTCGGTGGTCGCGCCGAGCGCCGGCGCGAAGCCGCCTTCGTCGCCGACATTGGTGTTGTGACCGGCCGCCTTGAGCTCCTTCTTCTGCGTCTGGATGATCTGCGAGCCGACGCGGCTCGCCTCGGCGAGCGACTCCGCCCCGACCGGCAT
>CAZPTD010000613.1:0-1495 GCA_964588915.1 uncultured Neomegalonema sp. | reverse complement strand
AGCCGGCGGCGATCTTGCCGAGGAGGCAGGCGTCATAGGCCTCGTCGATCGCGACATGAAGCGCCTCGCGCTCGCGGACATATTCGCCGCGGATGTAGATGTAGCAGGCGTTGGCGCGCATCGCGAAGCTGGCGATCAGGCAACCTTCGATCAGCGTGTGCGGATCGTGGCGCATGATCTCGCGGTCCTTGCAGGTGCCGGGCTCGGACTCGTCGGCGTTGACCACGAGATAATGCGGCCGGTCCTTCACCTCCTTCGGCATGAAGGACCATTTGAGGCCGGTCGGAAAGCCGGCGCCGCCGCGGCCGCGCAGCCCGCTGGCCTTCACCTCGTCGATGATCGCGTCATGGCCGCGCTGGATGAGCGCCGCCGTGCCGTCCCAGCAGCCGCGCGCCCGCGCGCCGGCGAGCGATCGGTCGGCCATGCCGTAGAGATTCTGAAAGATGCGGTCGCCGTCCTGCAGCATCGTGGGCCTTTCCTTCTCCGAACCGCCGGATCAGACGTTGTAGGGATCATGCGCGCCGTCGGCTTCCGCGCGCTCCTTGACGGCGGCGCGATGGGCGAGCCAGCCGCCCGCGAAGCCGATCAGGCCGGCGCCGACGACGGCCAAGGTGACGAGGACGTTGATGAAGCTGTAGGTGAACATCCGAGATCTCCGTCCGCGCGCCTCAGCTCTGCAGCGACTTGGCCGCGGCGAGCGCCTTCGCCTGAGCGACCCAATCGTCGCGATCGATCCGCCCGCGGAAGCCGGCGAGATGCTGATCGACCCAGCGCACATTCGCCCGGGTCCATCCCGCGATCTGCTCGAAGGTGAAATAGCCGAGCTCGTTCAGCAGCCCCTCGAGCTGCGGTCCGACGCCCTTGATCCGCTTGAGATCGTCGCCGCCCGCCGCCGGCCGCTCCATTTGCGCCGGCCGGTCGCTCTCGGGCGCCGGCTCCTCGCCTTCGACGAGCGCGCGCACCGGCCGCTCCATCACCGTGACGCCGCCCGGGATCGGCCGCGGCTCAGGCGCGAGCCCGAGCGCGAGCGCGACGGAGGCGTTCTCGGCGTGACCGCCCTGGCGCTGCTCGAGCGAGGTCAATCCGCCGATCGGCTCCGAGGCGAAGCGCCCGGTGGCCGAGCCCGGACGCGGCTTCGCGCCGCGCCCTTCGGACCAGGCGACGAGCCCGTCGATGAGCGCGCCGAAGCGCGTCGCGTCGAGATCCTCGTAATAGTCCTTGCCGATCTGCAGCATCGGCGCGTTGGCGCAGGCGCCGAGACACTCCACCTCCTCCCAGGAGAACTTGCCGTCCGAGGAGAGCGCATGCGGCTTCGGCGCGATCCGGCTCTTGCAGACGGCGACGAGCTCCTCCGAGCCGCAGAGCATGCAGGGCGTTGTGCCGCAGATCTCGAAATGCGCCACCGAGCCGATCGGCGCGAGACTGAACATGAAGTAGAAGGTCGCCACCTCGAGCGCGCGGATATAGGGCATGTCGAGCATGTCGGCGACGGTCT
>CAZPTD010000612.1:0-1502 GCA_964588915.1 uncultured Neomegalonema sp. | reverse complement strand
CCATGCAGCCGATCTCACCGTCGAGCGCGATGTAGTTGAGGTCGTATTTCGAGGCTTCGAGCACTATGGGATCCTCTTCCGTCTCGTCGCGGAGCCCGGCCAGCTCGGGATGGCGGTACGTCGCGTTGCCGTCGAAGCTCATCTTGCAGTCGATGCATTTGAGGTTGCCGTCGCCGTCGACGATCAGTGGATTGATTTCCAGAAGCTCGCAGTCTTTTTCTTTGAAAAGGCGATAGAGCGTTGCGATCAGCTGCACGCACTGCTTGATCTGCGCGCCCTCGAGACCGAGCGCGAAGGCGATCCGCCGCCCGTGAAAGCCCGAGACGCCGGTGGCCGGATCGACGGAGAAGGAGAGGATCTTCTCCGGCGCGCTCGCGGCGACCTCTTCGATGTCCATGCCGCCTTCGGTCGAGGCGATGAAGGAGATCCGGCTCGTCGCGCGGTCGACCAGGAGCGAGAGATAGAGCTCGCGCTTGATGTCCGCGCCCGCCTCGACATAGACGCGGCCGACCGTCTTGCCCGTCGGCCCCGTCTGATGCGTGACCAGCGTCCGCCCGAGCATCTGCCGCGCGAAGTCGGTCGCCTCCTCGACGGATTTCGCCAGCCGGACGCCGCCCTTGTCGCCGGCCTCGGGCTCCTTGAAGCGGCCCTTGCCGCGGCCGCCGGCGTGGATTTGGCTCTTGACCACCCAAAGCGGACCGCCGAGTTTCTCGGCCGCCTTCCACGCCTCCTCGGCGGTGAAGGCCGGAAACCCCGCCGAGACCGGCGCGCCGTATTCGCGCAAGAGCGCTTTGGCCTGATACTCGTGGACGTTCATCACCGGTCTCCCTCTCAACCCGGCGCAGACGGCTCCGCGCACGCCGCCGGCCGCATCGCGCAACATCTGCTTAGCAGTTGCCCGTCGAGACGCAACAGGAGCGGCGTTGCGCCGAGCCGTATATTGCACGCAGGATGCGCTCGGAGGCGACGGCGCGCTCATCGGGGCCGGCATGCGGCGACCTTTTTCGTGCAGAAGCACAAACTGCCGGAGCAAGCGCAGCCGCATGAAGCGTTTTACGATCCGGTGATCTACGCTGGCGTGATGTACCAGGCGGAGACGCCGTTCGCGCACATTGTCGACAATCCGAAGACGCACGGTCGGCGCTTCTTCTTCAAGCCGAGCGATCGGGTCGAGAAAAAGTTTCTGCGCTGAGCGCCGCCGCGGCCGGATCGGCGTTCAGCGCTTGCGCGGCGGCCCGGGCCGGCGCCGCGCCGTGGCGATCCGCCTGAGCCGCCGGCGCATCGCCGCGAGCACGGCCTCGCCGCGGCCCCGGAGCGGCGTCTCGTGCGCGAGCCCTGCGCTCGGCCCGCCGGCGCCCTGGTCGGGCGCGGACGGAGCCGCGGGCTCGCCCTTTCAACTGAGCGACGGATCGCGCGTCTTGCAGGCCGCGACCAGCTCGCGCACAGCGCCGACCGAGGCCAGGAACATCTCCGCCTCGGCAGCGGTGATCCGGATCTCGGCG
>CAZPTD010000611.1:0-1508 GCA_964588915.1 uncultured Neomegalonema sp. | reverse complement strand
CGAGGACGAGGTCGACATGATGAACCGCCGCCTCTCGGGCGGCGGCGACGCCTCGCTCAACGCGCCGCTGAAATCGGACGGCGAGGGCGCGGCCGAGTGGCAGGACTGGCTCGCCGACGAGACCGCGAATCAGGCCGAGGAGTACGCCGAGCGCCAGGAGTTCGACGAGCGCAAGGCGCTGCTCGTCCAGGCGATGGGCGCGCTCACGGACCGCGAGAAGGACATTCTGACGCAGCGCCGGCTCACGGACGAGCCTGTGACGCTCGAGGATCTCTCGAAGGTCTACGGCGTCAGCCGCGAGCGGATCCGGCAGATCGAGGTGCGCGCCTTCGAGAAGCTCCGCGAGCGCATGAAGGCGCTGGCGCATCAAAGCGGTCTCGTCGCGCCTGCCGACGAGTAGCGCGCGGTCGGGCCGCGGCGGCGCGCGATTCGGACAGGTTCCGCAACGAAGCGGAAACCCGCCTGGGTTTCGAGTCGGTCGGCTCGACGACCGCTTCGCGGCGAATTGTCGTAAAGGTGACGCTCTTCGAAATTCGCGCTTGCGCGCCTTCCTCGACGACCGCGGGAGCCATAGGCTCGCCGACGACGTGGTGAGGTAGGAGAGCGTCATGAGTTCATTTCGGCTGTGGGCGGCGATCGCCTGCAGTCTTACGCTCGCTGTCGGTTCGCCGGCGGCGGCGCGAGACGATCGTTTCGTAGTTGTTGTGGACGCCGGCCATGGCGGCGTCGATCCGGGCGCGATGTTCGACGGCGTCGTCGAGTCGGAGCGTGTTTTGTCCTTCGCCACGGAGCTGGCGGCGGATCTCGAGGCCGCCGGCGTCGCCGAGACGGCGATGACCCGGCGCACTGACGAGTTCTTGCCGCTCGCCGAGCGGCTGAGCCGCGCGCGAGCGTCGGCGGCGGATCTCGTCGTCTCGATCCATATCGAAGCGGCGCCGAGCGACGCGAACGTCGCCGGCGTCGTTCTCTACGCGCCCGAAGCGGCGAGCACCGCCGCGCTCGGCGATTCGCAACTGGTCGGGCTCGAATGCGCCCGCGCCTCGCGCGCCGTCGCCGATCGCATGGCCGAGGCGATCGGCGACGTGGCGGAGCTCGCGCAGGTTCGCCCGGTGCGCGGCGCGCCGTTCTATATTCTGCGCGATTGCCAGACGCCGTCCGTGGTCATCAGCCTCGGCTTCTTGACCAGCGCCGAGGATCGGGCGCGGCTCGGCGACGCGGAGTGGCGCGCGGCGGTGCGCGGCGCGATCGTCGCGGCGATCCGAGACTGGGCGGCCGAATAGGCGCGGCCTCGAATTCCGAACGCCGCGCGCGGTCGAACGCGGGCGGCCTTCGACCGCGCAATGGCCGCGGCTATGCTCGCGAGAGTTGAGGCCGCCTCGGAGCGGCCACATGCCCCGCTCGTTGTCCGACCCGCTCGCGGCCGCGGCGTTCGCGCTCGGCCTCGACCTCGGATTAGAGCAGGATCTGTTTAGAGCGCATTCGAACCATTCGGAGCCGCCTTGCTCCAG
>CAZPTD010000610.1:0-1515 GCA_964588915.1 uncultured Neomegalonema sp. | reverse complement strand
CGTATCGCGGATCCCGAGGCATCCGATCTCCCCTTCGCTCGCCGCGCGCCGCCGCCGCGCGGCCCGGCGTCTGGCTTCCGCCCGCATTCCGCGACGGCCGCGCCGCCGAGGCAAGAGCGCGCGGCGTCGCGGCCGGGCGGCTGTCGGTAGCTTTTAGAGTTGGCCGGTTTTCATAGCAGACGAGTTGTCCGCCGCGGTTCGGGTCGCGTCGCGGCGGGTCACGCGGCTCGTGGGGCGGCCTCCTTCTCGATCAGCGCGCCCGACGCGTCGTACTCGGCGATCCGGCGCGGGCCGTGGAACACCGCCAGGCGGCCGTCCGGATAGGCGTGCACGCGCACCCGCGCCTTCACGTAATGCGCCCGCGCCGGGCTCGGCGGCAGCTGCAGCCGGCGCCCGGCGTAGCGCACCGTGTTGTCGCGCTCGACCACGCGCTCGGCCTGGACGCACAGGATGTCGCTGAGATCCTCGGGCCGCGCCAGCGCCGTGAAGGCGCTGTCCTCGAGCTCGGGGGCGACCGCGAAGCGGGCGTTGTGGCGCGGCAGATACTCCTCCCTGATGAAGCGGTCAGCCGCCGTGATCTCGGCGATCCCGGCATGCGCCAGCTCCTTCACCAGCCGGTCCTGCAGCGTCGCGAAGGCGCGCTCGGAGCGGCCGCGCGCCTCCGGCGAGTAGGCCGGGATGTGCTCGACCCCGAGCCGGGCGAGCGCGCGGCCGACCTGGGTCAGGCTCGCGCGGTCGACCGGCCCGCCCGCCTCCGGCGTGGTGAAGTAGTGGCTGGCGCGGTCGGTGTAGAGCGAGCAGGCCAGCCCGTTCGCGGCGAACACCTCCAGAAGCGCGCGGAAGCTCGACGCCGTCCCCTCCTCCTCGACCAGGAACGCCGAGTAGATCTCGCTGGTGGCGTCGTCGAGCGTGACGATCAGATCCAGCTGCCGGCCGGCGAGCCATTCGTGGCTCGAGCCGTCCTGATGCAGCATCATGCCGACGCAGGGCCGGCGCGGCCGCCGGCGGCGATGCGCGCCCCGCTTCGGCGCCTTCGGCAAGAGACGCGCGTCCTGGAGCCGCGACTTCACCCAGGTGTAGCTCCAGGTCTTCTCGTAATGGTGCTGCAGCCGCTCGTGGAAATGCTTCGCGGTCCAGCCGGCGTACTCCGCGCCGTAGAGCTCCAGCATCCACGCCGCCTCGCTCGAAGGGATCGCCCGCGGCGACGGCTTGTCGAGCCGGCGGTCGGCCAGCCCGTCGAGCCCCTCCGACTCGAACCGCCGGCGATGCCGGCGAAACGTCCGCTCGCTCATGCCGAGAATCTCCGCCGCCTGCCCCGAGGACAGCCGCCGCGCCTCCACTCTGTCCAACACCTCTTCAAACTTCGCCATCCGTCGTTCCTGCAGAAATCTCGTCCGACCCATGCCTCGCCCTTTTGGGCCGCATCAAACCGGACAAGCCGTCTGCTACCTAAACCGGACAACTCGTCTGCTCTCGACACCGATCCCGCGCGCGGCTTGACAGCGCCGCCGCCAG
>CAZPTD010000609.1:0-1523 GCA_964588915.1 uncultured Neomegalonema sp. | reverse complement strand
GCTGCACACCCATTGGGCGCGCCGCGGCGCCGCCGCCGCCCGCTCGAACCACACGCGCAGGACCGCCGCGTCGGCGCCCTGCGCCTCCTCGATCGCGGCCATCAGCGCGCAGGCCCGCGCCGACGCGCCTTCCTCGGCGAGCTTGCCGAGCGCTTGCCGCGCCGTTTCGGGCTCGTCCGCGGCCAGAGCGATCTCCGCCTTGGTCTCGCGGGTCTCGCGGTGCTCGGGATTGGCGTCGAAGAGCTGCTGGAAGCGCGCCAGCCGCGCCATCGGCGTCTCGCCGGCGTCGAGCGCCGCGAAGGCCTCGGCGAGCTCAGGATGCGGCGCCGCGCGCCAAGCGCGGATCAGGATGCGCGCGGCGCCGCGCATCTCGCCGCGCTCCTTCAGGAGCCGCGCCGCCAGCGCCGCCGCCGGCGTCAGCCCCGGCGCGGCGCGCACCGCCGCCATCGCCGCGTCGAGCGAGGCCGCCGCGTCGCCGCGGCCGTCCGCCTCCTCGGCCTCGGACACGAAAAGGACGGCGCGGCGCCGATCGGCGACGTCGCGCGTCAGGCGCCCGGCCTTGGTCGCGGCCTTCAGCGTCTTGCGCGCGCCGACCCAATCGCCCTTGTGAAGCTGGAGATCGAAGAGCGCGTCGATCACCTGCGGCTCGGTCGGCTTGAGCGCGTGCGCCCGTTCGGCGAGCCTGAGCGCGCGCTCGGGCATCCGGTCGCGGATCGCCTGGCCGAGAAGTCCGACCAGGCCGACGAAGGCGGTGTCCTTGTCCTCGGTCATCGCCTCGTAATAGGCCTCGGCCTCGCGCTCGAGCCCGGCGAGCCGCGCCGCCTGGGCGTTGACGATGCGCGTCAGATCCGGCTCGTCGAGAATCTTCTCCGCCTCCTTGCCGGCGGCGCGGGCGCGCTGGCCGTCGCCCTCGGCGAGCGCGACGAGCGCGCGCGAGAGCGCCGCGACGCCGCGGCGGCGCCGACGCGCCTCGAAATAGGGCGCGAGCGACATCATCCAGGCGACGCCGCGGATCGCGAGGGCGGCGAGGAGGCCGATCACGATCGGCGCGAGGATGAGCGCGAGCAGCACGACGCCGGTCGGGATCTCGTAGACGTCCGTCCGGCCGAGCTCGATGATCGTGTAGCCGTCGACATTCAGCAGCTCGTTCACGCCGTAGGCGAGCAGCGCCGCCAGGCCGAGCGCTACGGCGATTCGGATGACTAGGGTCAGCATAAGCCCGCTCCGTTTTCTCTTCCGTCGCGCGCGGCGGCGCCGGGTCGCTGTCGTTTCGCGTCGTTACTCGCCGCCGGTCAGCAGCGCCGTCCGGTAGCGCTCGAGCGCCGCCTCCGCCTCGATCCGGGAGCGCGCGTCGCGCATCCAATCCGCCATCTCCGGCGCGCGGAGCGCATAGCTCAGAGCCGGCTCGCGCATGCCTTCGATCTCGGCCACGGCCTCGGCGACGCGGCCGGCGTCGACGAGCGCCTGCGCGCGGTTGAGCACGGCGTCGGCCGCGGCGCCTTCGGTCGCGTCGCGGCGTCGAT
>CAZPTD010000608.1:0-1523 GCA_964588915.1 uncultured Neomegalonema sp. | reverse complement strand
CGAGCGCTTCCCGGGCATTCGCGACTATATGGACGCGACGAAGCAGGTCGCGCGGTCGAAGGGCTATGTCGAGACGCTGTTCGGGCGCCGCATCCATACGCCGGAGATCAACGCCAAGGGCCCGAAAGGCGCCTTCGCGGCGCGGGCCGCGATCAACGCGCCGATCCAGGGCGCGGCGGCCGACGTGATTCGCCGGGCGATGATCCGCATCCCGCCGGTCCTCGCCAAGAAGAAGCTGCCGGCGCGGATGCTCCTGCAGATCCATGACGAGCTCATCTTCGAGGTCGAGGAGGGCGCCGTCGACGACCTCTGCGCCGAGGTGAAGAAGGTGATGGAGCGCGCGCCGCATCCGGCGGTCGAGCTGAAGACGCCGTTGGTGGTCGACGCCGGCTCGGGCGCGAGCTGGGCCGAGGCGCACTGAGCGCCGCGCCGGTCAGCGAGCGGTAAGGACGAAGAGCGCGCCGCCGATGATCGCGGCGAAGACGATGAGGAACAGCGCGTTCGCCCAAAACCCGCGGCGTCCGCGCGGCGACGAAGCGTCGAAATACGGGTTCGGCCGGAAGGAGCCGGCGGCGCCGCATTGCGGACAGTGGAAATGCCGGAAATCGAGCTCGTAGCCGCATTTCACGCACTCGTAGGCCTTGTGCTCGACCGCGGCCGGACGGCCCGGCGCCTGCGACGGCGCGCGCCGCTTGGTCGCCGCGGCGACGAGCAGCGCGAGCAGGAAGCTGCCGGCGGCGAAGACCGCGGGCTCGGAGGGATCGCGGTTCTCCTGCGCCATCATCAGCGCCGCGTAGCTGGCGAAGAGGCCGAACCCGATCAAGATCACGAGCGCGACCACGCGAAAGTTCCGGAACACGAAGCTCAGGATCGCGATGCCGCTGGCGACGATGCTGAGGATGACGGCGATCTGCTCGAAGTCTTCTCCCAAGGCGACCTCCCCTCGCAGGCCCGCGTCCCGGCGCCGCGGCGCTTCTCCGCCCCGCGCTCGGCGCCGAGCGAACATTGCGCCAAGTCTTGCATCGGCGGCGCGCTCGCCGTTTGATCACGGTCAATGCCGCCCAGCCGGTCGAGGCCAATCTACGCTCATGACGGACGTACAGAAATACCGAACCGCCCTCCTCGCTCGCTTGCGCGAGCTCGACCACCGCTTGGCCGACATCGAGCACGCGCTCGACGAGCCGGCGCCGAAGGATTTCGAGGACCGCGCCACCGAGCGCGAGGACGACGAAATGCTGGAGCATCTCGGCGAGGCCGGGCTCTTGGAGATCCGTCAGATCCAGGCGGCGATGGAGCGGATCCGAAAAGGCGAATACGGGATCTGCGTCAAATGCGGCGAGGAGATCCTGCCGGAGCGGCTCGACGTCGTGCCGCATGCGCCGTTCTGCCGGATCTGCGCGCGCCAAGTCTGACGCGCGCCGGAACGCTCGCGGCGCCTCGGCGCGGCCTGCGCGTAGGGTGTGATCGGTCTGATGGAGCCAACCTCGCCCTTGTCGTCCCGGCCAAGCGCGACGCGCGCAGAG
>CAZPTD010000607.1:0-1527 GCA_964588915.1 uncultured Neomegalonema sp. | reverse complement strand
CGTCCGGCCCGCCGATCACGAAGCGGCCGGTCGGGTTGACGTGCCAGATCGTCCGCGCGTCGACCCAGCCGTCGGGCAGGACCTCGAGGATGTAGGGTTCGACCACCGCGCGCACGTCGTCCGAGGTCATCTCGGCGTCGAGATGCTGGGTCGAGACCACGATCGTGTGCGCGCGCACCGGCTGGCCGCCGCGATATTCGATGGTGAGCTGGCTCTTCGCGTCCGGCCCGAGAACCGGCTCGGCGCCCGAATGCCGCGCGTCCGCCAGCCGTCGCAGCATCGCTTGGGCGTATTGGATCGGCGCCGGCATCAGCTCCGGCGTCTCGTTGGTCGCGAAGCCGAACATGATGCCCTGATCGCCGGCGCCTTCGTCCTTGTTGCCGGAGGCGTCGACGCCCTGCGCGATGTCGGCGCTTTGCTCGTGGACGTAGCAGTCGATCGAGCAGGTGCGGTGATGGAAGCCCTTCTGCTGATAGCCGATCTCGCGGATCGTCTCGCGCGCGGCGGCGCACATCTCTTCGGGCGTCACCGAGTTCTCGTCCGAGATCTTCACCTCGCCGAGCAAAACGACTTTGTTGGTCGTCGCCGCGGTCTCGACGGCGACGCGCGCTTCGGGCTCGCGCGCGAGCAGGAGATCGACGATCGCGTCCGAGATCTGGTCGCAGACCTTGTCCGGATGTCCTTCCGAGACGGATTCGGAGGTGAAGAGATAGTCCTGGCGACGCATGCGTTCGGCCTCCATCGACCGGCGGCGCGCGCACGCGCCGACCGGAGCGGCTTGATTCAGTAGCGGTAGGCGTCCGGCTTGAACGGTCCGACCTTCTCGACGCCGATATACTCGGCCTGGCCGTCGGACAAAGTCGTCAACTCCACGCCGAGCTTCTTCAAATGCAGCATTGCGACTTTTTCGTCCAAGCGCTTCGGCAGGACGTAGACGTCGTTCTCGTAAGCGTCGCCGCGCGTGTATAGCTCGATCTGCGCCAGCACTTGGTTGGTGAAGCTCGCCGACATGACGAAGCTCGGATGGCCGGTGGCGCAGCCCAAATTCACGAGCCGACCTTCGGCGAGCAGCAGGATCTTCTTGCCGTCGGGAAACTCGATCTCGTGAACCTGCGGCTTCACTTCCGACCATTTGTAGTTGCGCAGCGCGCCCACCTGGATCTCGCTGTCGAAATGGCCGATGTTGCAGACGATGGCGCGGTCCTTCATCGCCGCCATATGCTCGGAGGTGATCACGTCCTTGTTGCCGGTGGCGGTGACGAAGATGTCGCCGCGCGCCGCCGCCTTGTCCATGGTCACGACCTCGTAGCCCTCCATCGCCGCCTGGAGCGCGCAGATCGGATCGATCTCGGTCACCAGCACGCGCGCGCCGCCGTTGCGCAGAGACGCCGCCGAGCCCTTGCCGACGTCGCCGTAGCCGGCGACGACCGCGACCTTGCCCGAGAGCATCACGTCGGTGGCGCGGCGGATGCCGTCGACCAGGCTCTCGCGGCAGCCGTAGAGGTTGTCGAACTTCGACTTGGTGAC
>CAZPTD010000606.1:0-1535 GCA_964588915.1 uncultured Neomegalonema sp. | reverse complement strand
GCTCGGCGCATCGGCCGCCGGACGGGCGCTGCCGCTCCGCCGCCGAGGCGGAGGCGCGCGGGCTGATCGCGATCGTCGCCGGCGCCGGCGGCGCGGCGCATCTGCCGGGCATGCTCGCCTCGAAGACGCTTCTGCCGGTGCTCGGCGTGCCGGTGCGCTCGACCGCGCTCAGCGGCCTCGACAGCCTGCTCTCGATCGTGCAGATGCCGCGCGGCTTTCCCGTCGCGACCTTCGCCATCGGCGCGGCCGGCGCCGCCAACGCCGCGCTCGCGGCGGCGGCGATCGTCGCGCTTTCGGACCGGGCGCTCGCCGAGCGCCTCGCCGCATGGCGCGCCGCTCTTTCGGCTTCCGTCGCCGAGGCGCCGGACGAGTCCGAGGATCCGCGCCCATGATCGGCCCCTTCGCGCGCAAGGAGAGCGGCGCCCTCGACAAGCCGGGCGCGATTGCGCCGGGCGGCGTCGTCGGGATCCTCGGCGGCGGGCAGCTCGGGCGGATGCTGGCGATGGCGACGGCCAAGCTCGGCCTCAAGGCGCATGTCTACGCGCCGGAGGCCGATTGCCCGGCCGCCGAGGCGGCGCACGCCTTCACGCGCGGCTCGGACGATTACCACCGCGGCCTCGCGCATTTCGCCAAGGAATGCGACGTCGTCACGCTCGAGTTCGAGAACGTGCCGGTCGCCGCGCTCGACCTCGCTTCGCGCTCGACGCCGGTCCGGCCCGGAAGGCGCGCGCTCGACGTCGCCCAGGATCGGATCAACGAGAAGTCGTTCCTGCGCGAGATCGGCGCGCCGGTGACCGACTTCCGGACCGTCGACGGCATCACCGACATAAGCGACGGGCTGATGGCCTTCGGCGGCTCCGGCATGCTGAAGACGCGGCGCTTCGGCTATGACGGGCGCGGCCAGGCGCGGATCGAGGCGCGCGGGCCGGACGAGGTCGAGCCGAAGGCGCGCGCCGCCTTCGCGGAGATCGGACGGGCGCCGGCGATCCTCGAGGCGATCGTCGCCTTCCGCCGCGAGATCTCGGTGATCGTGGCGCGCGGGCTCGACGGCGCGACCGCCGCCTACGATCCGTCCGAGAACACGCATGAGAACGGCGTTTTGCGGCGCAGCATGGTCGCGACCGGCGCGATCGAGGCGGAGACGGCGGCCCGCGCGCAGGCGATCGCCACGACCATCGTCGAGAAGCTCGACTATGTCGGCGTCATGGGCGTCGAGATGTTCGAGATGCCGGGCGGCGCGCTTCTCGTCAACGAGATCGCGCCGCGGGTGCACAACACCGGCCATTGGACGCTCGAGGCCTGCGCGGTCAGCCAGTTCGAGCAGCATATCCGCGCGGTCTGCGGCTGGCCGCTCGGCGACCCGGCGCGCCACTCGAACGCGGAGATGACCAATCTCCTGGGCGCGGAGGCGGAGGACTGGCGGCGGCTCGCGGCCGCGCCGGCCGCGGCGCTGCCCCTCTACGGCAAGGCGGAGGCCCGGCCCGGCCGCAAGATGGGCCATGAGACCCGGCTGTCGCCGCGGCCGGACGCGCCCG
>CAZPTD010000605.1:0-1545 GCA_964588915.1 uncultured Neomegalonema sp. | reverse complement strand
GGCGAAGGCGCGCAGCGCGCACTCGCGCGGCGCCTCGGCGAGCCGGGCGGCCTCGAAGCGCACCGCGCCGCAGGCCGGATCGAACGCCGCCGACGCGGCGAAGAGCGCCGCCGCCGCCGTCTCGAGCGCGCTCCGCGCCCGCGCCATCGACGTCGCCGTGCGCAAAAGGCGCGCGCGCGTGAGCCCGAGGGGCGCCAAAGCCGCGAGCGCCGCCCGCGCCTGCGTGCGCGCGAAGCGCGGATCGGCGTTGGCGGGATCCTCGCTCCAGGAGACGCCGCGGGCGCGGCAAGTCGCGCGGAGCCGGGCGCCGGCGACGTCGAGGAGCGGCCGCCAGATCTCCAACGGAGGCTCGGCGTCGGCGTCCTCGACCCGCCGCGCCGGCATCAGCGCCAGCCCGTCGACGCCGGAGCCGCGGCCGAGGCGGATGAGAAAGGTCTCGGCGGCGTCGTCGGCGGTGTGGGCGACGAGGAGCGGCCCGATCCCGAGCGCGCGCCGGCGCGTCGCCATCAGCCGGTAGCGCGCCGCGCGCGCCGCCGCTTGGAGATTGGCCTCGGGCGCGGCGCCGTCGCGACGCCAGTCGAGGATCTCGTGCGCGACGCCGCGCGTCGCGGCGATCCGAGCGACATGCTCGGCTTCGGCGCGGCTCTCCGGTCTGAGGCCGTGATCGACCGTGAAGGCGACGAGCCTGAGCGGCGCGTCGGCGGCGGCGCGCTCGGCGGCGAGCTCGGCGGCGAGGAGAAGCAGCGCCATGCTGTCGCCGCCGCCGGAGACGGCGATCGCCATGGCGTCGGGCGGCGCGCCGGTCGGCGCGAGCGCCGCAAGGCGATCGGCGAGATCGGCGACGCTCAAAGGCGCGGCGTCGCCGGTCTCCGTCGGGACGGCGTCGCCGCCGTCGTCCTCTTCGCGTTCCGGCGCCGCTATCGCGCCCGTCCTTTCTTCACGTCTGCGCGCCGCGCGGCGGCGCTTCTTACGGACAACCGGCCCGCCGCGACTCCGCCGCCGCCCGCCGTTGAAGCCGCTCGGGCGCCTGCGGATACCGGACCGGCACCTGCTCGAAGGCCGCGCAGGCCTCGTCGCGCTGACCGAGCTGCGCCAAGGTCACGCCGAGCCTGAGCAGGCTGTCGGGCGCCTTCTCGCCGGTCGGGTGCTCGCGGAAGCTCGTCAAGAAGGCGCGGGCGGCGCGATCGAACTCGCCGCCGAGATAATAGGTCTCGCCGAGCCAATAGGTCGCCTCGCCGATGCGCGGATCGCTGGGATTGGCGGCGATAAAGGCGGTGAGCGCCTGCTCGGCGCCGACATAGTCGCGCGCGCGCAGCTTATCGAGAGCGTCCTCGTAGGTCGGGGCCGGTCCGCTCGCGGGCGCCGCCGGCGCCGCGCCGGACGCGCCGGCGCTCGCCGCCGCCGCAGGCGTCTCGTAGACGGGCGAGTCGGTGACCGGCTCGGCGCCGGCGCCGGCCTCGATCGTGCCGAGCGAACCGGCCGGCCGCGCGTCGCCGCCCTCCTCGACGATCGTCGGCGCCACGGAGGCGGCGGCGCTTGCGCCTG
>CAZPTD010000604.1:0-1568 GCA_964588915.1 uncultured Neomegalonema sp. | reverse complement strand
ATTCGCAGCGAATACTCCTGGGTAGCCGACGATGATTTCGCCCGAGGAAGGACGATCGGTTGCGGGCGGTGACGCCGAGCGCGCTCTTCGAGTTCAGCACCACGGACGCCAAGGCGCGGACCGTTCGGGCGCAGGAGGCGCTGATCGCGCTCGGCTACGAGATCGGCGACATCGACGGGCTCGTCGGCGCGCGGACGCGCGGCGCCCTGGCGAGCTTCCAGGCCCGCGCCGGGCTCGCCGGCACGGGCGAGATCGACGACGAGACGCTCGACGCGCTGATCATCGCGGAATGGTGGTACGCCACGGCCGCGGCGGCGTCGGCGCGGTCCGAGGACGGGTCCGTCACAGCGGCGCCGGTCTCGGCGCCGGCGCCGGCGCCGCGCCCGCTGCGCGGGCGCGCCGACGAGGCGGTCGCGTCGCCGGTCGCCGGCGCCTCGGAGGACGAGGACGCGCCGCTCACCACCTTCCGCGATTGCCGCGAATGCCCGGTCATGGTGGCGCTGCCGAGCGGAACGTTCCGCATGGGCTCGCCGATCGAGGAGGAAGGGCGGGTCTCGGACGAGGGTCCGCGCCGCAGCGTGTCGGTGCCGCGCTTCGCGATCGGCAAATTCGAGGTGACCGTCGCCGAATGGGGCGCTTGCGTCGAGGCCGGCTATTGCCGCGCCATCGACGCCGAAGGCCGCTTGCCCGAGGAGCCGGTCGTCGGCGCGTCCTGGGCCGACGTCACCGGCGAGGGCGTCGCCGAGCGGGGCTTCATCGCTTGGCTGAACGCCGGCGCCGACGGCGCGCCCTACCGGCTGCCGAGCGAGGCGGAATGGGAGTACGCCGCCCGCGCCGGCGCCTCGACCGCCTACGCCTTCGGCGACGATCCGGCCGAGCTCGACCGCTACGCCTGGTTCAACGGCAACGCCGCCGGCGGCGCCGAACCGGTCGGCGCCAAGCTGCCGAACGGCTGGGGCCTCTACGACATGCACGGCAATGTCTGGGAGTGGGTGCGGGATTGCTGGCATCCGGGCTATGACGGCGCGCCGACCGACGCCGGCGCCTGGATGAGCGCGGATGAAGGCCAATGCGACCGGGCGGTCGTGCGCGGCGGCGCCTGGAACGACTTGCCCTGGGGCCTGCGCGCGGCGTATCGCGGCTGGAGCACGCGCGACCGGCGCCGCGGCGACCTCGGCTTTCGCGTCGCGCGGTCGCTCTAGAAAATTGGGAGCTGTCGGCGGTCGGCGATCGGACCGGCGCGTCGTTGACCGAAGCGCAATCGGTCGGCGGTCGCGCGGTCTGACAACCGGCCGCTGACAGCTTTTCCGAAGGAGAGCCGTCATCGCCGCCGCATTCGCTGTCTTGGGGATCGAGTCGACCTGCGACGAGACCGCCGCCGCGGTCGTCTCGGTCGACGCGCAGGACGGCGCGCCGTCGATCCGTTCGAATGTCGTCTTCGGCCAGGCGGAGCTGCATCGCGCTTATGGCGGCGTCGTGCAGGAGATCGCGGCGCGGGCGCATGTCGAGCGGGTCGGCGTCGGCGTCGAGGCGGCGCTCGAGGCGGCGGGCGTCGAGCTCGACGCCAT
>CAZPTD010000603.1:0-1569 GCA_964588915.1 uncultured Neomegalonema sp. | reverse complement strand
ACGAACTCGCCGTCGGCGATCTCGAAGGAGAGGTCCTCGACGGCGATCGTCTCGCCGAAGCGCTTGGTGACGTTCCTGAGCGCCGCTTCAGCCATCTCGGGCGCCCTCCTCGTAGAGCGCGCTTTTCACCGCGCGGTCGCTCGCCGGATCGAAGACGACGAGCCGCTCGGCGTCGAAGGCGAGGCCGATATTCTCGCCGGTCTCGAACCGCGCCGTATTGTCGGCGCGCACGCGCAGGCGGCCCGCTTCGGTGTCGACGGTGACGAGCTGGCGCGCGCCCATATACTCGACCGCGAAGACGCGCCCGCGCAGCGGCCCCTCCTCGGCGATGACGATATGCTCCGGCCGCGCGCCGACCACCGCCTCGGCCGACGCCAATCCCTCGCGCGTCTCCGGCATCTCGAGATCGGCGCCGGCGACGCGGATCGCGCGCGCGCCGGGCGCGAGGCCGCCTTGAGCGGGCAGGAAGTTCATCGACGGGCTGCCGATGAAGCCGGCGACGAATCTGGTCGCCGGGCGCTCGTAGACGTCCATCGGCGCGCCGATCTGCAGCACCTCGCCCTTGTGCATGACGCAAATCCGGTCGGCCATCGACATCGCCTCGATCTGGTCGTGCGTGACGTAGACCGTGGTGGCCGAGATCCGGTTGTGCAGGAGCCTGAGCTCCTCGCACATCAGGTCGCGGAACTCGGCGTCGAGCGCGCCCAAGGGCTCGTCCATCAGGAAGGCTTTCGCGCGCCGGACGATGGCGCGGCCGAGCGCGACGCGCTGGCGGTCGCCCGCCGCGAGCCCGCCGACGCCGCGCGCGAGGAGATGGTCGATCTTCAGCATCCGCGCCGCCTCCTCGGTGCGCGCGCGCACCTGCGAGCGCTTGAGCCCGGCGATCCGGAGCGGAAAGGAGATGTTCTCGCGGACCGTCATATGCGGATAGAGCGCGAACAGCTGGAAGACGAAGGCGATGTCGCGCTCGGCGCCGCGATTGTAGGTGACGTCCTCGCCGTCGAGCAGAATCCGGCCGCCGCTCGGGATCTCGAGCCCGGCGATCATGCGCAAGGTCGTGGTCTTGCCGCAGCCCGACGGCCCGAGCATGACGAAGAACTCGCCGTCATGAATGGTGAAGCTCGTGTCGCGCACGGCGGTGAAGGCGCCGAAGCTCTTGGTCAGGTTCTCGATCCGGATCTCGGCCATCTCTGGTCACTCCGGAAAATGGCTGACGACGACGAAGCCGATCGTGCCCGTCAGGATCACGGTGAAGGACCAGCCGTAGAGCCAGAGCGAGAAGGGCTGCATCAGCATGATCACGCCGACGGCGATGAGCACGGTCGCGCCGTTCTCCCAGGGCCCGCGCCGGAAGAGACGCGCCAGCCGGCTCCGGCGTTTCGGGACGCTGTCGGTCATTTGCGCACCGCTCCAAAGGTGATGCCGCGCAAGAGCTGCTTGCGCAGGAGCACGGTGAAGAACACCACCGGCAACAGAAAGAGCGTCGCCCCGGCGGAGACGGCCGGCCAATCGAGCCCGCCCTCGCCGATGATCGTCGGAATGAAGGGCGGCGCGGTCTGGGCCTCGCCC
>CAZPTD010000602.1:0-1578 GCA_964588915.1 uncultured Neomegalonema sp. | reverse complement strand
GGAAGAGGACGACGACGCCGGCACTCGCCAGGATCGAGATGCGCGTCATGTCGCGGCGCACCTCGCGCTCGGCACGCACGGCGAAGCGGTGGAGCGCGGCGAGGCGCAGGTCCAGGCGCCCGCCGTGCTCGGCGTCGACCGCGGCGAAGTGCGCCTCCAGGGCCTCGAGGAAGGGGGCCTGGTGGCGGGTGTCCAGGGCCGGGTGCCGGGTCGACACGAAGAGGATGGCCCGGGAGCCGTCGGCACTGGTGAAGACGCCGTCGCGCACGGCCAGGGTCTGCAGGCCCGCGCCCTCGATGCGCTCCAGAATGGCCGGGAAGATCTGGAGCGGATCCTCGGGAGCCAGGGTCCGCAGCAGGGCCGACCAGGGCTGGGAGAGCCCGGACCGCAGGACCAGGGCCGCCTCGGCCAGGCCCTCCGGCGAGGTCTTGCCGGGGATCTCCTGTCCCGGCCGGGTCGACCACAGCAGATAGCGGCGGGGAAAGTAGAGCGCATGGATCGCCTGGCCGAGGTCCGCGTCCGGACCCGCGCTCACCCAGGCGGCCTCCTCCAGCCTCTCGAGGCGCGCCGCCAGGTCCCGCGCCGCTTCGGCGGCCTCGGCCGGGTCCGGGGCACCGAGGGACAGCACCATCCCTCTGCTGAGCTCCGAGGCCGCCAGCCGCCGGGCCAGGCGCCCGCGCTCCCGGTCGTCCGGGGCGTCGAGGAAGTGGGTGATGTCGGTGGCCAGCTCGAAGCGGCCCGCGCTCCACAGCGCCAGCCCCATCACCACCGCTGCGAAGCCAGCGCCGCGCATCCGCAGGGCCCGGCTCGCCGGTCCGCGCGCCGCGCCGGCCGTCGCGCCGCGGCGCGGACCGCCTATCGCGCGAGCGTCGCCGACTGCCTTTATCGAGCGCCCTACTACGTCTGCGACGGCGTCTATTTCCGGCCGGTCGTCTATGACGGCGCGACGGTCTACGCCGAGGTCGACGTGGAGGTGGATGTCGACGTCTACGACCGCTAGAACAGGATCTGTTGACGCCGATGACGCCGTCATCCCGGAAAGCCGCAGGCTTATCCGGGATCCAGGGCCGGTTCGCCGCACGCTCAGCCCCTCGGCCCTGGATTCCGGCTCTGCGCGCGTCGCGCTTGGCCGGGCCGACAAGGGCGAGGTCGGCGCCATCGGAACCGATCAGACGATAGGCGCCTGCCCGATGCGGTGTCGCCGAGCGTCGGTTCGGGCGACAAGCCCGGATGACGGCGAGCGCGGCGGCGCAGCTCGGCGATCAGGATCTCGTCTTCTTGGGCGGTCGCTTGTCCGAGACCGTTGCTGACAGGGCTGCGGTCTTCGATGGAGCTGCGCTTGCGCCAGCGGCGGATGGTGGTCTCGGAGACGCCGAAGCATGTGGCGAGGACGGCGACGGGCGCGTCTCCACATGACCAAGGTCCGAAGCCGCCGTCAGATCGGAAGACCGCCGAAGCGAAGCTTGGCCGCGCGCCCGCGATGTCGGCTCCTCGATATTCAGCGTGCGCGCAGACGTCCGAGAGCGCCGACGGCGGCGGAGACGCGCGATCTCCTCTTCGCCTGGACGGTCGCCAAGC
>CAZPTD010000601.1:0-1582 GCA_964588915.1 uncultured Neomegalonema sp. | reverse complement strand
TCCGGGATGACGGCGTCATCCCGGGATGACGGCGTCATCAGCGTTGCATCCGCCTCAACAGATCCCGCTCTAAGATCGCCGAGAACCTCGGTCTTCGGGAGCCCGGCGGGCGGCGCCGGCGAAGAAGATCAACCGCTCGCCGCCGCCGGGCTCGGCTCCGCCCTCTCTCACGCCTCTCCGCCGCCATGGAAGAAGTCGTAGATCTTCCGCGCCAGCGCCTTCGACACGCCCTCGACGGCTTCGAGATCCGCGAGCCCGGCGCGCGAGGCCGCCTTGGCCGAGCCGAAATGCGCTAGGAGCGCCCGCTTGCGCGCCGCGCCGACGCCGGGGACGTCGTCGAGCGAGGTCGCCGTCGCCGCCTTCGCCCGCTTCTGGCGGTGCGCGCCGATGGCGAAGCGATGCGCCTCGTCGCGCAGGCGCTGCAGGAAATAGAGGGCGGGATCGCGAAACGGGAGGGCGAACGGCCGTCGGCCGGGCATATGGAACACCTCGCGGCCGGCGTCGCGCTCCTCGCCCTTGGCGACCGAGGCGATGACGACGTCGTCCAGCACGCCGTCGGGGTCGCCCGAAGCGGCGAGATCGCGGAGCGTCTCCAACGCCGCCGAGAGCTGACCGGCGCCGCCGTCGATCAGGATGAGGTCGGGCCAGCTCGGCGTCTCGTCGGAGGCCGTCTCGCCCGCCGCCGCCTCATCGGCGGCGAGCGCCGCCTCTTCGGCCCGCGCGGCGGCGCCTTCGCCGATCAACCGCTTGAACCGCCGGGTCAGCACCTCGCGCATCATCCCGAAATCGTCGCCCGGCGCGAGGTCGGCGCTCTTGATGTTGAACTTGCGGTACTGGCTCTTGTCGAAGCCGCTCGGCCCGGCGACGATCATCGCGCCCACCGCATGCGCGCCCTGGATGTGGCTGTTGTCATAGACTTCCACGCGCCGCGGCGGCTTCTCCAACCCGAACGCCTCCGCCACGCCGGCGAGCAGCCGACCTTGCGCGACGTTCTCCGAGGTCCGCCGCGCCAGCGCCTCGCGGGCGTTGGCGAGCGCATGCTCGACGAGGCTCCGCTTCTCGCCGCGCTGCGGCGTCAGGAGCTCCACTTTCCGGCCGGCGATCTCGGAGAGCGCCGACGCGATGAGCTCCGCGTCGGGCGGCGTCAAGGAGAGCAGGATCTGACGCGGCGGCGCCTTGTCGGCGTAGAACTGGCCGAGAAAGGCGCCGAGGATCTCGGCGTCCGCGCAGTCGCGCATCGCCCGCGGGAAATAGGCGCGGTTGCCCCAGTTCTGCCCGGCGCGGAAGAAGAACACCTCGATGCAGCATTGGCCGCCGTCGCTGTAGAGCGCGACGACGTCCGCCTCCTCGACGCCCTGCGGATTGACGCCCTGGCGCGCCTGCACCTGAGTCAGCGCCCGTATCCGGTCGCGCAGCGCGCCGGCGCGCTCGAAGGCGAGCTCCGCGGCGGCTTTGCGCATCTCCTCGGCGAGCTCGGCCTGAACCTTGGTCGTCTTTCCGGAGAGGAACGCCACCGCGTTGTCGACGAGCGCCGAATAGCCTTCCTCGTCGATCAACCCGACGCAGGGGGCCGAGCAGCGCT
>CAZPTD010000600.1:0-1639 GCA_964588915.1 uncultured Neomegalonema sp. | reverse complement strand
GGGGCGCTGATCCGGGATCGTAGAGCGACGGCGGCCCGAGGTCCCGGATCTGCGCAGCGTCATTTCATGCCGCAGCGCGTCCGGGACGACGGCGAGGTTCGGTCAAACCGAAAGAATTCCAGGGCGCTGCTAGAGCGCGTCCAGGATAAGTGGAACCCGGTTATCCGTCCGGACGCGTGACAAAACAAAGGATTAGAGCATGATGGTGCTTCCACGAAGCATCATCATGCTCTAGCAGGCTGGGGAAAAAGTCTAGATCCGGCGAGGCGGTCGTGATTCCCTCCAGATGTTGATCCTGGAGGGATGCGATGCGCGGATCGGACGAGCGGTCGAAGGCTTTGTTCTCCTTTGTCGACCTTGAGGAGCGCATCCCCGCGAAGCATCCGCTGCGCACCATCCGCCGGATCGCCGACGACGCGCTGGCGGGCCTCTCGGAGCGCTTCGCCAGCGCCTATTCCCATACCGGCCGCCCCTCGATCCCGCCGGAGCGGCTGCTCCGGGCGCTGCTCTTGCAGGCCTTCTTCTCGGTGCGCTCGGAACGGCTGCTGATGGAGCGGCTCGACTACGACCTTCTGTTCCGCTGGTTCGTCGGCCTCGGGATCGACGACACGGTCTGGGACCGCGGCGTCTTCACCAAGAACCGCGACCGGCTGCTGGCGACGGACGCCGCGGCGGCGTTCCTCTCCGGGATCGTCGCGCATCCCGAGGTCAGGCGGCTGATGAGCCGGGAGCATTTCTCGGTGGACGGGACGCTGATCGAGGCCTGGGCGTCGATGAAGAGCTTCCAGCCGAAGGACGCGGCCGGCGCGCGCGACGGGAATGACGACGATCCGGCGCCGCCCTCCGCAGGGCGCAATCAGGATGTCGACTTCAAGGGCGCCAAGCGCTCGAACGCGACCCACGCCTCGACCACCGATCCCGACGCCCGGCTGATCAAGAAGTCGGCCGGCAAAGAGGCGAAGCTCGCCTATATGGGGCACGCGCTGATGGAGAACCGCAACGGCCTGGTGGTGGACGGCCGGCTTACCCGCGCCACCGGCGACGCCGAGCCGATCACGGCGGTCGATCTGGCCCAGGCGCATCTCGGGCCGGGCGCGACGCTGGGCGCCGACAAGGCCTATGACAACCGCCGCTTCGTCGACGAGCTGCGCGACATCGAGGTCCGGCCGCATCCGGCTCAGGTCGCGCCCACACCGAACCGCCGCTCGGCCATCGACCGCCGAACGACGCGCCATGCGAGCTACGCCGCCAGCCAGCGGGCGCGCAAGCGGATCGAGGAGATCTTCGGCTGGCTGAAGACCATCGGCGGCCAGCGCAAGACCCGCTTCAAGGGGCTCGACCGCGTCGAATGGAGCTACCTCTTCGCTCTCGCAGCCTACAATCTCACCAGGCTGCCGAAGCTTCTGGCGCCGCGGGCCGCCTGAACTGACGGCCTCGGCGAACCCGTCAGGCCGCCAGCCCAGTTCAGACCTCAAACGAGCTCATCGCCATCTGCCGCGGTCAGTGAAATCTACCGCAGAACCTTTTTCCCCAGCCTGCTAGGCGCAGGTGCTCGCAACAGCGTCAATCGCTTCGGCATCGCGCGTATCCGCGCCTGGCCCAGGTCAACCGGTGCGACGTTGCAGCTGACTGTCCGAGC
>CAZPTD010000599.1:0-1642 GCA_964588915.1 uncultured Neomegalonema sp. | reverse complement strand
GCGTCACCTCGTGCCACGGCGGCGGCGGCGGCGTCGGCGTCGGCGCGGGCGGCGGCGAAGGCGGCGGCGAAGGCGGCGGAGGCGGCTCTCTTAACCTCGGCGGTCGGTCCCACCGCGGCGACCGCCGAGGTTACCATCGCGCGAAACGCGCTCAGCGGCAACCGCAGATCAACAATCTCGATAGCGTCAAAGAGCTTGTTAGCGCCAATGAGCGGCGCTACGCGCAACGCCGACCGCGTCGCAAAGGCGGTGATCGCCCCATGCGACAGCTTCTCGAGGTCGCGCTGCAGTTGGTTTCTGTTCATCCGCCCCTTCGACACGCGCCGAGAGGTTAACCCCGCATCGTCTCTTGTGGAAGCGTCCGGCCATTGAAACCGCCGTCAACCCTCCGACAAAGCCGCAACAAAGGCGTCCCAATCCACCACCCGAACCGTCGCTTCATGCGCCGGGATCGGCAGGGCGCCCATCGCCACGACCTCGCCCTCGGGCGGCGAGGCCTCGAGGCCCTCGGCCACCGCCTCGACGCCGAACGGGCCGGCGAGCTTGCCGAGATCGCCGCGCTCGAAATCGACCGACACGAATTTGCGGTCGACGGCGTAGAGGAAGGTCGGCCGCGGCGCGCTGAGGACGGTCTCGACGCCGAAGAACTGATCCCGCGCCGCATGCCGGCAGAGCCAGGAGAAGAAAAGCTCGTAGGACTGGCCGGCGAGATCGTCATGCAGCCCGCCGGTATAGTCCCAGAAGAAGAGATCTCCGCTCGGAACCGGCGAGAAGCCCATCGCGCCGCCGCGGGCGCAGATCGAAATGATCGAATAGAGCTGCTCGCGCGCCCAAACGCCCGCGCCCGGCGCCATGGCCTCGCTGACGACGCCCTCCCGAGCGAGACCGGCGTCGCCGCGAAAGCCGGAGAGGAGCGCGACCGCCTCCTTCGAGAGGCCGCGCCCCTGAAAGTAGAAGTGCCAGATATGGGTCTCCGACATGCGCGCCTCGCCTCCTTCGATCCGTCGCCGGCGACCTAGCAAGCGGAGATGGCCGCATCGCGGCGGCGCCGCTCTCGCGCCGCAATTCTCGGCTTCTTCTGCGCCTCCCGCCGCACTGAGGAGCCCTTGATGCCGAACGCACGCCGCCTCATCGCCGCCCTCGCCTTCGCGGCGCTCGCCGGAACCGCCGCCGCAGAGCAAGAGCCGCTCCTCGACGGCGTCTACTCGAACGAGCCCGGCTGCGCCTCGGGACACGATCCGACGAGCGGCGACATCTCCTATCTCCATGATTGGGGCGTCGAGGAGTACGAAGGCGGCTGCTTGTTCCTCGAGAAGATCCCGGACGAGACCCATGACCGCGAGGCGGCGCATTTCGTCGGCTTCGTCGCCATCGGCTATTGCCAGGAGCCCGGCTTCACCACGCCGCATGTCTTCCATGTCCGCCGCCACGCCGAGCTGCCGGACGGACGCTTCACCGTGATGCTCGTCTTCCAGGACGGCGCCGAGACGAACGAGACCGAATACCACCCTTGCGCCGGATCGGCCCTGCAGCCCTAGTGTCCTGGATCCGGAATTCGCTTCATGATCGCGGCCGAGGGCGTTGCGAATTTCGGATCCTTAAAGGACACGAGAATCAATAAGTTGCTCGTGTGGTTTCGGTT
>CAZPTD010000598.1:0-1645 GCA_964588915.1 uncultured Neomegalonema sp. | reverse complement strand
GAACTTTCGGCCTCTCCCTTACCAAGGGAGTGCTCTACCTCTGAGCTATACGGGCAAGCTAAGCGTATGAGGTCGCTTGCAAGCCGGGCGGCGATTTCGAGATGTTCGAGGTCGACCGCTCGGCATCGTGCGCGATAGCGGCGTCGCGGGCGGGCGTCAAGGTCAAAGCCGAGCGCGCGAGCGTGAGAGGCCTTGCGAGAGAAGGGAGGCGGGCGACGGCGTGACGGAGAAGGACCGAGACGCGGGGCGCGAGGCGCGGCTGGCGGCGGCGCTGCGCGAAAACCTCAAGCGGCGCAAGGCGCAAGGACGGGCGCGCGGCGGAAAAGGCGCGGACGCGGACGCCGAGCGACCCGACGAGACCGGCGCCGCCGCGGGACGCGCCGGGCCGAGCGGACCGACGCGCGGCGACGACGCCTGAGCGGGATCGCGCAGCCGGGACGTTGCAGCGACTCGCGCGACGCTGTAACCAGCGCGGATCGCGGCGCGCGCTCGCCGCGCCGGAGGCGGCCCGGCTTGCAAAGCGATCGGCCGCCGGACATCCACGCTGTCATCGCCGCGCCGGGCGCGCGGCCGATCCGAAAGGCGCTCCATGGACAAAATCGCCATCGCCGGCGGCAGACCGCTCAAAGGCCGAATCGAAATCGCCGGCGCCAAGAACGCCTGCCTCGCGCTCATGCCGGCGGCGCTCCTGACCGAGGAGACGCTCGAGCTCACCAACGCGCCGCGCCTCGCCGACATCGAGACGATGACGAAGCTTCTGGTCTCGCTCGGCGTCGCGGTCGAGCTCTCGGAGCAGGGCCGCGTCATTCGCCTGCGCGCCGACCGCATGGAGAGCGCGACCGCCCATTACGACATCGTGCGGCGCATGCGCGCGAGCGTGCTCGTGCTCGGGCCGATGCTGGCGCGGATGCGCGAGGCGGTGGTGTCGCTGCCCGGCGGTTGCGCCATCGGCGCCCGGCCGGTCGACCTGCATCTCAGAGGCCTCGAGGCGATGGGCGCCGAGCTCGAGCTCAAGGACGGCTACGTCCACGCCCGCGCGCCGCACGGCCTCAAGGCGGCGACGATCGAGTTTCCCTTCGTCTCCGTCGGCGCCACCGAGAACCTGATGATGGCGGCGACCTTGGCCAAGGGCGTGACCGTGCTCAAAAACGCCGCGCGCGAGCCCGAGATCGTCGATCTCGCGCGGTGCCTCAGGAAGATGGGCGCGGAGATCGACGGCGAAGCCGAGGGCGTCATCGAGATCGAAGGCGTCGAGCGGCTCCACGGCGCGTCGCACCGCGTCCTCGCCGACCGGATCGAGCTCGGCACCTACATGATCGCGCCGGCGATCACCGGCGGCGAGGTCGAGCTCGTCGGCGGACGGCGCCGGCTGGTCTCGGCGCTGATCGACAAGCTCGAGGAGGCGGACGTCGCGGTCGAGGACACCGAGGACGGCCTGCTCGTCAAGCGCCGCAACGGACGGATCTCGGCGCTCGACGTCTCGACGGCGCCTTATCCGGGCTTTCCGACCGACCTGCAGGCGCAGATGATGACGCTGCTCTGCCTCGCCGACGGCGTCAGCCGCGTCGAGGAGACGATCTTCGAGAACCGCTTCATGCACGCGCCGCAGCTGATGCGGATGGGCGCGAAGATCGACGTCCAGGGC
>CAZPTD010000597.1:0-1655 GCA_964588915.1 uncultured Neomegalonema sp. | reverse complement strand
CAGCCGAGCCGCGCCAGGTAGTTGCGCATGCCGGCGGCCAGATATCCCATGTCGCGATAGGCCTCGACGCCGAGCGCGCCGTGGCGCTTCGAGAGCTTGGCGCCGTCCGGCCCGTGGATCAGCGGGATGTGCGCGAACACCGGCGGCGTCCAGCCAAGCGCTTGATAGATCAAGGTTTGTCGCGCCGCATTGGTCAGGTGGTCATCGCCGCGGATCACATGGGTCACGCCCATTTCGTGATCGTCGACGACCACCGCCAGATTGTAGGTCGGCGTCCCGTCCGAGCGCAGGATCACGAGATCGTCGAGCGCCTCGTTGCGCCAGGCGACGCGGCCCTGAACGGCGTCCTCGATCACGGTCTCGCCGTCGCGCGGCGCTCTCAGCCGGATCGCGAACGCCGCGCCCGCTTGCGCCTCGGCCGGATCGCGGTCGCGCCACGGGCTGAGGAACGGCGCGCCGCCCGAGCTCTCGCGATGCGCCTCGATCTCCTCCTTGGTCGCGTAGCAGCGATAGGCGCTTCCCTCGGCCAGCATCTCCTCGGCCGCCGCGCGATGCCGGTCCGCGCGGGCGAATTGGCTGACCGCCTCGCCGTCCCAGTCGAGCCCGAGCCAGCGGAGCCCGGCGAAGATCGCCTCCGTCGCCTCGGGAGTCGAACGGGCGCGATCGGTGTCCTCGATCCGGAGCAGCAGCCGGCCGCCCGCGTGGCGCGCGTAGAGCCAGTTGAAAAGCGCGGTCCGCGCGCCGCCGATATGCAGATAGCCGGTCGGCGAGGGCGCGAATCGCGTGACCACTCCCGACGCGACGTTGTTCGATGAGGCGGTGTCGGCCATGATCCGTCCTTGTTGAGCGCGGCGTTCCGGTCCGGCTTCGGTTCCGGTTCAGCGCTGCGTTATGGCCTCGCGCAGCGCCGTTCGCAACCGACGCCGCGGTGAGGCGCGCGCGAGCGGCGACGGGAAAGGGAGGGGCGGCGCGTGAGCGTCTGGGTCAGGAGCGAGACGCGGCGCTGGGCGCTCTTCGCGCCGGCGGCGCTCGGGTTCGGCGTCGCGCTCTTCTTCGAGGCGTCGGTCGAGCCCGGCCGCGTCGAAGGCGTCGTCGCCCTGGCGCTCGCCCTCGGCGCGTGCCTCGGCGCTCTCGCGCTGCGGCGGCTGCCGGCGCTGCGGATCGGCGTCGTCGCCGTCGGCCTCGTCGCGCTCGGCTGCGCGGCGGCGCAGCTGCGCGCCTGGTCGGTCGCCGCGCCGGTCTGGACGCAATCCGCGGAGGTCCGGCTCGAGGGACGGGCGCTCGCGCTCGAGGAGGCGTCCGACGGCGCGCCGCGGCTTCTCATCGACCGGCTCGTGATCGACGGCGCCGCCGCCCGCGAGACGCCGCGGCGAATCCGGGTCTCGTTTCGCCGGCTCGCCGCCGAGCTCGAACCGGCGGCGGCGCGGGCGCGGCTGCGGGCGCTGCTCGGCGGCCGCGTCGCGCGCAACGCCCGGCTCTTCGCGCCGCCCGGACCGGCCGAGCCGGGCGGCTTCGACTATCGCCGCCGCGCCTGGTTCGGGGGCGTCGGCGCGATCGGCACGGCGCACGATTGGCCGCGCGACGCGGGCGCCGCTTCGATCGAAGGACCGAACGACGCGGCGAAGTTTGCTAGGGCCGGGGCGAGCGCGGTAATC
>CAZPTD010000596.1:0-1667 GCA_964588915.1 uncultured Neomegalonema sp. | reverse complement strand
ACCCCTACCCTCGCCGGCGGCGCCACGCCCCCCTAATCGCCCGCAACGCCTTCGCCGCCCGCCGGCCGGGCCGGCGCGCACGCTCCAAGACGACTGGAACGAGAGACGACAATGGTCCTCTACGAACTCATCGACTACGAGGCGCTGCGCGTCATCTGGTGGGTCCTGCTCGGCGTGCTCCTGATCGGCTTCGCCGTCACGGACGGCTTCGACATGGGCGTTTGCGCGCTGCTGCCCTTCCTCGCCAAGACCGACGTTGAGCGGCGCGTCGCGATCAACACCGTCGGCCCGACCTGGGAGGGCAACCAGGTCTGGTTCATTCTCGGCGGCGGCGCGATCTTCGCCGCCTGGCCGCCGCTCTACGCGGTGAGCTTCTCCGGCTTCTATCTCGCGATGTTCGTGGTGCTCGCCGCGCTCATCCTGAGGCCGGTGGCGTTCAAATACCGCTCGAAGCGCGAGAGCGCCGGCTGGCGCTCCGGCTGGGATTGGGCGCTCTTCATCGGCGGCGCGGTCCCGGCGCTGATCTTCGGCGTCGCGGTCGGCAACGTGCTTCAAGGCGCGCCCTTCCGGCTCGACGACACGCTCCGACCCTTCTACGAAGGCTCGTTCTTCGGGCTGCTCAATCCCTACGCGCTCCTTTGCGGCGTCCTCTCGCTCGCGATGCTGGTGATGCATGGCGGCGCCTGGCTGTCGCTGCGCGCCGCGGGCGTCGTCGCCCGGCGGGCGCGGCGCTTCGGCTCGATGGCGGCGCTCCTCGTCATCGCGCTCTTCGCGATCAACGGCGCGCTTCTGCATGTCTTCGCCGAGGCCTACGCCTTCGCCGACCCTGACGCGGTGGCGATCGACGGGCCCTCGAACCCGCTCTACAACGCGGTGGTCAAGGGCGGCGAAGCGAGCTGGTTCGCCAACTACGCCGAGCATCCCTGGATGATGATCGCGCCGATCCTCGGCTTCCTCGGCGCTCTCGGCGCGCTTGTCGGCATGCGGCTCGGCTGGCAAGCGCCGACCTTCGTCGCCTCGAAGCTCTCGATCGTCGGCGTGATCTCGACCGTCGGCCTGTCGATGTTCCCGTTCATCCTGCCGAGTTCGATCGATCCCAATTCGAGCCTGACGGTCTGGGACGCGAGCTCGAGCCATCAGACGCTTTGGATCATGCTGGTCGTGACCGTCGTCTTCCTGCCGATCGTGCTGCTCTACACCGCCTGGGTCTACAAGGTGCTCTGGGGCAAGGTCGACGAGAAGCAAATCGAAGAGAACGAAGAGACCGCCTATTGAGGCGCGTCGCGACGACAAGGAGACGAGAGATGTGGTATTTCGCGTGGGTACTCGGCCTCGCCTTCGCGGCGCTCTTCGGCGTCGTCAACGCGCTCTGGCTCGAGCATCAGGAGGATAGACGCGAGCTCGAGGGGCGGGACGAAGAGGCGCCGACCGGCCGCGCTTAGGGCCGCTCCGACGCCCCGCGCCATGATCGAGAAAAGAAGGGCGTCGGCGCTTTGCGTCGACGCTTCTCTTGCGACGCGCGGCGACGAACGCGGCTGCAGCGCAGTCGAACCGTTCGGAGCCGAAACGCCGGAGCGGAGCGACGGCCGATGACGTTCGTTTCGAGTGGTCGCTATCGTCTGATCGGTTCCGATGGAGCCGACCTCGCCCTTGTCGTCCCGGCCAAG
>CAZPTD010000595.1:0-1669 GCA_964588915.1 uncultured Neomegalonema sp. | reverse complement strand
ATCGGGCGAGCCGCTCCTCGAGCTGGCGATGGAGATCCTGCGTGCCGCAGATGAAGCGGACGCTCGCCATGCCGTAGCCGTGGCTCGCGAGCGCGGTCTGCGCCGCGCGGACGAGATCCGGATGATTGGCGAGGCCGAGATAGTTGTTGGCGCAGAGATTGATCAGCCGGCGCCGCCCGCCTTCCGGCGTCGCGACCTCGATTCGGCCGCCCTGCGGCGTCGTGATCCGCCGCTCGGATTTCCAGAGACCGTCGCGCTTGATCTCGTCGAGCGTCGCTTCGACGGCGGAGAGGAAGGTTGAGCTCATCGGCGCCTCGCTTGGTTGCCCGCCAAAAAATCCGGTATCTTGGAATTATTCCGACATCAAGGAACTTTTGCGTGTGCGCGGGCGCCGCGTCCGGCGACGCCGAATTCGCTTTGCATCGGCGCGCGGCCGGCGTATCGTGCACACATTGTACACAAATGATATCGAGCGGCGGCGCGGGCGTCGCGCTCGCGAAAGGGATCGCCATGGCCAAGGTCGAGTCGGCGGAGACGAGCCCGGTCGAAGGCCGCGCGGCGCGGCGCGGCGGCCGCGAGAACCGGCGTCAGATCCGGAGCGCGCCGAAGCGCGACATGCTGCCGGCGCTGACGCGCGGCCTGCCGCTCATGGAGCCGATGTCGCCCGAAGAGATCGAGCGGATCGACGCGGCGTCGATGGCGATCCTCGAAGAGGTCGGCGTCGTCTTCCGCGATCCGATCGCGCTCGCCGATTGGCGCCGAGCCGGCGCCGACATGCGCGGCGAGCGCGTCCATCTCGACCGCGCCATGGTCCGCGAGCTCATCAAGACGATTCCGGCCGAGATCACGCTCCACGCCCGCGACCCGGAAAAATCGGTGACGCTCGGCGGCAAGCGCTCGATCTTCGTCCCGATGACCGGCGCGCCCTATCTGCGCGATCTCGAGGACCGGCGCCGCAATCCGACGCTCGACGACCTCGCGATGTTCCACAAGCTCGCGCAGATGAGCCCGGCGCTGCACTCCTCGGCGCATCACATCGTCGAGCCGATGGACTGGCCGGTCGCGCATCGGCATCTCAGGATCACCTATTCGTCGATGAAGCACTCGGACAAGACCTTCATGGGCATGACGACCTCGGGCAAGAACGCCGAGGACGTGCTCGACCTATGCGCGATCCTCTTCGGCGAGGAGTTCCTCGAGTCCCATCCTGTCGCGGTCGGCAACTGCAACGGCAACTCGCCGCTGGTCTGGGACGAGACCATGCTCGGCGCGATGCGCGCCTTCTGTCGCCGCAACCAGCCGGTGCTCTGCTCGCCCTTCGTCTTGGGCGGCGCCAACACGCCGGCCTCGACGGCGCCGGCGGTGGCGCAGCTGAACGCCGAGGCGCTGGCGGCGCTCGCCTATACGCAGGTGGTCCGCAAAGGCGCGCCGGCGATCTACGGCCACTATCTCTCGACGGTCTCGATGGCCTCGGGCGCGCCGATGGCCGGCACGCCCGAGATCAGCCTGATGAACTTCATGATCGGCCAGATGGCGCGCCACTACGGCGTGCCCTGGCGGACCTCGAACACGCTCGGCGGCGCCAAGATCTTCGACGCCCAGGCGGGCTATGAAAGCGCGACGACGCTGATGGCGGTGCTGATGGCCGGCGCCAACTACATCTGGCATT
>CAZPTD010000594.1:0-1669 GCA_964588915.1 uncultured Neomegalonema sp. | reverse complement strand
CGTCTCGCGACGGCTGCTATCGTCTGATCGGTTCTGACGGAGCCGACCTCGCCCTCGTCATCCCGGCCGAGCGCGACGCGCGCAGAGCCGGGATCCGGGGCCAAGGGGCCGAGCGTGCGGCGAACTGGCCCTATAGTCTGATCGGTTCTGATGGAGCCAACCTCGCCCTTGTCATCCCGGCCAAGCGCGAAGCGCGCAGAGCCGGGATCCAGGGCCAGGGGCTGAGCCTGCGGCGAACCGGCCCTGGATCCCGGATAAGCCTGCGGCTTTCCGGGATGACGGCGTCATCCCGGGATGACGGCGTCATCGGCGTTGCATCCGCCTCGACAGACCCTCTAGGCGTCCGTCTCGGCCGATTTGGAGAATCCGTCCGTCGCCGCCTTGACGGCCGCCTCGATCAGGTCGTGCGGCGTCACATGCGCGTCGGAGAGCTCGGCGAAGCCGAGCAGGATCTTGATCGGCCCGCGCACCGAATCGATGAAATCCGAGAACGGATCCGTGGCGACGATCCGGTCGACGGCGGCCTCGGCCCCGGCCTTGCCGGTCTCGGGCAGCGCGACGATGAAGCCGCCTTTCGGCGCGCGGCCCCAGAAGTCGAGCGCGCGGAAGAGGTTCGGCGCGACTTTGCGGAGCCGGCGCTCGATGTTCGAGGTGAGCTGCGTCGCGAGCGTCGGATCGCCCGTCCGCGCGTTCGCGAGGATCGAGACCACGCTCAGCTGACGCCCGAAGCGCCGCGCCCGCATCATCTCGAGCTCGAGCGCGATCATGAACGCGCCGGCCTTGTCATTGTAGGCGGCTGCGGCCTGGATGAACTTTTGGCTTTTCGACACCGCAGAGCCTTTCTGTCGGCTGCGAGCGGCCATCATCGCGCGAAGACGTTGACGCGACGATAACGGCCGCCCGGTCTCAGGCGCTCGCGCGCGCGTCGAGGCCGAATTCGCGCACCTTGCGGTAGAGCGTCGAGCGCCCGATCCCGAGCCGCCGCGCCACTTCCGACATCCGGCCGTTGTACTTACGGATCGCGAGCTCGATCATCTCGCCCTCCATGTCGGCGAGCGTGCGCATCTGACCCTCGGCGTCGAAGGGCGAGAAGCCCTCCGCATGCGCCGGCCGAGGATGCAGCCCTTCGCCGTCGAGCGAGACGCTCGCCTCGGCCGGCTCCTCCTCCGCGGTTTGGCGCAGCAGGCTGACGACCTGCGGGAAGTCGTGCACGGTCAGGATCTCGCGATCGGCGAGCACGACGCCGCGATAAATGACGTTCTCGAGCTGGCGCACGTTGCCCGGCCAGTCATATCCGACGAGCATCTCGAGCGCCGACGGCTCGATGCCGCGCACGTCGCGGCCTTCCTCGGCCGAGACCTTGCGGATGAAATGATCGATCAGCTTCGGGATGTCCTCGCGCCGGTCGCGCAGCGGCGGCACGCTGAGCTGGAAGACGTTGAGCCGATAATAGAGATCCTCGCGGAACTTGCCGGCGTTGACGAGATCCTCGAGGTCCTTGTTGGTCGCCGAGATCAGCCGGATGTCGACCTTGACCGGCTTCTTGGCGCCGACCGGATCGACCTCGCCCTCCTGCAGCGCGCGGAGCAGCTTCACCTGCATGTCGAGCGGCAGCTCGCCGACTTCGTCGAGGAACAGGGTGCCGCCGTCGGCCTCCTGGAACTTGCCG
>CAZPTD010000593.1:0-1694 GCA_964588915.1 uncultured Neomegalonema sp. | reverse complement strand
AGCGCCCCCGCCGATCCTCGCCCTGCCAGTAGCCGCCGAAGCGGAACGGCACGAAGGCGACGCCTCGGCCGACCCGCCGCGCGCCCATCGCCGCGACGCGGACCTTGCCGCCCTCGGGGCCGCGGACCCAGACCATCTCGCCGTCGCGCACGCCGATGTCGCCGGCGTCGGCCGGGGTGATCTCGACGAACATCTCCTGCTGGAGCTCCGCCAGCCACTTGTTCGACCGGCTCTCGTCGCCGCCGCCCTCGTACTCGACGAGACGGCCCGAGGTGAGGACGATCGGGAAGTCGCCGCTGTAGTCCGTCGCCTGGATCGACGCGTAGCGCGTCGGCAGGCGATAGAACTTGCGGTCCTCGTAGGTCGGATAGTCCGCCACCAGGTCGTAGCGCGGCGTGTAGAGCGGCTCGCGATGGATCGGGACCGGATCCGGGAACGTCCACACCACGCAGCGCGCCTTGGCGTTGCCGAAGGGCGCCATCTCGTGACTGATCGCGACGCGCTGGATGCCGCCGGAAAGGTCGGTCTTCCAGTTCGCCGCGTCGCCCGGACCGGCGTAGATGACCCGCCGCTCTTCGGACGTCAGCTCGCGATCCCAGCCATACTCCTTCAGGAGATCCATGGTGAATTCTGGATAGCCGTCCTGGACCTCCGAGCCGACCGAGGCGACGCCTTCGGCGAGCAGGTTCTCGCCCTCCCGCTCGACGCCGAAGCGCGCTCGGAAGGTGAGGCCGCCGCGCGAGACCGGCTTCGACATGTCGTAGAGGTTCGGCGTGCCCGGATGGCCGAGCTCCGGCGTGCCCCAGCACGGCCAGGGCAGGCCGTAATAGTCGCCGTCCGCCGGGCCGCCCTGCGCGAGCAGCGTCGTCTTGTCGAAGGTGTGCTGGTTCTCCATGTGCGCCCGAAGGCGCTCCGGAGACTGGCCGGTGTATCCGATCGTCCAGGCGCCGCGATTGATCTCGCGGGTGATGTCCTCGATCACCGGCTCCGGACCGCGATCGGTGTCGCGCACCTCGATGTTGCGGAAGAGGCGGTCGTCGAAACCGAACTTCCGGGCGAACATCGCCATGATGACCTGGTCGGAGCGCGACTCGAAGATCGGATCGACGACCTTCTCGCGCCACTGCAGCGAGCGGTTCGAGGCCGTGACCGAGCCATAGGTCTCGAACTGCGTGCAGGCCGGCAGGAGATAGACGCCGTCGGTGCGATCATGAAGGATCGACGCGACGGTCGGATGCGGGTCGATGATGACGAGCTGGTCGAGCTGGCCCATCGCCCGGTTCATGTCGGGCAAGCGCGTTTGCGAGTTGACCGCATGACCCCAGAGGACCATCGAGCGGACATTCGCCGGCTGATCCATGTTCGCCGGATCCTCGAGCACGCCGTCGATCCAACGCGACACCGGAATGCCGTTCGACGTCATCAGCTCTTCGGAGCCGAACTGACCCTTCAGCCAGTCGAGATCCTCTTCCCAGACCCGCGCCCAGTGGCCCCAAGCGCCCATGCTGAGCCCGTAATAGGCCGGCAGGGTGTGGCTCAGCACGCCGAGGTCGGTCGCGCCCTGCACGTTGTCGTGGCCGCGGAAGATGTTCGTGCCGCCGCCCGTCGCGCCCATATTCCCGAGCGCCAGCTGAAGCACGCAGTAGGCGCGGGTGTTGTTGTTGCCGTTGGTGTGCTGGGTGCCGCCCATGCAC
>CAZPTD010000592.1:0-1716 GCA_964588915.1 uncultured Neomegalonema sp. | reverse complement strand
GGCCATATGAACGTGCTGCTCGCCGAGGCGAAGGTGCCCTACGACATCGTGCTCGAGATGGACGAGATCAACGAGGATTTCCCGTCGACCGATCTCGTCATCATCATCGGCGCCAACGACATCGTGAACCCGGCGGCGCAGGAGGATCCGGGCAGCCCGATCGCCGGCATGCCGGTGCTGGAAGTGTGGAAGGCGAAGAACGTGATCGTCTCGAAGCGCGGCCGCGGCACCGGCTATTCGGGCATCGAGAACCCGCTTTTCTTCAAAGACAACACGCGGATGCTCTACGGCGACGCCAAGGACAGCATCGACAAGGTGCTGCAGGCGATGGGCTGAGGCCGGCTCCGGAAAAAAAAGAGGCGGCTCCGAAGAGCCGCCCCGAGTACCACCCGTACGGCGACGCGGGGCGCCGCCGCCAGTCAGCTCGGGTGGAGGACCAAACGTCTTACGCGGGGGCAGGCGCGTTCCGTCGCTCGATCGAGCAATTTTTTTTTGACGCCGGCGCCGAGCGGTGCGGGATCGACAAGGGCCGCCGAGGCCCCTATGTGCAATCGTCGTAATGATTTCGGAGGCGATCGATGACCGGGTGGTTGAAGGTGTTGCTCGAGCTGGGACCGCTGGTCGTTTTCTTCGTCGTCTTCACCTTATTCTCACCGCCCTCGCCTACTTCGGACGAGATTTTCGCCGGCGCCGTCTTCGAGGAGATCGCGTCCGCGCCGGCCGCGGATTACGTGGCGGCGGCGCTTCGGGGCCATGCCGAGGCGATCAGCCAGGCGATGCATCTCGATGCGGAGCTCAACGCGCTGATCATCGCCACGGTCGCCTTTATGGCGTCGTTGTTCGTCTCGCTGTTGATCACCTATATCGTCGCGCGAGAAATTTCGAAAGTGGCGGTATTCACCGCCGTCATCGTATTGGTGACCGGGGCGCTGACCATTTATTTGCATAATGGCGTCTTCGTAAAGATGAAGCCGACGATCGTCTATGGCTTCTTCGCTATCATGCTGTTCTATGGACTGTCGCGCCGTCGCAGTTATCTCAAAGACGTCTTCGGTCAAATGCTGGAGATCACCCAGCGCGGCTGGATGAAGCTGGCGCGAAATTGGGGCTTTTTCTTCGTGTTCTGCGCCGGCCTCAATGAGTTCATTTGGCGCGTCTACGACACGGAGACTTGGGTTCTGACCAAAACCTTCGTCTACGTGCCGCTGATCATTCTCTTCGCCATTGCTCAGGCGCCGGTGATGACCGCCCACGCGCTGAAGGACGCCAAGGCGGGCTCGGCGCAGCCGTCGGCGTAGCCGTCGCCCGCCCGGCGATCGCGTCGCCGCGCGGTTCGACGGCGCCTGCGTTCAGAGACGCTCCAGCGCCAAGGCGATGCCCTGGCCGCCGCCGATGCACATGGTCACGAGACCGTAGCGGCCGCCGATCCGCTCCAATTCGTAGAGCGCCTTGACCGTCAGGATCGCGCCTGTCGCGCCGACGGGATGCCCGAGCGCGATCGCGCCGCCGTTCGGATTCACCTTTTCCGGGGCGAGGCCGAGGCCGTGATTCACGGCGCAAGCCTGGGCCGCGAAGGCCTCGTTCGACTCGATCACGTCGAAATCGTCCGCCTTGAGGCCCGTCTTCTCCAGAAGCGTCGTCACCGCCGGGATCGGGCCGCGGCCCATCCGGTCCGGCCGCACGCCGGCATGGGCGTAGCCGAGCAGCCGCGCCTCC
>CAZPTD010000591.1:0-1725 GCA_964588915.1 uncultured Neomegalonema sp. | reverse complement strand
CGATCCGATCCTGCGCCGCCTCATGCGTCGCTCGGATGTGCTCGGCGACGAACTCCGAGATCGCGATCACCGCATCGCCCGAGGCCATCACCGCGTTGTAGCGGCGCTTGAGCGGCAGGTTCTCGGTGTAGACGCCGTGATAGGTGGTCACGAAGGGCCGGCCCGTCCGCCGCGCCGCCCATTTCGCGCTCCAGGCCGGCGCCCGCGAGCGCGCGTGGACGATGTCGACGCGCTCGGCCTCGATGAGACGCGCCAGGCGCCTGGCGTTGGCCGCGACGCGAATCGGGTTCTTCGAGCCGAGCGGAAGGATCACGCCTTCGGCGCCGCACGCGGCTAACCGTCTGGTCAGGCGGCCGACTTCGCTCGCGACGAGCGCTCGGCCGCCCGCGGCGACGACCGCCTGTGCGATCTCGACCGCGCCGCGCTCCACACCGCCGGTCTCGAGGCGCGGCAGCACTTGCAACACGGTCAAGGGATGGTCGATCGTCGATCCGAAGGCGCCCGCGTCGAGCGGCGACGTCGCCGCCGCGTCCGCGCCGCCCGAATCCCGCGCCGTGGCCGGCGCCTGAGAAGACCCTTGCGCCGAAAGGACCTCGATCATGAGCACCTCCGAATCCCTGAGCCTGCCGGACGGCCGCCGGATCGCCTACGTCAAGACGCCGCAAGCCGGCGGCGCCGGACCCGGGGTCGTGTTCCTCTGCGGCTACCGCTCCGACATGACCGGCGACAAGGCTCAGCATCTCGAAAACTGGGCGAAAGGCGCAGGGCGCGGATTTCTGCGCTTCGATTACACCGGTCACGGCGCCTCCTCGGGCGCCTTCGAGGAGGGCGCGATCAGCGACTGGGCGCGCGACGCCTATGACGCGGTCGCGCAGCTGACCGAAGGCCCGCAGATCCTGGTCGGCTCGTCCATGGGCGGCTGGATCGCGCTCTTGACGGCGCGGCGGCTGATCGGCGAGGGCGCGGCCGACCGGGTCGCCGGCTTCGTCGGCGTCGCCGCGGCGCCCGACTTCACCGAGGATATGATGTGGTCGCGCTTCACCGAGGGGCAGCGCACCGAGCTCTCCATGACCGGCCGGCTCGAGCTGCCGTCGGAATACACGCCCGATCAGCCGACCGTCGTGACGCGGCGGCTGATCGAGGACGGGCGCGACAATCTCGTCCTGCGCGGGCGGCTGGCGCTGCCCTGCCCGGTGCGGCTCCTGCAGGGCACGGCCGACAAGGACGTCGAGCTCTCGACGGCGCTCCAGCTCCTCGCCCATCTCGACTGCGACGACGCGCGGCTGACCTTGGTCAAGGACGCCGACCACCGGATGAGCGAGCCGCGCGAACTCGCGCTGCTCGCCGAGACGATCGAGACGCTGCCGCCGCGCTGACCGGCCGATCTCGGGCGAGGCTCAGATCTTGGCGTGCGTGCCGTCGCAAAGCGGCGCGTTGGCGCTCGACTTGCAGCCGCAAAAGAAAACCTTCTTCGCCTCGGTCGCCTCGTATTTCACCGGCGTGAACGGCGTGTCCTTATGCGAGCCGTCGCAGAAGGGCTGGTTTTGCGACTGGCCGCAGGCGCACCAGAAATAGGATTTGCCGGCTTCGACATCGACGGCGAAAGGCGCTTTCTGCGCGATCTTCGGCTGGCTCATGCGCTCTCCTTTCAGCGGCTTGGCTCGACGCTCGAGCAGGATCTGCAACGCCGATGACGCCGTCATCCCGGGATGACGCCGTCATCCC
>CAZPTD010000590.1:0-1731 GCA_964588915.1 uncultured Neomegalonema sp. | reverse complement strand
GGGATCCAGGGCCGGTTCGCCGCACGCTCGGCCCCTCGGCCCTGGATCCCGGCTCAGCGCGCGTCGCGCTTGGCCGGGATGACAAGGGCGAGGTCGGTTCCATCAGAACCGATCAGACGATAGTAAGGAATCCGATCGGAGCTCGTCCATGCGATTTCGACCGCTTCAGCGCGATTACTGGCCGGCGCGCGTCCGTCAGCCTTTCGCGCGGCTCGCCCTGGCCGCCGCGCTGACCCCGACCTTCGCGGCGATCGCGGTCGCGGTCGCGGTCTATCTCGTCTACGCGATCGCGCCGCATACGCGGGATTGGCCGTTTCAGGATCCGCTGGCCTTCTTCTTCGAGGTCGCGGTCGAGCTCTACTTCTTCGCCATCGTCGCCGTCGGTCCGATCTTCCTCTTGCTTTGGTCGATGCGGCTCCGGTCGCAGAGCGCCTATGTCTTCGGCGCGATGTTGGGCGGCGCGATCGGGGCGGGCGCCTCGTCGCTGCGCTTCGAGCCTGTGACGGCGATCGAGTTCATGATCGCCATCGCGCTCAGCGTCGTCCTCGCGCTCGCGCTCCGGGCGCTGGCGGGCGTTCGGCAGGTGCTGTGAGGGCCGGCGCGCCTAACCGACGCGATCCCGTCGAGCGCCTTGGTCGGCGCGAAGCCGCCAGCGATAGATGAAGGTCACATAGGCGAGGGCGAGATAGACGAGCGCGAAGACGGCGAACCCGAGCAGCACCGCCGCCTCGTAGACGCTGAGCCCGCCGAGCCAGGCCGGCCGTTCGCCGCCGACGCTCGTGATTCCGCTCGCCGTCGCGGGCAGCCCGCGCCAGGCGGCGTCCATGCCGACCAGGATGCCGTGGACGCCGAAGGCGACGACGCCGAGAAAGGCGAGGCCGATGCTGAGCAGAACGAAGGCGGCGAGGCGCAGCGCGAAGGGCGCGCGATTGAGGAAGAAATAGAGCCCGGCGATGTAGGCGGAGACGAGGCCGAAAGCGACGGAGAGAATCTGCAGGATGTTGTCGGTCGCCTCGATCGCGAGGTCGAGCAGTTCCGTCTCGGTCATCCGCTCGGTCATCCGCGCCGCCACCCGATCAGAACGCGTAGTCCCTGAAGATCGGCGCGAAGTCGCCCTTCCACTCGTCGCGCCAGCGGCGCAGGATCTCGTCGGCCGCCGTCTCGCCGCTCTCGACGATGCGCTTCAGCTCGTTGAGGAAATGCGTCTCGTCCGTGTCGAAACCGGCGGCGCGGGCGCGGGCGCGAAGCCCGGTCTCGGCGATCGCGATCAGCTCCGAGGCGACCTCGCGCACGGTCCGCCCGGCGACGCGCGCCCGCAACCCGTCGCGCGCGGCGTCGATCCGGAGCGCGGCGCGATCGGCGCTCGTCCAATGCTTGCACAGGTCCCAAGCGGCGTCGAGCGCGCCCTGATCGTAGTTGAGCCCGACCCAGAAGGCCGGCAGCGCGCAGATCCGCCGCCAGGGCCCGCCATCGGCGCCGCGCATCTCGATGAAGCGCTTGATCCGCACGTCGGGAAACAGCGTCGTCAGATGGTCCGCCCAGTCGCTCATCGTCGGCGTCTCGCCGGGCAGCGCCGGCAGGCGGCCGTCGAGGAAGTCGCGGAAGCTCTGGCCCGAGGCGTCGACATAGCGGCCGTCGCGGTAGACGAAGTACATCGGCACGTCGAGCGCGTAGTCGACGTAACGCTCGAAGCCGAACCCGTCCTCGAAGATGAAGGGCAGCATCCCCGAC
>CAZPTD010000589.1:0-1749 GCA_964588915.1 uncultured Neomegalonema sp. | reverse complement strand
ACCCGAGCGGCGTCGCCCGGCGCCGGCGCCGATCGCCGAAGCCGCCCGGCCCGAGTCGCCCCGGCCCGAGTCCGCCCGACCGAAGATAGATCCGCGCAGCCGCCCGACCGCGCCGCCCGCCGCGACCGCCGTCAACGCCGGCGACTCCGTCCGCAAGGCCGTCGACCGGCGGATCAAGACGGTGCGCGCCGCCTCCGGCGCGACGCAGCGCGAAGCCGGCGGGCAGCCGCTCTCGCGCGACCAGATGGCGGAGCGCGCCGAAGCGATCCGCGCCGCCCTCAAAGCGCGCAAGCGCATGGAGTCGGGCGGCCGGACGCGGATCCGCCGGCCCGGCGCCCAACCCGCGCGCGACTCTCTCTGGAGCAAGGTCGGTCCGGTCGCCACGGTCGCGACCGCCGTCGCGGTGCTCGCCGGGATCTCCTACGGCGCTTGGTCGCTCTTGGCCGCGGCGCAGCGCGTCTCGGTCGAAGAGGCGGATCGCCGCCTCACCGTGGTCGAGCGGCGGGACTCCTTGCGCGACCCGGTGACGGCGTCGATCGACGTCAGTCGCCCGGAGGCGTCGGCCTACGCCGCGGGCGGCGTGCTCGCGAGCCCGGCGGAAGCGCCGGCGCCCGCCGCCGTCGACGACAGCTTCGCGGCCGATCTCGAAGCCGCGCTTTCGGGCGAGACGCCGCCGGCCGCGATCGAGCCGGCGCTGACGCCGTTCGACCCGCGACCCGCCGGCGCGCGGGCGGTGTTCGCCCTCTACGAGCGGGCGACCGGCGCCAAGACGCCGCGGCCCGCGCCGATCCCGGACTACGGTCTTCGCGCGACGGGATCGGTGCTGGCGGACATCCGCGACGAGCGGGGCGCGCTCGTTTTCTCCGGTTTGCTGGCCGAGGGCGCGATGATCGCCCTTGACCCGGAGAGCGGCCCGCACACCATCAAGCTCAGCGACGCCGGCGCCGCGTCGATGATCATCGAAGGGCGCGCCTTCGGGCCGGTCGGTCCGGTCGGCGCCTCCGTCGAGAGCGTGCTCGGGCTTGACCAGGCGCTCGAGTTGCCCGAGGACGTCGCCCTGTCGGCGGCGCTCGCCGTGGAGTCCCGTCCTTAGGGCTCGGCGCCGGCGCCGGCGGGTCCGCGTCCGCTTCGGGCGGTCGAGCTGAGGAGGTCGGGCATGAGCGTGAGACCGTGGCGCGACATCGAGCGGCGCAGGAGCCGTCAGATCCGTGTCGGCGATGTCGCGGTGGGCGGCGACGCGCCGATCTCCGTGCAGACCATGACCAACACGCCGACGAGCGACGCTCAGGCGACGATCCGACAGGTGCGCGCCTGCGCCGAGGCCGGCGCCGACATCGTCCGCGTCTCCTGCCCGGACGAGGCCTCGACGGCGGCGTTGAAGGCGATCGTGAGGTCTTCGCCCGTCCCGATCGTCGCGGACATCCATTTCCACTACAAGCGCGCCATCGAGGCGGCCGAGGCCGGCGCGGCGTGCCTGCGCATCAATCCGGGCAATATCGGCTCTGAGGACCGGGTGCGCGAAGTGATCAAGGCCGCCAAGAACAATGGCTGCTCGATGCGGATCGGCGTCAACGGCGGCTCGCTCGAAAAAGACCTTCTTGAGAAATACGGCGAGCCGTGCCCGGAGGCGATGGTCGAAAGCGCGCTCGACCATGCGCGCATTCTTCAGGACAATGACTTTCACGAGTTCAAGATCTCGGTGAAGGCCTCGGATGTCTTTCTCACCGTCGCGGCCTATCAGGCGCTCGC
>CAZPTD010000588.1:0-1749 GCA_964588915.1 uncultured Neomegalonema sp. | reverse complement strand
CCGTCCGACGCGGCGCCCCAGGAGCCGGTCGCGATCGCCGTCGCGCTCGCCGACAAGCTCGACCAGCTCGCCGGCTTCTGGACGATCGGCGCCAAGCCGACCGGCTCCGGCGATCCGTTCGCGCTCCGCCGCGCGGCGCTCGGCGTCATCCGGATCGTGCTCGAGAACGGGCTGCGGCTCGAAATGGCGGACGCGCTCGAGCGCCACGCGCCGCGGATCGACAAGGACGTCGTCGGCGAGGGCGCGTTCGCCCACGACGTCCGGATGGATCTGATGGCCTTCTTCGCCGACCGGCTCAAGGTCTGGCTCCGCGATCAGGGCGCGCGGCACGACGTCGTCGACGCCGTCTATCGCCTGGCGCGCGAGGGCGCGCCGGGCGACGATTTCGCGCGCGCCAAGGCGCGGATCGACGCTTTGGGCGGGCTGATCGGCTCCGAGGACGGCGCCAATCTGCTCGCCGCCTATAAGCGCGCCAACAACATCCTCGCGGCCGAGGAGGCCAAGGACGGCGTCGAGTATTCGCTCGATCCCGAGCCCCGGCTCGCCGAGGAGCCGCCGGAGAAGGCGCTCTTCGCCGCGCTCGACAAAGCGGAAGAGGCGGTGCGCGAGGCGCTCGCCAAGGAGGACGACGCGGCGGCGATGACGGCGATGGCCAAGCTCCGCGCGCCGCTCGACGCGTTCTTCGACCAGGTGGTGGTCAACGCCGAGAACGGGATCGTCCGGCGCAACCGGCTCTGCCTTCTCAACCGCGTCCGCGTGATCATGGGCCGGGTCGGCGATCTCTCGGCGATCGAAGGCTGAGACGCCGCGAAGGGACGTCGAAGTCGGTCAGAACATGCCGTTCGGGTTGGCGCTCTGCTCCGGCATGATCTGCAGGACGTCCCAATGCTCGACGACCTTGCCGTCGGCGTCGAGCCGGAAGATGTCGATGCCGGCGTAGTCGTCGCTGGTCGGCCATTCCTGATGGCAATGCAGAACGACATAGTCGCCTTCGGCGATGACGCGCTTGAACGTCACCTTCTTGCCCGGATGCTCCTTGGCCATCCGCTCGAAATAGTCGATGAAGCCCTGCTTGCCGCTGACGACTTCCGGATTGTGCTGGATGTATTCGTCGCCGACATAGCGCGCGATCGCCTCGGCCGGGCGGCATTGATTGAACATCATGTCGTAGAAGGCGACGGCGTTGGTCTTGTTCCGCTCGAGATGGTCCATCTTCGCTCCCTGCAAGACGCCGCCGCCCACGCGCGATAGCGCCGCTCAGCTGGCGTAGTCCGGATCCTCGCGGTCGAGAATCGCTTTGAGCTCGCTGAAATGGCGATCGGCCTGCTCCGGATAGGCGTCGATCTCCTCTGCGGTCTTCTCGGCGATCTCGGGCGGCAGAACGCGCAAGGGCCGCCCGGTCTGGAGCGCGCGGATATAAGTCTCGCAGGCGCGCTCGAAATAGAAGAGCCGGTTGAACGCCTGCGCGACCGTGTCGCCGATCACCAGCACGCCGTGATTGCCCATCACCATGACGGAGGTCTTCGGATCGGCGAGCAGGCCCGCGCAGCGCGCGCCCTCCTCCTCGAAGGCGAGGCCGCCGTAATCCTCGTCCACCACCTGGCGGCCGTAGAACATCGCCGCGTTCTGATCGATCGGCGGCAGCACGCTGTCGGCGAGGCACGCCAGCACCGTCGCATGGACCGAGTGCACATGCATGACGCAGCGCGCATGCGGGCAGAGCCGGTGGATCGAGCCGTGCAGGCCCCA
>CAZPTD010000587.1:0-1756 GCA_964588915.1 uncultured Neomegalonema sp. | reverse complement strand
GTTGTGGTACCAGAGCCACGCCTCGGGGTTGATCGGCTCGCCGACGGTGCCCAGCAGCTTGAGGCTCTGCCGCGACGTCTTGGTCACCGGCTCGTCGCCGAGGCGCATCAGCGCCCGGATCGCGGTCGGCGCAGTGTAGAACGTGTCGACCTGGTGCTTGTCGACCACCTGCCAGAAGCGCGATGCGTCCGGGTAGTTGGGCACGCCCTCGAACATCAGCGTGGTCGCGCCGTTGGCGAGCGGGCCGTAGACGATGTAGCTGTGGCCGGTGACCCAGCCGACATCGGCGGTGCACCAGTAGATCTCGCCCGGCTTGTAGTCGAAGACGTATTCATGGGTGATCGAGGCGTAGACGAGATAGCCGCCCGACGTGTGCAGAACGCCCTTCGGCTTGCCGGTGCTGCCGGAGGTGTACAGGATGAACAGCGGGTCTTCGGCGTTCATCGGCTCCGGCGGGCAATCGAGATCGACCTCGGACGCCAGCTGATGCAGCCAGTAGTCGCGGCCGTGCTGGAAATTGATCGCGCCGCCGGTGCGATGGACCACGAGGCACTTCACGCTCGGATCGCATTTCGTCAGCGCTTCGTCGGTGTTCTTCTTGAGCGGCACCGGCCGGCCGCCGCGCAAGCCTTCGTCCGAGGTGATGACGAGCTTGGCGCCGCAATCGTTGATCCGGTCGGCGAGCGCGTCGGGCGAGAAGCCGCCGAAGACGATCGAATGAACGGCGCCGATCCGCGCGCAGGCGAGCATGGCGTAGGCCGCCTCCGGGATCATCGGCAGATAGAGGATGACGCGGTCGCCCTTGCCGACGCCGAGCCGCTTCAGGACGTTGGCGGTGCGGCGCACCCGGTCGTAGAGCGTGCGATAGGTGACGTGCTCGGAAATCGCCGGATCGTCGCCTTCCCAAATGATCGCGACCTGGTCGCCGCGCGTCGCCACATGCCTGTCGACGCAATTGGCGCAGACATTGAGAACGCCGTCCTCGAACCATTTGATCGAGACATTGTGGTAGTCGTAGGATGTATTCTTGACGACCGAATACGGCTTGATCCAGTCGACGCGCCGGCCGTGCTCGCCCCAAAACCCGTTCGGATCGGCGATCGACGCGCGATACATCTCCAAATACTTCGCGTTGTCGACATGGGCCGACGCCGCGATCTCGGCCGGGGCTGGATAATGCTCTTCATCGGTCATGGCGATCCTCCCAGATCCTTGTTTTCCTGCGGCGCTTGCCGATCCGACGAGATCGGCAAGGCGCCATAGGCGTTTGATTTGTCGCGCAAGTCGTCCGGGCCTGGTTTCACTTCGGCCGGACCGCGCTCGAGGCGATCATGCGCGCCGCCGACGCATCGGGCCAGGTTTAGCGCCGAGCGCTTCGGCATCGCAACATTGATGCGGCGACGCATTCGGGACTTTGCGAAAATTTCTCTCGCGAAACGCCGAGGGAGTCAAAACGGCGACAAGAGCCGAGCGACCTCGATCGGCCGCCGCCTACGCGCCGGCCTCGTAGCCGCCCATCGCGCAGACGATCGCCCATTCCTCCGGCGTCACCGGCTGCACCGAGAGCCGCGAGTTCTTGACGAGCACCATCTCCGCCAGCCGCGGCTCGGCCTTGATCGCGGCCAGCGTCGCCGGCGTCGGAAACGGGCCGACCGCGCGGATGTCGACGCATTCCCATTTGCCCGTCGGATCGGTGCTGTCGGGATTCGCCTCGGCGATCACCACGCAGACGCCGACGACCCGCATCTCGTCGACC
>CAZPTD010000586.1:0-1765 GCA_964588915.1 uncultured Neomegalonema sp. | reverse complement strand
GCGGTCGCGGTCAGCCTCGCGGCGATCGAGGACGGCGCGCGCCAGCTCCAGGGCGCGCGCGGCGGCCTCGGCGAGCGCGGCGGCAACGCGAACCTGATCTCGCTCATCCCGACCTTGATGCTGAAGGAGCCCTACGCCAGCCGCTTCGAGATCGGCGTCAGCGAGGAGGCGCTCGGCCGCATCACGCAGGTCAGCCGGCTTCTCGACGAGATCCTCAACCGAACGCCGAACCGGCACGCGCCCTATGTCGGCGCGGCGGCCTTCGCGCATAAGGCCGGGCTCCACGCCTCGGCCGTCGCCAAGGATCCTTCGACCTACGAGCATGTCGAGCCCGGCGTCGTCGGCAACGAGCGCATCGTGCCGATGTCGAACCAGGCCGGCCGCTCGAACCTGGTCCGCCGCCTCGCCGAGGCCGGGCTCGAGATCGCGCCCGACGACCGGCGCCTCGGCGATCTCCTGGCGCTCGTCAAGGAGCGCGAGGACGCCGGCTTCGCCTATGACAGCGCCGAAGCGAGCTTCGTGCTGCTCGCCTACGACTATTTCGGCGCCCTGCCGCGCTATTTCGACGTCGAGCGCTTCCGCGTCAGCGTCGAGCGGCGACACAACGCCCGCAACGAGCTGATCTCGGTTTCCGAGGCTGTCGTCTCGGTGGAGGTCGAGGGCGAGAAGCGGCTCTCCGTCGCCGAGAGCTTCGATCCGGTGACGCGCGCGGATCGCGGCCCGGTCTCGGCGCTCGACGAGGCGCTGCGCACGGATCTCGGCGTCTATCAGCGCTATATCGAAGATCTCAGGCTCGTCGACTTCAAGGTGCGGATCCTGACGAGCGGCACGGCGGCGGTGACGCGCGTGCTCATCGACAGCGCCGACGACAAGGGCCGGACCTGGTCGACGGTCGGCGTCTCGGCCAACATCGTCGACGCGTCCTTCCAGGCGCTGACCGACTCGATCCTCTACAAGCTCCTGCGCGACGGCGCGCCGACGCCGAAGCGCGCCGCGTCCGCGAGCCCGGCGGCCGAGAGGGCGCGTGTCTGACGAGACCGGCGGGCCGGGCGCGCGCGACGTCTATTTCGCCGCGGCGCCGCCCGGCCTCTCCGAGCTCGGCGCGATCGTGCGCAAGAGCGATCCCGACCGCTTCGAGGCGGCGCTCTTCGCGCCGCCGGAGATCCGCGAGCGGCTTTTCGCCCTCTACGCCTTCAACTTGGAGATCGCGCGCGCGCCGTGGCGGACGCAGGAGCCGCAGATCGCGCTGATGCGGCTCCAATTCTGGCGCGACGCCGTCGAGAGCGCGGTCGCCGGCGAAAGCCCGCGCGCCCATGAGGTCGCCGAGCCGCTCCATCGTCTGATCGTGGAAGGGGCCGTCGATCCGGCCGATCTTCTCGCGATGATCGAGGCGCGCGAGACGGAGACCGAGGCGGAGCCGCCGGCGGACAAGTCGGCGCTCGGCGCCTATCTCGGGCGCACCGCCGGCGCGCTCCTCTGCGCCGCCGTCGCGGTCTGCGCGGAGCGGCCGCTCGCCTCCGAGGAGGCGGCGCTCGCCGGCCGGATCGGCGCCGCCGCCGGCCTCGCCCGGCTCTTGGAGGCGACGCCGCTCCTCGCCGCGCAGGGCAGGGCGCCGCTGCCGTTCGACGCCGTCGATCGGGCGGCGCTCCTCGGCGGCGAGACGATCGACGGCGCGCGCGCGCGCGTCGCCGATCTCGCCCGAGACGCCGCCGCGACGCTCGACGCTTCGCGCCGCCGCCGCGCCGGGCTGCCGCGCGGCGCGCGC
>CAZPTD010000585.1:0-1771 GCA_964588915.1 uncultured Neomegalonema sp. | reverse complement strand
GCCATCTGCGCGACGACGGCGAGGTCGTGCGTGATGTAGATCGCCGCCGTGCCGAACTGGTCGACGATGTCGCGGATGGCCGCGAGCACCTCGATCTGGGTGGTGACGTCGAGCGCGGTGGTCGGCTCGTCGAAGATGATGAGATCCGGACGGCAGGCCATCGCCATGGCGGTCATCGCGCGCTGCAGCTGACCGCCGGAGACCTGATGCGGATAGCGAAAGCCGATCTCGTCCGGGTGCGGCAACCGCATGCGCCGATAGAGCTCCTGCGCGTCGCGCTCCGCCTCGCCGCGGGCCATCACGTCATGGAAGACCGGACCTTCGGCGTATTGATCGATCAGCCGATGCGCCGGGTTGAAGCTCGCGGCCGCCGACTGCGCGACATAGGCGATCCGCCTGCCGCGCAGCGTGCGGCGCTGCGTCTCCGGCGCGCGCCGCAGATCGATCCCGTCGAAGAGGATCTCTCCGCCCGAGATCCGGCAGCCGTCGCGCGCGAAACCCATCGCCGCGAGACCGACGGTCGACTTGCCGGCGCCGGACTCGCCGATGAGGCCGAGCACTTCGCCGCGATGGAGCGTGAGGTCGACGCCCTTGACGATCTCGCTCCAGGTCTCGTCGGCGCGGCCCTCGATCCTGAGGCCGCGGATCGTCAGGAGAGGCTCGTTCGCTGGTTCGGTCATCGCGCCCTACTCCTTCAAACCGCTCGCCCGATAGAGCATCCAGTCGACGACGAAGTTCACGGCGACCGTCAGCAGCCCGATCGCGCCGGCCGGCAGCAACGGCGTGATGTCGCCGAAGGTGATCAGCGTGGCGTTGTCGCGGACCATCGAGCCCCAATCCGCCGTCGGCGGCTGGATGCCGAGACCGAGAAACGACAACGCCGAGATCATCAGGAAGACGAAGCAGAAGCGCAGGCCGAACTCGGCGATGAGCGGCGCGGACGCGTTCGGCAGGATCTCGCGATAGATGAGCCACGGCAGCCGCTCGCCGCGCAGCCGCGCCGCCTCGATATAGTCCATGACGACGATGTTCATCGAGACCGCGCGCGCGAGACGGTAGACGCGCGTCGAATCGATCACCGCGATCACGAGCACCATGTTCAGGATCGACGTGCCGAAAATCGTGAGGAGAAGCAGCGCGAAGATCAGCGCCGGGATCGCCATCAGCACGTCGACGGCGCGGCTCAGGAGCTGGTCGATCCAGCCGCCCAAGGTCGCGGCGAGCAGGCCGAGAACCGAGCCGATCAGGAAGGCGAGCGTCGTGGTCGCGAACGCGATGCCGACCGTGTTGCGCGCGCCGTAGATGATCCTGCTGAACATGTCGCGGCCGAGATTGTCGGTGCCGAGAATGTGCACGTCGTCCCAGGGCTGGTATTGCGAGCCGACGTCCTGTCGCTCGGTGAAGGGCGCGATCTCCGACGCGAAGACCGCGACGATCACGTAGATCAGAATCACGAGGAGCCCGAAGCTCGCGGTGAGCGGCGCCGTGCGCATCACGCGCTTGACGTCGCGCGGCGCGACCGTGATCACGATCGCGCGGAAGAGCCAGGCCGCGGCGGCGGCGCCGATAATCGCGACGACGATCCAGATGATCGGCGCGAAGGGCTGCAGACTCTCGGGCATGGCGAGCTCCTCAGCGCTTATGAACGAGACGCGGGTTCGACAATGTCGACAGCACGTCCGCGGTCAGGTTGAGGAGCACGTAGGCCAGCGCGATGATCAGCGCGCAGGCCTGCACGACCGGCAGGTCGCGCGCCGCCACGCTGTCGACC
>CAZPTD010000584.1:0-1776 GCA_964588915.1 uncultured Neomegalonema sp. | reverse complement strand
AGGTGCCCTGAACGATGCCTTGCGTGCCGATATAGATCCAGGAGCCGGCGGTCATCTGGCCGTACATCGCCAGGCCCTTCTTATCGAGCTCGTGGAAATGATCCCAGGTCGCCCAATGCGGCACGAGATTGGAGTTGGCGATCAAGACCCGCGGCGCGTCCTTGTGGGTGCGAAAGACGCCGACCGGCTTGCCCGATTGGACGAGCAGCGTCTCGTCCTCTTCGAGCTCCTCGAGGCTGGCGACGATGCGGTCGAAGTCTTCCCAAGTCCGCGCGGCGCGGCCGATGCCGCCATAGACGACGAGCTCGTGGGGGTTCTCGGCCACATCCGGGTGCAGGTTGTTCATCAGCATCCGGAGCGGCGCCTCCGTCGCCCAGGACTTGGCGTTAAGCTCGGGTCCGGTCGGCGGATAGACGTCGCGGATGTTCCTGCGCGGGTCAGACATCGTCTCCTCCTGCCCGGCCCGCCGCTTCGGCGAGCGACGGCGCCAGTTTCTCTAGATCGGCCAGCATCGCGCCGAGAAGGACGCGCAGGCGCTCGGCCTTCTCTGCGTCATAGGCGAAGGGCGGCGCCTCCTCGGCGAGATGCGTGCGCTGCGCCAGCTCCATTTGGATGGCGTGGACGCCCGTCTCGGGCGCTCCGTAGAAACGCGTCGTCCAGCCGCCCTTGAAGCGGCCGTTGGTCACGCTCGTGTAGCCCGGCGCGCGCTCGGCCACGGTCTCCACAGCGGCGCGCACGCTCGGAGCGCAGGTCGCGCCGTCATTGTCGCCGATATTGAAGTCCGGCAGCACGCCGTCGAAGAGGAACGGAATCTCGGAGCGGATCGAGTGGCAGTCATAGAGGATGGCGACGCCATGGGCGGCTTTGACCCGCGCGATCTCCGCCGCGAGCGCCGCATGATAGGGCGCGTGCCAGGCCCGCCGACGCGCCGCGATCTCGTCGGCGTCGGGCTCCTCGCCCTCCGTATAGATCGGGCGGCCGTCGAAATCGGTGATCGGGCAGAGGCCGGTGGTGTTCTGGCCCGGATAGAGGCTGGCGCCTTCGGGGTCGCGATTGGCGTCGATGACGTAGCGATGGAAGATCGCCCGCACCATGGTCGCGCCGGACAGGAGCCCGTCATAGAGCCGGTCGACACGCCAATCCGTGTCGGCGAGGAGCCGTCCTCGGTCGTTGAGGCGGGCCCAAATCTCCGGCGGGACATGCGTCCCGGCATGCGGCGCGCCGAGGATCACCGGCCCGTCGCCGCGGATGACGTCAACGGGCGCCATTCGACGGCCTTTCTTTTGATCGGTCTGTCCTCGAAGCGTTCGGCGCTGGAGCTCTGCGGCGCCCGTCGGGGGCGGGACGGGCGCTGACCGGCCGAAGGCCGGCAGGATGACGGCCGCAACGGCGCTCGACACTAGGCGGCAACGTCGCCTCCTATGGCCAGGAGCGGCGTCTCGGACGCCGCCGAGACGAGCCGGCGATCGCGGACCAGCGCCGCCGCCTTCTGGAGATCCGGCGCCAAGAACCGGTCTTCGATCAGCGGCGGGATGTCCTCGCGGAGCGCGGCGAGCGCACGCTGCAACGGCGCGCTCGTCCTCAGCGGCGCGCGATGCTCGATCCCTTCGGCGGCGCAAAGAAGCTCGACGCCGAGAATCTGCGCCAGATTGGCGTTCATCCGCTCGAGCCGCCGCGCGCCATGGGCGGCCATGGAGACATGATCCTCCTGGTTGGCGCTCGTCGGCGTCGAGTCGGTCGAGCAGGGATTGGCGAGATGCTTGTTCTCGCTCATCA
>CAZPTD010000583.1:0-1781 GCA_964588915.1 uncultured Neomegalonema sp. | reverse complement strand
AAGGAGGAGGGCGGCCGCCACACGCCGTTCTTCACCAACTATCGTCCGCAGTTCTACTTCCGCACGACCGACGTCACCGGCACGGTCGAGCTGCCGGAGGGCACCGAGATGGTCATGCCGGGCGACAACGTGAAGATGGACGTCACGCTCATCGCGCCGATCGCGATGGAGGAGAAGCTGCGCTTCGCGATCCGTGAAGGCGGCCGCACCGTCGGCGCGGGCGTCGTCTCGCAGATCAAGGAGTAGCGACTCTTCGGAGTTGGCGGGCCGGGGGCGACGTCCTCGGCCCGTCTTCTTTTTATCCGCGCCGGCGCGGCTCGGCCGCTCGGGCGCGGCGATGGACGGATCGGGCGGTTCGGGGCTTTGATCGGCGTCGCGAGGCGTCGTTCAGGTTGATGAAAGGGAAAGAGGCCATGCAGGGCCAGAACATTCGGATACGGCTCAAGGCCTTTGACCACCGCGTGCTCGACAGCTCGGCGCGCGAGATCGTGAACACGGCCAAGCGCACCGGCGCTCAGGTGCGCGGGCCGATCCCGCTGCCGACGCGGATGGAGAAGTTCACCGTCCTGCGCGGGCCGCATATCGACAAGAAGAGCCGCGAGCAATTCGAGATCCGGACGCATAAGCGGCTCTTGGACATCGTGGATCCGACGCCGCAGACGGTCGACGCGCTGATGAAGCTCGATCTCGCCGCCGGCGTCGACGTGGAGATCAAGCTCTGACCAATCATCCGGTCGGCGGCGGCGCGCCGCCTCGGATCGACGTCAGTTAGTGGAGGAAGCGAGATGCGATCGGGTGTCATCGCGCAGAAGCTGGGGATGACGCAGGTCTTCTCCGAGGACGGGCGCCGCACGCCGGTGACCGTGCTCAAGGTGGACGCGCTGCAGGTCGTCGCGCAGCGGACCGAGGAGCGCGACGGGTATTCCGCCGTCCAGCTCGGCGCCGGTTTCGCGAAGCCTAAGAACGTCTCCAAGCCGATGCGCGGCCATTTCGCCAAAGCGAACGTCTCGCCGAAGCGCAAGGTCGTCGAGTTCCGGGTGAGCCCGGAGAACATGATCGACGTCGGCGCGGAGATCACCGCCGAGCACTTCATCAGCGGCCAGCATGTCGACGTCAGCGGCACGTCGATCGGCAAGGGTTTCGCCGGCGCGATGAAGCGGCATAACTTCAGCGGTCTGCGCGCGTCGCACGGCGTCTCGATCTCGCATCGGAGCCACGGCTCGACCGGCCAGTGCCAGGATCCGGGCAAGGTCTTCAAGGGCAAGAAGATGGCCGGCCATATGGGCGACGCGCGCGTGACGGTTCAGAATCTCGTCGTCGTCAAGTCGGACGCCGAGCGCGGCGTGATCTTCGTCAAGGGCGCGGTGCCGGGGCCGAAAGGCGGCTGGGTGACGATCCGCGACGCGGCGAAACGGGCGCTGCCGGACGGCGCGCCGACGCCGGCGGCGCTGCGCAAGATCGAGGAGCCGGTCGAAGAGGGCGTCGCGGAGGAGACCGCGTCCGACGAGGCCGCGAGCGAGGCGACCGCCGCCGAAGAGGGCGGCCGAGAGGGCGCCTCCGCGGGGGGCGACGCGCCGGCCGAAGGAGAGAAGTCGTGAAGGCGAAGGTCTTAACGCTCGACGCCGAAGAGGCGGGCGAGATCGAGCTCGACGACGCGATTTTCGGCGTCGAGGAGCCGCGGGTCGACATCCTGCACCGGGTGGTGCGCTGGCAGCTCGCCAAGCGCCAGGCCGGCACGCACAAGGTGAAGGGCCGCTCGGAGGTCAACTACTCGACGCGCA
>CAZPTD010000582.1:0-1791 GCA_964588915.1 uncultured Neomegalonema sp. | reverse complement strand
GTCATCCCGGACGCCGCTGAAAGCGGCGATCCGGGATCCAGGGGCGGAAAGTGCGACGTCGGTTCTTGGCGGCCCTGGATCCCGGATCAGCCTCCGGCTGTCCGGGATGACGGTGAGGTTCGCGCGTCCTTTCGGGGCTCGACGCAGCCAAGAACGCGGCGCGCGGCGGCGGCCGCCGTCATCCCGGACGCCGCTGAAAGCGGCGATCCGGGATCCAGGGGCCGTTAAGCGCGCCGCTCGCGCCCCTGGATCCCGCGTTCACGCGGCTTCTGCGAAGCCGCCGACACGCAGGGGATCAGCCTGCGGCCGTCCGGGATGACGGAAAGGCGAGGGGCCTACTTCACCACCCTGAGATGGCTCCGGGACCGCGGCTCGGCGTCCGCGTCGGCCGGCTGCGGCGAGAGCGCGGCGCCGCCTTCGATCGCGCGCAGCATCGGGCGGGCGCCCGCGGCGCCGAAGGGCAGCGCCCGGTCGCGCGGCGTCGCGCGCATCGGGTTGCGCTGCGAGAGCGTGAGGGGCCGCGTCAGCGGGTCCTGCAGATGCGGGCGGATCCGCGTCGGCGTCTCCTCGAAGACGCGCGGGCCGCCGGCCTCGGCCTCTTCGTCGGTCACGATCGGCAGCGCCTCGATCCGGTCGATCCAGTGATGCACCGGCGCGCGGCTGGCGGCGCGGGCGTCGACGCCGCCCATGTAATGCGCGCAGCCGAGGATCCGGGTCATCTCGCCGAGATCGCTCCTGAGCGGCAGATAGAGGAACTCCGCCTCGTAGAGATAGCCGCCGCGGGTCTCGACCGTGCAGATCACATGGCCGACGCAGGGCGTCTCGACCACCTTGCGCAGAAGGTCGCGCATGCGCGTGCGGTTCTCGCCGGTCCAGAACGCGAGCGCGCTCATGCCGCGCAGCTCCATGCCGAACTGGTCGCAGAGCTTGGTGCCCGCGAGCCGGAAGCGCGGCGTCGCGTCGGGCGTGTGTTCGAGGATGAAGGTGGTCTCGAGAAGCGACGAGATCGCCCGCGGGTCGAGCTCGCTGCGATAGGGCGCCGCCCGTCCCTGGCGGAGCTCGGTCCAATACGCGTACAGGCCCTTGGCGTTCTCATGCTTCATGGCGCTGCGTCTCCCCTGCTCTGTTCGGCCTCCTTCCGGCCGCGCCCGCCCATCCGAGCGGCCCGACCGGCGATGTCGAAGACCTCAGAGCAACCTCCATGCCAGCGTCGCGCCCTCCGCGCGCCGCAAAAGAATTCTATGCCATAGGAAGACCGCAACTTTAAGCGCTATGGCAAGCCCCCCGCCCGCGATGCTAACCAACAAATGGCGTGAAACGGGCCGACGCGGCCCGTCGAGCGCCGTGGACGGTCGATTTCGGCGCGTCTAGGACGCCGATGACGGCGACGGAAGATCGCAACGGAGAAAGGACGCAGGCCGATGCGCAGCATGACCGGCTTCGCCGCCGAGCAGGGAGAGGAGCCGGAAGGCCGCTGGCGCTGGGAGATCCGGTGCGTCAACGCGCGCGGGCTGGAGATCCGTTTTCGGACGCCGTCCGGATTCGAGAGCGTCGAGCGGGACTGGCGGGACCGCATCGCCGGGCGCTTCGCCCGCGGCACGCTGACCGCGGCGCTGACGCTCGACGAGAGCCGGTCGTCGCGGGCGCCGCGCCTCGATCCGGCCGCGCTCGACGCCGCCGTCGCGCTCGCCAAGGAGGCCGCCACGCGCGCCGCGCGCGCCGGGATCGCCGCGACGCCGATCTCGGTCGACGCGCTGCTGTCGATGCGCGGCGTGCTCGACGCCGACGCCG
>CAZPTD010000581.1:0-1800 GCA_964588915.1 uncultured Neomegalonema sp. | reverse complement strand
ACGCCGGCGCTCGCCGTCGCCATCGACGGCTTGAGCCCACCGACCGATCCGATCGCGTCCGAATGGTATCGCCGCGAGGTCGCGCCCGTTCATCTGCGCCGTCTGCTGCTCGACGTCGAGCGCTGAGAAGAGGAGCCTTCGACATGGCCAAAACGCCGGTCGCCTTCCGCCTCAACGGCGCCGAGAAGGCGGTGTTCGTCGACGGCGGCGCCAACCTCCTCGACACGCTCCGCCGCGGTTTGGGAGATCTCTCGCCGAAATACGGCTGCGGCCAAGGAACCTGCGGCGCCTGCACCGTGCTCATCGACGGCGCGCCGCATCTCGCCTGCCTCACCCTCGCCGAGGCGGTCGCCGGCCGCGAGGTCGAGACGGTCGCCGGTCTCGCCAAAGGCGCGGCGCTCGATCCGCTGCAGGAGGCGTTCATGGAGGGCTTCGCGGCGCAATGCGGCTATTGCACCAGCGGCATGCTGATGGCGGCGACGGCGCTTCTCCGGCGCAATCCGAACCCGTCGCGGGCGGAGGTGGTGGAAGCGATCTCCGGCAATGTCTGCCGCTGCACCGGCTACGAGCCGATCATCGAAGCCATACTCGCCGCCGCGGCCCGCGGCGGCGCGCGTCGGATCGCCTAGAGGACGCAGAAATGACCACCATCGAGTTCCGCAAAGACCTCTTCGCCGACGAGCGTGACGACAATCTGAACGAGGTCGGCCAGCCGACGCGGCGCCAGGACATTCTCGGCCATGTCACGGGCCGCTCGCCCTATTTCGACGATCATCTCTTCGACGGGCTCCTGCACATGCGCTGCGCCAGGAGCCCGCATCATCACGCGCGCATCCGCTCGATCGACGCGTCGGCGGCCGAGCGCATGCCGGGCGTCGTCCGCGTCATCCGGCCGGAAGACGTGCCCAACAACCTCAACACGCTCCTCTCGCTCATCGGCTTCGGCAAGGACGACGAGCCGATGCTGGCGCATCGGAAGGTCGCCTATGTCGGCGAGCCTGTCGTCGCCGTCGTCGCCGAGACCGACCGTCAGGCGCGCGCCGCCGCCGACGCGGTCCGCGTCGACTACGAGGTCCTGCCGCATGTGCTCGACGTCGAGGAGGCGCTGAAGCGGGACGCGCCGGTGGTCAACGAGACCTATCCGGAGAACACCTTCGAATATCACGAGAAATACGACCATCAGAAGCTGCGCTTCGGCGACGTCGAGGCGGGTTTCGCGCAAGCCGCGCACGTTGTCGAGGCGCGCTATCAGATGTCGCCGATCGAGCAGGCGCCGGTCGAGACCTGCGGCGCCATCGCCGCGCCCGAGCAGAACGACCGCTATGTCTGCCACACCTCGACGCAGGCGCTCTTCTTCTCGCTCGGCACCACGGCGAAGCTCCTCGACCTGCCGTCGAGCAAGCTCCATTTCATCGGCGGCACCGTCGGCGGCGGCTTCGGCGGCAAGGTCGACAGCATCCACGAGCCGCTCGCGGTCTTGGGCGCGATGCTGACCGGGCGGCCGGTCAAATACTCCTGGGACCGCGAGGAGGAGATGCAGGTCGGCGCGCCGAGGGGCGCCGAGGTCTGGTTCATCAAGGACGGGATCGCCGCCGACGGCCGCATCCTCGCGCGCCGCTTCACCGGCTATTTCGACAGCGGCGCCTATACGCGGCTCTCGTCCTACGCCGTCCAAAAGGCGACCGGCCATCTGCCCGGGCCCTACACGATCCCGAACGTCTCCTCGGACGTCTATTGCGTCTTCACCAACCGCACGCCGTCGACCGCGATGCGCGGCTTCGGCATCGCCGGCCTCGATTT
>CAZPTD010000580.1:0-1802 GCA_964588915.1 uncultured Neomegalonema sp. | reverse complement strand
CGGCGCGGGCGGCGGCTCGGCGGCGCGTTCTCGGCGCGAGGGCGGCGTCGGCGCGATCGGCGGGCGGCGGCGGACGTCTTCGGGGCGCCCGGCCTCCGGCGACGGGTCCCGCCGCGGCGCCGCCGGCGCGTCGCCAATGCTCGGCTCGGCGCCGCGGCGCACCGGCGGTCGGACCGGATTGAAAGCGGGCGCGCTGAACTCGGGCGGCGCCGGCTCCGGCGGCGTCTCCGGACCGAGCGAGGCGCTCGGCGCGCCGAATCGGTCGGGCGCGGCGCGGAAATTGCGTTTCTGCGGGCGCGCGACGCGCCAATCGCCGCGCGGCTCGGACGGCTGGGCGAACGGGTCCTGCGCGCGGTTCGCGGCGCGATCGCTCTCGGGCTCGGCCGCAGGACCGCCCGGCGGCGTGCCGGAGAAGCCGGGTTCCTTTCGGTCGTCCCTACGATCGTCGGTCATTGCTCAGCCTCAAAGCTCTCACGGCCGTTTCTCGGCCGCCGGCGCCGGCCGGCGCGGACGCGCCGCTTAGGATCGCCGCAAAGCGATAAGCAATATTTACGCCGGACCCGCGACGCCGCCCGATCGCCGCGCTCGCGCGACTTTCGAGGTGATGTGGCGCCTCAGGCCGCCGGTCGCAATCAGAATTCAGGCCAAAGCCCATCTATCGCGTTAACGAGGTTCGCCGTCATGACGTCTCCGCGCAAGGCGTAAGCGAGAATCCGAGCCGCTCGGCCCGTCGCGGGACGTTCCGATGGTCGACGGGCGACGCGTCCGGCCCGCGACGCTCGAGAAGCGCGCGCGGGCGGCGGCGCGGCCGCTCGAGGCCGCGCGGCGACCGGATCAGTAGATGAAGCGGATCTGATCGCGCCAATAGCGCTCGAGAAGCCGCATCGCCGCGTTCAGCTCCGCGAAATCCGTCTCTTCGCCGCTCGCGGTCGCGAGCAGCGCCTCGGCGTGACGCTCATAGAGCGCCCGGACGATCTCGCGCACCTCCAAGCCTCGCTCGGTCAAGGTGATGCGGACCGCGCGGCGATCGAGGTCGGATCGTTGCGAATTCAAATATCCAAGCTCGACCATCTTCTTCAAATTGTAAGAAACGTTCGAGCCCTGATAATAGCCGCGAGTTTTCAACTCGCCGGCACTGACCTCTTCCTGCCCGATATTAAATAAAAGCAGCGCCTGCACGCTGGTGAGATCGATGCGCCCGAGCCGCTCGAACTCGTCCTTGATCACGTCCAGCATCAAACGATGCAGCCGCTCGATGAGAGACAGTGTCTCGGTGTACTGCTCGTAGCGGCTTTTCTGTTCGGCCGGGAGCCCCTGGCTGGCCAAGTTCGGACTCGGCGACATGTCGATCTCCGCATGCTGCGACGGTTCTCCTTTTCTAGTTCGCCGTGCTTGCGAAACCGTAAAATCGCCCGCCGATCGCTGGGAGAAAGCCGCAGGCCCTGCGCGCGCCGCTCAGTCGACCCGGTGATGCGCGCGCACGCGCTCCACGATCGCTCGATGCGCCGCTGGCGCTTGCGCGCCGCCCGCGATCCAGCGGTAGAGCGTCGCGTCGTCCTCGCGGCAGAGCGCGTCGAACGCGGCCAGCTCCTCGGCGCTCAGATCGGCGCCCGCGGCGTCGATGAAGCCGCCGAGCAGAAGATCCATCTCTCGCGAGCCGCGGCGCCAGCACCGGATTCGCAGCCGACGCAGCGCGTCCTCGCGGCGTTCGCCCGGCCGCGGCTCCTCGCGCCATCCCGGCGCGTCCTGCGACGCGCCCGCCCCGTCGCGAGATGCGCCCGGCGCGTCCTGTCCCTTCGGCA
>CAZPTD010000579.1:0-1804 GCA_964588915.1 uncultured Neomegalonema sp. | reverse complement strand
AGGCCCGGCGTCACGAAGCGCCTGCGGATCGAGGTGATCGACTCGACCTTGTCGATCGGCAGAGACGGGCCGGCCGGCTTGAAGTCGAGAAGATCCCGGACATGGATCGGCTTCTGCTTGCGCAGCCCGTCGGAGAACGCCTTGAACTGCTTGTAGGAGCCGGTCCCGCAGGCGGTCTGCATGAGGTGCATCAGCTTCGAGCCCCAGGCGTGCGCCTCGCCGCTCGCGCGCTGCTTGTAGAAGCCGCCGATCGGCAGCGTCGCCGCGGCCGCGCCCCGATACGCCTTGGCGTGGCGCAGGAGCGTCTTCTCCTGCACGCCGGCGAGCCCGATGCCGGAGATCCGACTGAGCATGCCCGGAAAATACTCGGCGACCATCGCGCGGCTGAGGCCGACCGCCTCGAAGTTGCAGCCGCCGCGATAGGACGAGATCACCGAGATCCCCATCTTCGACATGATCTTGAGCAGCCCGCCGTCGATCGCGTCCCGATAGCGCTCGACGGCCCGGTCGACCGACATGTCGAGAAGCCCGCGGCGCACGCGGTCGGCGAGGCTCTCCTGGGCGAGATAGGCGTTCACCGTCGTCGCGCCGCAGCCGATCAGCACCGCGAAGTAATGCGGATCGACGCATTCGGCGCTGCGCACGTTGATCGAGCAGAAGGTGCGCAGGCCTTGCTTGGTCAGCCAGGAATGGACCGCCGAGGTCGCGAGGATCATCGGCGCCGCGGCGTTCTCAGCGTCTTCGCGCTCGTCCGTCAGGATGAGATGCGCCGCGCCCGAGCGCACCGCCTCCTCCGCGTCGGCGCGGAGCCGCGCCAGCGCGTCGCGGATGGCCCGGCCCGAGCGCGGCTCCTCGACGTCCGAGAGCGCAAAGAGGCAGTCGAGCTCGCGATAGGCGCCGCCGAAGGCCTTTTTCATCTTCGCGAAGCGGCCGTTGGAGACCACCGGGCTCTCGAGCGTCAGGATCTCGGTCTGAGCGCTCGACTCGTCGAGCACGTTCTTGAGATTGCCGAAGCGCGTCTTCAGGCTCATGACCCGCCGTTCGCGCAACGGATCGATCGGCGGGTTGGTCACCTGGCTGAAATTCTGCCGGAAGTAATGGCTGAGCGGCCGGTATTGGTCCGAGAGCACGGCGATCGGCGTGTCGTCGCCCATCGATCCGACGACCTCTTTGCCGTCCTCGGACATCGGCGCGAGAATCGTTTCGAGCTCCTCGACCGAGTAGCCGGCCGCCACCTGCCTGCGCCGGAGATCCTCCGGCGTCATCTGCGGCGCCTCGGAGGCGCCCTCGACGTCCTTTTCGAGATCGGTGACGCGCTCGATCCACTCGGTGTAGGGATGTTCCGCGGCGAGCCGGTCCTTGATCTCCGCGTCGTGATAGAACGCCGCGTCCTCGAGATCGATGGCGAGCACCTGGCCCGGGCCGAGCCGGCCCTTCTCGATGATCGTCGTCTCGTCGACCGGCGCCATGCCGACCTCCGAGCCCGCGATCACGAGCCCGTCCGCGGTCCGCACGTAGCGCATCGGCCGGAGGCCGTTGCGGTCCATGCCGCCGATGACCCAGCGCCCGTCCGTCGCCGCGATCGCCGCCGGCCCGTCCCAAGGCTCCATCACCGCGTTCGAATAGGCGTACATCGCCCGCCACGCCTCGGGCATCGTGTGGCCCGAGGTCGACCAGCTCTCCGGGATCAGCATCGTCTTCGCCATCGGCGCGTTGCGGCCGGCGCGGACCATGACCTCGAACCCGGCGTCGAGGGAGGCGATGTCGGAGGAGACGGGCTCGATGATCGGCATGAGATCGTCCT
>CAZPTD010000578.1:0-1806 GCA_964588915.1 uncultured Neomegalonema sp. | reverse complement strand
GTCTCGGTGACGGGCACGCTGACCCAGGTGCTCGCCGAAGGATTGGCCGGGATCGCCTACAGCCAGCTGATCCGTCCCGGCGCGCCGGTGATCATGGGCGCCTTCGTCACCTCGATCGACATGAACTCGGGCGCGCCGACCTTCGGCACGCCGGAAGCGGCGATGGTGCTCGCCGGCGCGTCGCAGCTTGCGCGCCGGCTCGGCCTGCCGTTCCGTTCGGGCGGCGCGCTCTGCGGCTCGAAGGCGCCCGACGCTCAGGCCGCCTACGAGTCGGCCAACACGCTCTGGCCGACGGTGACCTGCGGCGTCAATTTCGCGCTGCATTCGGCCGGCTGGCTCGAAGGCGGGCTCGTCACGTCGTTCGAGAAGCTCGTCATCGACGCCGATCAACTGACGGCGATGCAGCGCTTCGCCGGCGGCGGCGTCGACATCACGGAGAACGGCCAGGCGCTCGACGCGGTGCGCGAGGTCGGGCCGGGCGGCCACTATCTCGGCTGCGCGCACACCCAGGCCAATTTCAAGGCCGCCTATTGGCGCTCGTCGGTCAACGACTACCGTCCTTACGAGACCTGGTCCGAAGACGGCTCGGTCGAGGCGGCGGCGCGCGCGAATGCGCGTTGGAAGCAACTTCTGGCCGAGTACGAGGCGCCGCCGATCGACGAGGGCGTCGACGAGGCGTTGAAAGACTACGTCGCTCGGCGCAAAGAGGCCGAACCGGACGCGTTCGCATAGCGCGCGCGGGCGGCGATTTTCCGGCGCGCGGCGGCCGAAATGGCGCCATGCTTGAATAGATGGCCCGCATTGTCGCGACAGCGCGTCGCCCGGCGACGGCGCAGGCGGCGCCAAGTGAGCAGGAAGTCATGGCGCAGAGTCGCGCGCGATCACGATATCTTCGCTTTCGGCCGGATCGGACGCCGCGGCCTTCGGACCGCGTCGACCGCCCGCGGGACGCGCGGCGCCCGGTCTGGTCGGCGCGCGACGGTCTCGCCGCGGCGGACGGCGCGCGCGTCCTGGCGCGGGGCGGGGCGACGGCGCTGCTGATCGGCGCGGCGGGCGCGCTCGGCCTCGAGCTCGCGACCGTCCTGGCCGAAGCCGCCGGCGCGGTCGCTCAGACCGCCGCGACGCCGGAGACGGCCGTTCGCGACGGCGCGCGCCGCTGGTCCGAGCTCGCGACGTCGCAAAAGCTGTCGGTGATCGGCGCTCTCGCGACGGTCGCTTCCGTCGCGGTCGGCGCCGTGGTCTTGGCGCGCCGTCGCGCGCGGGCGCGGTGGCTGGCGGCGGTCGAGCGACGCCGGCTGGTGAGCGCGCTCTATCCGGCGGGCGCCGGCGCGCGTCCCGCTTTCGAACGTCCGCAGCCGCGCCGCTCCACGCCCGAGCGCCGGTCCGAGCCGGCCGTCGCCGCGCCGCCGCCTACGACGCCGAAGCCGGCCCCGGAGACCGCGGCGGCGCCCGCGGTCGAGGCCGTGATGGCGCTCGACGCCTATCTCGACGAGCTTCGAAGACTGGTCCGACCGGACGCGGACGCGCGCTCGGCCTGCGCCTCTCGGCCGCGATCCGCTCCGGTCAAGGACGATCCGATCGCCTGGCGAACGGCGCATGCGCGCCGCCGCAGTCGGTTTCGCCGGCTCCTCGCCGAACCCGAGATCAGCTACGAGGATCGCCAGACGGCGCTGCGGGACCGGATCGCGAAGCTCGGTCTCGCCGAGACCGCCCGGCGCAAGAGCTCGGAAAGGGTCGGCGCGCTTCGGCTCTAGAGCAGGATCTGTTTAGAGCGCATTCGAACCATTCGGAGCCGCCTTGCTCCAG
>CAZPTD010000577.1:0-1822 GCA_964588915.1 uncultured Neomegalonema sp. | reverse complement strand
AAAGCGATCAGATTCCGTAGGCTTCGGCAGCGGATCGCCTGGAAGTCCGGCTTAGGCGCCTCCCTTGGTCCGGGAGCCCTTTCTGCCTCCGGCGGAGGATGCGGGCATGGGGGAGAGGTTGTCGGGGCGCGCGTCGTGGATTGACTAGATGGGCCTTGCGACGCGGGCCGAGTTCACGGGTCGCGCGGTGCCGAACGTGACCGACTGGCAGTATCTCAACCTCAACTACGTCACCAAGGCGCGGATCGACCAGGATCTCTGCATCAAATGCGGCCGCTGCCACATCGTCTGCGAGGACACGTCGCATCAAGCGATCACGGCGACGAAGGACGGCGCGCGGCATTTCGAGGTGATCGACGAGGAATGCGTGGCCTGCAATCTTTGCGTGAACGTCTGCCCGGTGGAAGGCTGCATCACCATGGAGCGCCTGCCGGTCGGCGCCGTCGATCCGCGGACGGGCGAGACGGTGAAGGCGGAGCCGGGCGACTGGACGACGCATCCGAACAATCCGTCCAGGATCGCCGCGGAATAAGGCGCGCGCCGGCGCGCGACATCGCCGGCCGTCGTTTGCGCGGCGGCCGGAGCGGATCGCCGCCGAGCGCGCGGGCGGAGACGCGGTCGACGGTCCGAACGATTGGATACCGCCGGGAGCGCGCTACACCATTGACATATCCGCGTCGCGTCGGCGCAAGACGCGCGGCCGATGAGAACGATGAAGGAGGCGCATGCGCACTCAAGTGGCGATCATCGGCGGCGGTCCTTCCGGCCTTTTGCTGTCGCAGCTTCTGAACCGCGCCGGCGTCGAGACCGTCGTGCTCGAACGCCGCACGCGCGACTACGTGCTGTCGCGCATCCGCGCCGGCGTGCTCGAAGCGGGCACGGTCGAGCTCTTGCGCGAGGCCGGCGCCGGCGAGCGGATGGACAAGGAGGGCGCGCCGCATGACGGTTGCGTCTTCTCCGACGACGATATGACCGTCCGGATCGACTTTTCGGCGCTCACCGGCCGCAAGGTGATGGTCTACGGCCAGACCGAGGTCACGGCGGATCTCTACGCCGCGCAGGACGCGATCGGCGCGACGATCCTCCACTCGGTCGACGACGTGACGCTGCACGATCTCGACGGCGGGGCGAGCCGCGTCGAGTTCACGCAAGGCGGCGAGCGGCGCCGGATCGACTGCGCGTTCATCGCCGGTTGCGACGGCTCTCACGGCGTCAGCCGCGGCGCCATCCCGGACGACAAGCGGCGCGCGTTCGAGCGCGTCTATCCGTTCGGCTGGCTCGGCGTGCTCTCGCGCACGCGGCCGGCGCATCACGAGCTCATCTACGCCAATTCGAGCCGCGGCTTCGCGCTCGCCTCGATGCGGAATCCGACCCTTTCGCGCTACTACATCCAGACGCCGCTCAGCGACCGGCCCGAGGAGTGGAGCGACGACGCCTTCTGGGCCGAGCTCAAGCGGCGGCTGCCGACGGAGACCGCGGCGGCGATGGAGACCGGGCCGTCGATCGAGAAGTCGATCGCGCCGCTCCGGAGCTTCGTCTCGGAGCCGATGCGCTGGGGCAACCTTCTCCTCGCCGGCGACGCCTCGCATATCGTGCCGCCGACCGGCGCGAAGGGGCTGAACCTCGCGGCGTCGGACGTCTTCTATCTTCATCAGGCGCTGATCGCGGCGGTGAAGCGCGGCGATCGGACCGGGATCGAGAGCTACTCCGAGCGCGCGCTTCGCCGGGTGTGGAAGGCGATGCGCTTCTCCTGGACGATGACGATGATGCTGCACCGCTTCGTCGGCGAGGACTGCTTCGCGGCGGCGATGCGCAAGGCGAC
>CAZPTD010000576.1:0-1824 GCA_964588915.1 uncultured Neomegalonema sp. | reverse complement strand
GCCGAGCGGCACCGGCAAGTCGGTGCGCGGCGCCGTCTTCGCCCGCGGCGCCAAGGCCGACGAGGCGAAGGAGGCGGGCGCGGACATCGTCGGCGCCGAGGATCTGATGGAGACGATCCAAGGCGGAACGATCGACTTCGACCGCTGCGTCGCGACGCCGGACATGATGCCGATCGTCGGCCGGCTCGGCAAGGTGCTCGGCCCGCGCGGCCTGATGCCGAACCCGAAGGTCGGCACCGTCACCATGGACGTGAAGAAGGCGGTCGAGGACGCCAAGGGCGGCCAGGTGCAGTTCCGGGTCGAAAAGGCGGGCATCGTCCACGCCGGCATCGGCAAGGCGAGCTTTTCGGAGGAGGACCTCGCCAAGAACGTGCACGCCTTCGTCGATGCGGTGACGAAAGCCAAGCCGACCGGCGCCAAGGGCGCCTATTTGAGGAAAATCTCGATTTCTTCGACGATGGGACCGGGAATCTCACTCGACATCGCGTCGGTTTCCGCTTAAATATGCGCCGTCGGCAGGGTGGGCGACCGCCCTGCTTTCGTGTTGTTCGTTCGGCTTCGGCCGGGCGGAGAGCCGGGAATAAGATCCAGCATCTGATCCCGTTTTGAGATGCGAGCGCGCGGATCGCCGATCCGCGCTTAATTCGGTCGGAGCGCCGGCCGGGTTCGCACAGGCGGGGGACGTCGCGGAGTTCCGGCGGACCAGGCGAGCATCAGCGTCCGACGCGGTCGGGCTGTTCTCGTCTCCGCATCGCTTCACGCTCCCCATGCTTTGAAGAGCCGCGCCTCCGGGCGACGGCGTCGCGCATCGGCCGCTTTCGGGCGTTCGTCGCGACGCGTCCGGGCGCGCTGTCGCGGGCCGCGGCCGAGTTCCGCCGCAGTCCGATCGGGCGAGCCGCCGACGCGCGTCGCGCGCAGGGCGGCGCGAGATTGGGAGCGAGTGATGGATAGAGCCCAAAAAGCCCAAGCCGTCGAGGACCTCGGCCGGATCGTGGACGAGTCCGGCGTGATCGTCGTGGCGCATTACGCCACCATGTCCGTCAAGGAGATGGAGGGCCTGCGCGCTAAGATGCGCGAGCAGGAGGCGACCTTCAAGGTGGCGAAGAACCGCCTGATGAAGATCGCCTTGGAAGGCCGGCCGCAATCGGCCGCCGCGGACCTTTTCAATGGTCAGACCGGGATCGCGTTTTCGAAGGATCCGGTCGCCGCGGCGAAGGTCGCGACCGCCTACGCCAAGGAGAACGCCAAGTTCGTGATCCTCGGCGGCGCGCTCGGAGGTCAACGGCTCGACGCGGCCGCCGTCAAGGCGCTCGCGGACATGCCGTCGATCGACGAGCTGCGCGCGAAGCTGCTCGGCGTGTTCAAGGCGCCGCTCGCCAAGATGGCGGGCGTGGCCAAGGCGCCGCCGCAGAAGATGGCGGGCGTGGCCAAGGCGGTGCCGGCGAAGCTGCTCGGCGTGCTGAAGGCGTATGAAGCGAAACTGAACGGGTGACCCGGCGCCGCGCGACGCGGCGGCCGATCGAAACATGTGGAGCGAGTAAAATGGCTGATCTCGAGAAAATCGCTGAAGAACTCTCGAACCTGACCGTGTTGGAGATCTCCGAGCTGGCGAAGATGCTCGAAGACAAATGGGGCGTCGAGGCGGCGTCGGGCGGCGGCATGATGATGCCGATGGCGATGCCGGCGGCGGCGGGCGGCGGCGAGGCCGCGGCGCCGGTCGAGGAGAAGACCGAGTTCGACGTCATTCTCCTCGAAGCCGGCGAGAAGAAGATCAACGTCATCAAGGAGGTCCGCGCCATCACCGGTCTCGGCCTCAAGGAGGCG
>CAZPTD010000575.1:0-1826 GCA_964588915.1 uncultured Neomegalonema sp. | reverse complement strand
CGCAGGGCGCGCGGCTCGTCCTCGTCGGCGATGCGCACCAGCTCGGCTCGGTCGGAGCAGGGCGGGGCTTCGACCAGCTGCAGCGCGCCGGGATGGTTACCGAGCGCCTCGAGGAGATCGTGCGGCAGGCGACACCGGAGATGAAGGGCGCTGTCGAGGCCAGCCTGAAGGCCGAGGCGAAGACAGCGCTCGCCATGCTCGAAGCAGCCGGCGGTGCCGTCATCGAGGCGTCGACAGCGGAGGGCCGGGTCGTGGCGCTCGCCCGCCATTGGCTCGCTCTCTCGCCCGCCGAGCGCGAGAACACCATCGTCATCGATCCGAGCCGCGCGGGGCGCGAGGCCGTCAACCACGCGATCCGGGACGGGTTGGTGAGCGAAGGACGCCTCGGCGGCGAGGCGCTCGAGGGCGTGCGGCTCGAGAAGGAGAGCCTCACGCTCGCCGAGGCGCGACAGGCGCAGAACTATGCGAAGGGTGATCTCGTGGTGCTGCGCCGCGACCTCCGCTTCGGCAAGGAGATCTGGCGGAAGGGCGCCTACGCCACGATCCAGAGCGTGGACCGCAGCGAGAACCGGTTGCGCCTCCGCCTGGACGGAGGGCGCTCTGTCGTCTGGAATCCGGCCGATAAGGGCGCGAGCAAGGCCGAATTGTATCGGCCGCGTCCCGCAGATCTGCGTGTCGGCGACCGCATCGTTTGGACGCGGAACGACCCAGACCGCGGTCTCGTCAACGGCCGCGTCGGGACCGTCGCCGAGATCGACCGCAACGGCGCTGTTGCAACCGTCCGCTTCGGTGAGCGCCCGATCGCAATCTCTGCGACGGCGCCGGCGGATGGCCACTGGCGCCACGCCTATGCCGAGACGGCCTACGCCGCGCAGGGCCGCACGGCGGACCGGGTGATCGTCCATGCGGAGGCGTCGCGCATCAATCTCATGAACCGGGCCTCGTTCTACGTCGCGCTCAGCCGTGCGAAGGAGACGGGCGTCGTGGTCACCGACGACCGGGCAAAGCTCGCCGCGGCTGTTGCGGCGCGCGCCGGGCGAAAGGAGACGGCGCTCACTGGCCTTGAGACGGAGCGGGCGGCGGCGCGGCCGATCCGGCCCGTCTCGCCGCTCACGCGCCTTGGCGAGATCGCGTCCGAGACCATCGCGCGCACCACGCGGGCGACACGCACAGGGATCGATGACGGAGCCCGCGCGCGGCGGGATGCCTTTGAGGCGGCGCGGGATCGTGCCGATGCAGAGTGGCGGCGCATGTCGCCAGAGGCGCGGCGCGAGGCAGAGCGGGATCCCCTCAGCATCCACTGGCGGCCGCCGGAACAGCGCCTTGACGCCCAGGCGGCGCAGGAACGGCGCGAGCCGACGGCGGCCGTCGAGCGGCTGCGCGATGAGCGCGCGCGCGAGCGGGAAGGTGAGCGCCAGCAGCCTGCCCGGAGCATAGAGGAGCTCTTTCGGCGCGACGCGGCGGAGAAGGCGCGGGACGCGAAACCTCCCGCGCCCTCGCAGAAGCAGGATCGTGGCTTCGAGCGGTAGCCGGCGAAGGATGGTCCGCTCCGGCAGCCGACGGATGTCGCAGCTGCCCCCGCCGATCCGCTTCGGTCCACTCGACAAAAGGACCGAAGTCTCGATCAGCGCTCCTTGAACGGAGACACCAGACTGGCCGAGACAGTGATACTCACCGTTGAGAGACCTTCCGCTACCAACGCAACTCGACGGTCACGGGGCAGTGGTCTGACAGCAGCTGTCGATCACGATTATCGTAGCGCGCGTCCTGCTCGGTCGTGTCGCGGAAGTGGTGGAAATTCGAAGGCGGCGTAATCTCCGGGTGAT
>CAZPTD010000574.1:0-1827 GCA_964588915.1 uncultured Neomegalonema sp. | reverse complement strand
CCGGCGGCAGCATGCCGAGCAGCGCGACGGCCATGATCTCGTTCCAGACCGGCAGAGCCTCGCCCGAGTTCACCATCCGCTGAATGCCCATGACGACGGTGTAATAGTCCTCGTCGAGGCTGACGAGGAGCGGCCAGAGATATTGGTTCCAGCCATAGATGAAGAGAATAATGAACAGCGCCGCGATGTTGGTGCGGCTCATCGGCAGCAGGATGTCCCAGAAGAACTTCAGCGGTCCGGCGCCGTCGATCTTCGCCGCCTCCACCAGCTCCGGCGGCGTCGTGAGGAACACCTGACGAAAGAGGAAGGTCGCCGTCGCGCTGGCCACCAGCGGCAGGATCATGCCGCCATGGGTGTTGATGAGCGACAGGCTGTTGACGACGTCGAAGGTCGGGAAGATTCGCACCTCGATCGGCAGCATCAGCGTGATGAAGATCAGCCAGAAGAACAGCATCCGCCCCCAGAAGCGGAAGTAGACGATGGCGAACGCCGCGGTGAGCGAGACGGCGATTTTGCCGAACGCGACGCCGAGCGCCATGATCAGACTATTGAACAGCATTCGCCCGGCCGACGCCGAGCCGCCGGTCGAAGGCCCTTCGGTCAGCAGCCGGGCGTAGGTCTCGAGGCCGACATCGCCGAACCAGAGCGGGAAGGGCCGTTGCGAGAGCCGCGGGCCCTCATGGGTCGAGGCGACGAGCGCCATCCAGAGCGGAAAGCACATCGCCGCGACGCCGAGGATCAGCACCGCATGGCCGAGGATCGCGAGGCCGCGGCGACGCTCGATCATCCGAGATCCTCCATGAGAGACCGCGCGCTCATTGGTAGGAGACCCGCCGCTCGACATAGCGGAACTGGATCACCGCCATGATGATGACCAGCACCATGAGCACCAGCCCTTCGGCGGCGGAACGGCCGTAATTCTGGCCCTCGAAGCCGATATTGTAGACGCGGTAGATCAAGGTCGCCGTGGCGTCGCCCGGCGCGCCGCCGGTCGTCGCGTGGATGATCGCGAAGGTGTCGAAGAACGCGTAGACGAGGTTGATGACGAAGAGAAAGAAGATCGTCGGCGAGAGCAGCGGCGCGGTCACCGTCCAGAAGCGCCGCCACGGGCCGGCGTTGTCGATCGCCGCCGCCTCGATCAGCGAGCGCGGGATCGACTGCAGCCCGGCCAGAAAGAACAGGAAATTATAGCTGATCTGCCGCCAGACCGCGGCGATGACGATGAAGACGAAGGCCTGATCGGCGTTGGAGTAGTGGTTCCACTCGACGCCGGCCGCCTTCAGCCACAGCGCGAACACGCCGACGCTCGGATTGAGCATGAAGTACCAGAGCGCGCCCGCGAGCGCCGGCGCGACCGCGTAGGGCCAGATCAGGAGAGACTTGTAGGCGGCGGCGGCGCGCAGCGCGCGATCGGCGGCAAGCGCGAAGACGAGGCCGAGCCCCATGGCGAGCAGCGTCACCCAGCCGCTGAAGAGAAAGCTGCGCCAAAAGCTGCGCAGATACGCCTCGTCCTCCCAAAGCCGGTCATAGTTGCGCAAGCCGACGAACTCGCGCGAGAAGCCCCAGCTGTCTTGGAGATAGAGCGATTGCTCGATCGCCTCGGCGGACGGCCAGATGAAGAAGACCAGCGTGACGACGAGTTGCGGCGCCACCAGAAGGTAGGCGAGCCACATGCCGCGGAATCCGACGCGCGCGCGCATTCATCGCTCCAGATAAGCGTCGCGCCGACGCGGCGAACAGCCGCGACGGCGCTGGTCGGCGCGCCCGTTGGCGGGGCGCCCGCTCGGCGGCAAGCCAACTTAGATGATTGCATCTAACACCTCGCGC
>CAZPTD010000573.1:0-1831 GCA_964588915.1 uncultured Neomegalonema sp. | reverse complement strand
GCGCTCGACGGCGACGGCGACGCGCCGGCGGAGGCGCCGGAGCCCGCCGAGCGCCGCGCGCCGACCCAAGCGCCGTCCGCCGCGTCCGCCGAGCCGATGTCCGAGCAGATCAACGCCGCGGTCTACCAGGCCGCCGCCGCTCTGGCGCAACGCGAGCGTCGACGCGAGCGCGCGAAATCGGTCGCCGCCGCGCGGCGCGAGCAAGGCGCCGCGGTGCGCCACCAGTTGACGACAAAGCTCGTCGAAGAGCCGACGCGGGCCCGTCCGAAAAAGGGCCCGGTCGTCGCCGATCTCGAGGCGCTGGGCTATCGCGACGACGCCCGCGACGCCCTCGAAGAGGCGGTGCTCGGCGGCGAGGGCCTCATTCTCATCTGCGGACCGGGCGGCTCCGGCAAGACCGGCACAGCCGCCGCGCTGGCCAAGCGCGCCGCCGGCGCCGAGGGCGGCGTCGAGCGCTTCGATCGGCCGGTCGAGGAGCGCGAATCCGACAAGCCCGACGCCGAGCTGGTGCTCATCGGCGCCGTCAACGACGCCGAGAGCGCCGAGGCGGCGGCGCGCGCGGCGATGCGCGGCGCCCTCGTGATCGCGACGCTCGACGTCGAATCCGTCGCCGCCGCCGCGCCGCGCCTCGTCACCATGGGCCTGCCGCCCTTCGCGCTCGCCTCGTGCCTGCGCGCCGTCGCGGCGCAGCATCAGGCGCCGCGGGTCTGCACGCGCTGCGCCGGCTCCGGCCGCGGCGTGTCGGGCGGCGAGTGCAAGCAATGCGGCGGCAGCGGCGTCGACGGCGAGGTCAACATCGTCGAGGTGATGGCGCTCGACGACGCGATGCGCGCGCTCATCCTCGCGCAGGCGCCCGAGGAGGCCTTCCGCCACGCGATGACGGCGAACGGCACGCCGACGCTCGCCGACGACGCCGCGGCCAAGATCGAAGCCGGCCTCACCAGCGCCGACGGCGCGGCGGCGGCGGCGGCGGCGGCCCGCATTTAGGCTCGGCCGCCGATCGAGCTCGAAGCCCGACGCGCGGCTCCGGCCGCGGGCGCGCCGGGCTTTCTCTTTTCGGCGCGCTCGGTTAACTCTCGCGCGACTCGATCGCCTGTCCGTCGCCGCCGCGCCGCCGCGCCGCCGCCGATCCAGGGAGCCGGATGAAGGATTGGTTACTTAGCGAGCTGCGGAGCGTCGTCTCGCCCTCGGAGGCGGCGCGCTTCGCGCTCGATCTCTCCAACCAGACCGTCGCGCTCGTCGAGCGGCGGATGAGCGGCACGCGCGAGCGCGCCTCCGTCGCTTACGGCGCGCCGGATTTCGACGATCAGATCGCCCTGATGCGCCGGATCGCCGGGCGCGGCCGCTCGAGCGACGTCAGCGTCGACATTCTGCTGCCTCAGGAGCTGGTGCTCGGCCGCGTCGAGCTCTTCCCGGCCGAAGCGCGCGGCGCGCTGCGCGACGAGGCGTGGTGGCGGCTCGATAAGATGACGCCCTATCGGCCGGAGAAGCTCTGCTACGACGTCGCGCTGCTCGGCTCGGAGCCGAAGACCGGTTTTCTCGAGGTCAACGTCGTCGTCGCGCCGCGCGACATCGTCGCCGAAGCGATCTCCTACGCGAAGAGCTGGGGTTTCGCGCCGCAGCGGATCACCGCCGCGCCGGAGGAGGGTTTTCCGGACGGGCCTCTGCTCTTGCAGGCGTCGAACGCGCGGCTCGAGACGCAGTCGCTGCGCCGCTCGGCGCTCTGGCTCGGCGTCGCCGCGTCGCTGTTTCTCGCGCTCGGCGCCTGGCGCGGCGTCGCGGCGCGCGCGGGCGGCGCCGGCGAGGTCGAGGCGGGTCACGCGCGGGGCGC
>CAZPTD010000572.1:0-1831 GCA_964588915.1 uncultured Neomegalonema sp. | reverse complement strand
CGGGTCGGTCGCCAGCCGGCCGGAGGCCGGCAGGACTGCAGCTCGAGCCGACGACTAAGCTGGAGCAAGGCGGCTCCGAATGGTTCGAACGCGCTTATAGTCTGATCGGTTCTGACGGAGCCAACCTCGCCCGTGTCGTGCCGGCCAAGCGCGACGCGCGCAGAGCCGGGATCCAGGGCCAAGGGGCCGAGCGTGCGGCGAACCGGCCCTGGATCCCGGATAAGCCTGCGGCTTTCCGGGATGACGGCGTCATCCCGGGATGACGGCGTCATCGGCGTTGCAGATCCTGCTCTGGGATGAAACGGCGTTCGCCGTGTCATCGGGCTCGACGGCGGATCACGCCGCCTGCGCGCCGCTTCCTGCCCGAACCAGCCCCTGACGAGGGCTGACGACAGCGACGAACGAAGGGCCTAGGCGCCGCCGGTCACGTGAGCCGGGCCGCCGGACGCACGACGCCGAAATCGACGACCATCGGCGGCGCGCCGGAAAGCATGATCGCCGCGTATTCGAACCAGGCGAGTTCCGGCAAGCGCGGATCGGCCTCGAGCGCGGCGCGGCACTCGTCCGGATCGAGATCGGCGTCTTCGAGCGCCAGATCGATGGCGAGCCAACGCCGCAGTCCGAGCGCGCCGCGCCAAAAGAGCGCGAACTCCGCCGCGCCGAAGATCGTGTCGATCACGTCGTCGGCCTGGTTGCTCTCGTCGAAGAACAGCATGGCGGCGAAGAGCGCGCCCTCGGCCGCGCCGCTCGGACGGCTCCTGAGCTCGAACTGGCCGTCGCCGACGCGCGAGAGATGCGACAGGCCGGAGCGGAAGGGCGCGCTCGGGCCCGTCGCCAGCGTGTGGACGACGCTCCAATCCTCCCACCGGGCGCGGCGGACGCCGACGATCCGGCCGGTGCGCCCGCCGGAGCGATCGAGCCACTCTTCCAACTCCTCGACGCCGCTCGGCAACTGCAGCTGGTCCATGGCACCGTCCTTCGCTTGAAGGCCGCCCCATAGGACCAACGCGACGCAGCGCCTACCTTCGAAAAGGTCGCAGCCGACAATCCGCTCGATCCTGGCGTCCTTCGCCCACCCCATGGAACCGGCCGGCCGGCGCGATCCCGCTCATGAAGCTCGCGCCGGACGTCCGCGTCGGCTCAGCCCGTCGCTTCGGACTCAGGCTCGACTCGGCAGGCGGCGAATTTGAACTCCGGAATCTTGCCGTAAGGATCGAGGGCCGGGTTCGTCAACAGGTTCGCGGGCGCTTCGACATAGGCGAATGGCGCGAACACCATATTCTCCGCCAACGCGCTGTCGGCGCGCGCTTTCACGGTCACAGAGCCGCGCCGGGTCTCGATCTTCAGCCGCTCGCCCGGCGCGACGCCGATTCGCCTGAGCGTCGCCGGATTGAGCGCGGCGATCGCCTCCGGCTCGAGCGCGTCGAGGGTCGTCGAACGCCGCGTCATCGAGCCGGTGTGCCAATGCTCGAGCTGTCGGCCGGTCGTCAGCACCATCGGATAGGCCTCGTCCGGCGTCTCGGCCGGCGGCAGCACGTCGGCCGGCGCGAATTTCGCCCTTCCGCCCGGGCGCGGGAAGCCGTCGCCGAAGACGACGGCCTGGCCCGGATCCTCCGGGCCGAGCGACGGGTATCCGACCGCGTTCTCGCGCTCGAGCCGGTCCCAGGTTATGTTGTCGAGCGACGGCATCGCGCGGGTCATCTCTTCGAAGACCTCGGAGGGATGGCCGTAGGTCCAGTCGAGCCCGAGCCGTCGGGCGAGATCGACGGTGATCGCCCAATCCTCGCGCGCCTCGCCGGGCGCCTCGAGCGCCTTGCGGCCCATCTGCACC
>CAZPTD010000571.1:0-1837 GCA_964588915.1 uncultured Neomegalonema sp. | reverse complement strand
GCGCTACGGCCATTACAGCCTCGCCGCGGAGTCGATGTACGACCATCCCTTCCAATGGGGCTCGAAGCGAACCGGGCCCGATCTCGCCCGCGTCGGCGGGCTCTATGGCGACGACTGGCATCTGCGGCACTTCCGCGATCCGCGCTCGGTCGTGCCGGAATCGATCATGCCGGCCTATCCGTTCTTGGAGGAGACCGAGCTCGACTACACCTATATCGCCGACCATCTCCGCGCCAACCGCGCGGTCGGCGTGCCCTATGACGACGAGATGATCGCGCAGGCGATCGCCGATCTCGAGACGCAGGCGAATCCGGAGGCGGGCGACGTCGCCGGCCTGCTGGCGCGCTATCCCGGCGCGCAAGCCAGGGTCTTCGACGCCAATCCGGACGCGATCACCGAGCTCGACGCGCTGATCGCCTATCTTCAGATCTTGGGCACGATGGTCGACTTCCAAGACTACGACGCTGAAGCGAACTATCGGTAAGAGGCGGACACGAGATGTACGAGACACTGCGTGCGTTCGCCGACAGCTGGTTCTTGTTGGTGATGGTGATCTTCTTCGTTGGCGTCGTCCTTTACACCCTGCGGCCGGGCAGCCGGCGCACGCATGACGACATCGCCGACATTCCGTTCCGCAACGACGCGCCGCAACAGACGGCTCCGGACAAGGCCGAGGACAAGAGCGATGGCTGAAAAAGAGCGCGACGAGATCAGCGGCGTCGAGACGACCGGCCATGAATGGGACGGCATCAGGGAGCTGAACAACCCGCTGCCGCGATGGTGGCTGTGGATCTTCTACGCGACGATCGTCTACGCGATCGGCTATATGATCGCCTATCCCGCCATTCCGCTGGTCGACGACGCGACCGAGGGCGCGCTCGGCTATTCGAGCCGCGCCGAGGTCGCCGAGGAGCTCGCCGCGGCGCGCGAGGCGCATGCGGACGTCACGGCGCGCATCGCGGCGACGCCGATCGAGGAGGTCGCCAACGATCCCGAGCTCTACGAGTTCGCGTTCGCGCGCGGCGAGGCCCTCTATCGGACGCATTGCTCGACCTGCCACGGCGCGAACGCCGCCGGCGCGGTCGGATTTCCGAACCTCCAAGACGACGACTGGCTCTGGGGCGGCACGCTCCAGGAGATCGAGTACACGCTCCGCTACGGCATCCGGCAGAGCGGGCCCGACGGCTTTCCGACCGCCGAGACGCGCTTCTCGGAAATGCCGGCCTTCGGTCAGCTCGAGATCCTGTCGCGCTCCCAGATCGAGGCGACGGCCGAGTACGTCGTCAGCCTCTCCGGCGGCGAGCACGACGCCGAGCTCGCCGCCGGCGGGGCCGAGATCTACGAGGCGCAATGCGCCACCTGCCATGGCGTCGACGGCGGCGGCGAGCCGTTGCTCGGCGCGCCGAATCTCGCCGATACGATCTGGCTCTATGGCGGCGACCGCGCAGACCTGATCGAGACGATCACCTACTCGCGCGCCGGCATGATGCCGGCCTGGGAGGAGCGGCTCGGCGACGCGGGCGTCAAGTCGGTGTCGATCTACGTTCACGATCTCGGCGGCGGTCAAAGCCCCGGGCGAAACGCCACGACCAGCGCCTCGGCGAGCGATCCTTGACGCGCGTCAAAGCGCTTTCGCTGCGCTGCGGCGAAAGTGCTCCCGGACAGCGACCCGCCGCGCCGAGCGACGGCGGGCGCTGCGCAAGATCAAGCCGAAGAGCACGCCCATGACAGCCGCCGACAATGACGCGCCGCTTTACAAAGCGCGCGAGCCGATCTTCCCGAAGGCGGCGCATGGATTCTACCGGAAGCTGAAATGGTGGATCATGGCGGTGACGCT
>CAZPTD010000570.1:0-1852 GCA_964588915.1 uncultured Neomegalonema sp. | reverse complement strand
CCGCGTCACCGGGCTCTACGGCGTGCTCAACGGCACCTGCAACTACATCCTCACCGAGATGGAGCGATCCGGCCGCGACTATGAGGACGTGCTCCGAGAGGCGCAGGAGAAAGGCTACGCCGAGGCCGATCCGACCGCCGATGTCGGCGGCTGGGACGCCGCGCACAAGCTCTGCCTGCTCGCCAGCCTCGCCTATGGCGGCTGGCCCGATTTCGACAGCATCTCCGTGACCGGCGTCGAGCAGGTCTCGAAGGCGGACATCCAGTTCGCCGCCGATTTCGGCTACCGGCTGAAGCTCGTCGCCATGGCCGAGATGCGCGAGGACGGCCTTTCGCAGCGCGTCGAAGCGGTGCTCACGCCGGCGGACAGCTTGATCGGCCGCCTCGAAGGCGTCGGCAACGCGATCCAGCTCAAGGGCGATTTCGTCGGCGCGGTCGCGCTCTCGGGTCCCGGCGCCGGCGCCGGCCCGACCGCGTCGGCGATCGTCGCCGACGTCGTCGACGTCGCCCGCGGCGACCGTCGCCCGGCCTTCGGCGTCGCCGCCGAGAAGATGACCGCGTTCCGCCGCTCCGACCCGGACGCCGTCTCGACCCCGCGCTATCTCCGGCTCTCGCTCGTCGACCGGCCGGGCGTTCTCAGCCAGGTCACCGGCAAGCTCGGCGCGGCCGACGTCTCGATCGACCATATGCGCCAGATCGGCCGGTCGCCCGATCCGGCGACCGTCCTCATCGTGACCCATGAGACGAGCGACGGCGCGCTCGGCGCGGCGCTCGGCGGCGTCGGCGCGCTCGACGTGTGCCTCGAGCCGCCGGCGGCGTTCAGAATCGCCCGGCTCTGACTCGACCGCCGGCGGGCTTGGCCTGCGACGCCGTCAGGACGCGCGCCGCGTGACGCCGTGGTCGGCGTCGTGGCAGAGCGCGCGCGCCAGCGGCAAAACGCGTCGCTGCGGCCTTCCGTCCTCGCGCCATTCGCGCAGCATCTGCGCCAAGGGCGAGTCGCATCGCTCGGGAACGCGGCGCAGAACGTCGCCGAGACGCTCTCTCGCCTCCTCGATCTCGCCATAATGGAACGAGATGAACGCGACGGCCGCGGCGCGTCGCATGTCCTCGCACCAGTCCAGCTGCGTCTCGTGGCGCCCGCAGGCGCATCGACCGTATCCGAGCGTCACCATGCGGCCTCCGCCGTCGGGCCGCGTGGAGATTCAAACTTCGTCGCCATAACTCCCCTTTCGACTGGTCGACCGGACCGATCCGCGCTGACTTGGCGATCACCTTTCGGACAGACGCGCCTTTCCCGACGTCTCGAGCCGCCCGACTTGCTCTCGCTCCGCACCTAGCCTCAGCCAATGAAACCGATCACGTCCTCATGCGGTTGCATAACTGTCGCATGATTTGCAACCTTTAGGCGGCAAATCGCCTATTGCGCACTTCTGGGAAATCTTGAACCGACCGCCTTCGCCGCCCTGAACGGGCCTGGCGCAAAGACAAACGCGCTCCGTTTGAAATACGCTCAAGAAACTTCTCCGATGTCACATTTCTGAGATATTCTTGGCCGCGCATTCGCGATCCGTCAATTGCTTCCGATCTTCGCGCCGCCGATCTTCGAGACGGCGCCGCGCCGCAATTGTGCCGAAGCGATTATCCGCGTAAAGAACTTGTGAGCGCGCAAGGAGTTCGAGCAGGATGGAACGTTCCGATATTGTCGACAACACCGTGGAGTTCGCGGATCGGATGCTGTCGCTCGGCCTCGCTAGAGTGAGCGAAGCGGCCGCCATCGCCGCCTTTCAGCAGATCGGTCGCGGCGATCAGAAGCAGGCGGATCAGGTCGCGGTCGACGCGATGCGCACGCAGCT
>CAZPTD010000569.1:0-1855 GCA_964588915.1 uncultured Neomegalonema sp. | reverse complement strand
TGAACGACGTGATCTGGCGCAAGACCAACCCGATGCCGAATTTCCGCGGCAAGCGCTTCACCAACGCCCATGAGACGCTGATCTGGGCGGCGAAGTCCGAGGCGCAGAAGCGCTATACGTTCAACTACGAGGCGCTGAAGGAGCTCAATGAAGGGCTGCAGATGCGGTCCGATTGGCTGCTGCCGGTCTGCGTCGGGCCGGAGCGCCTCCGCGACGAAGAGGGCGCCAAGGCGCACCCGACGCAGAAGCCCGAGGCGCTGCTGGCGCGCGTGCTCCTGGCGAGCTCGGAGCCGGGCGAGGTCGTGCTCGACCCGTTCTTGGGCTCCGGCACCACCGGCGCGGTCGCCAAGCGCATGCGGCGGCGCTTCATCGGGATCGAGCGCGACGGCGCCTACGCCGAGATGGCGCGGGCGCGGATCGCGGAAGCGGCGCCCTATGACGGCGACGTCCTCGAGATCGCGCGCTCGAAGCGGAGCGCGCCGCGCATCCCGTTCGGCGCCCTGATCGAGCGCGGGCTCCTCCGCCCGGGCGACCTCCTGACCTCGCCCGACGGACGGCAAGCGGCGCGCATCCGCGTCGACGGCACGCTCGCGACCGAGAAGCATTCCGGCTCGATCCACAAGGTCGCCGCCGAGCTCGTCGGCGCGAGCTCGATGAACGGCTGGATCTTCTGGCATTTCGAGACCGCCGACGGCCGCGCCCCGATCGACGCTCTGCGGGCGCGGATTCGGGCGGAGATGGAGGGTGGATGAAGGCTCGCGGCGCGCTGGCCGGTGTTTGTCTGGAGCGGTCGTTGGCGCTAACCAGAGGTGGTGGAATGGGCCAGATGCGGAAGTTCATTGAAGTGATGGGCCGTCCAATCATTGTGATGGGCTCTTATTGTTCGTCATGAAGTGACGGAGATTCTGAATTTGAGGCAGATTGATGGACGACGAAGAGTCTGACGATATTCTTCAAAAGAAAATGAAACTGGGTGAGGACGCCTGTGAGCGGTTGGGACTTCCGCGCACTGCTCTTAAAAATATTTGGCTTGCAGAAGATGACTGGGCATTTGTCATACTTTGTGATTCCCTAACGGAGGCCACTTGCCGCGAAATTATTTCTATACGTCTCAGAATTGGTTTTGGATTAAACTCGAGTAGTGACGCGCACTTAAGAAAATTTGCGTCAGGTCTTAACGTAAACGGGCGTGCTTCCATAAACGCGTTGTTCAAAGCCCTTGACTTCAGGGAGGATCCTCACAATTTTATCAATTTTATTCGAGAAATACGAAATGAATATAGCCATGATTTTAGGCGCGTCGGCGAACCTTTGGAATTGATTATTGAAAATAATCGAAAAAAGGATGCCTGGATAAGTTATCTCAACATTCTTGACGTCAGCTCTCAGAGAGAATGGGTTTCGAAGTGTATGAGCGCTGGTGAATTTTCAACAAAATCGCGTTTGTATCGGTTTGCAATATTTACTTCTCTTGCGCACTTCATGGCTAACGCATACTTGTTTCTTCGATATCATGACGCTTCATCGAGCGACGAGACTAAGCCAAGATAAGGCCGAAGTTGTTCTGAACTCTTGCGCAAAAAGCGATCGTCGTTGCTGCGGTTGTGGTTGAGTCTCTGTCCCGCGGGGCGACGAATGCCCGTCTTGGGTCAAACTGAGACATCAGTCACCCATTCGATCGTGTCCGCTGGCGCCGTGCAAGCGGACGACTCTCTGCGGCGCGTCGCGCTTCGATGGCTCAGAGCCGCAGCCTGCCGATCCGCCGCGCGTCAATGCCGGAAATGCCGCATCCCGGTGAAAACCATCGCGAGGCCGCGCCCGTTCGCCGCGTCGATCACCTCCTCGTCGCGGATCG
>CAZPTD010000568.1:0-1887 GCA_964588915.1 uncultured Neomegalonema sp. | reverse complement strand
ATGGGTGCTGGAGGAGTTCTGCCGCGCCTATTTCGAGGTCGAGGGCGTGGAGCTGCGCTTCCGGGCGTCGCACTTCCCGTTCACCGAGCCGAGCGCGGAGGTCGACATTCGCTGCTCGCGCAGCGACGGGCAGCTCAAGATCGGCCGCAAGGAGGACGGCCACGAGGATTGGATGGAGATCCTCGGCAGCGGCATGGTGCATCCGAAGGTGCTGGCGGCGTGCGGCGTCGATCCCGACGAATGGCAGGGCTTCGCCTTCGGCATGGGCGTCGACCGGCTCGCGATGCTGAAATACGGCGTTCCGGACCTCCGCTCCTTCTTCGAGAGCGACCTCCGATGGCTGCGCCATTACGGCTTCGCCGCGCTCGACATCCCGAGCGTCGCGGGCGGGCTCAGCTCCTAGAGCTCGAACCATAGGCGGCCGCGGGCGCGCCGCAGGAGCGAGAGCCCTGCCGGCTTTCATGCCGGCTGGCGACCGCCCCGCTCCCGGCGCGGTCGCCGATAAACCCCGCCATTGCCGACCATAATTGTTTCGAATGGGCGCGAGCGCGGCGGCCTTGATCCTTGTCGAACGGGCGCAGCCGATCGATGATGGCCGCCATGGACGATCACGCGAAGGATGCGCCGGGCGCGGCGGCGCCGGGCGAGCCCGCCTATCTCACGACCAAAGAGGTCGCCGGGCTCTTGCGGGTCAAGGAGCGCAAGGTCTACGACCTCGCCGCCCAGGGCGAGATTCCGCATCGGCGGATCACCGGCAAGCTCCTCTTCCCGCGCGCCGAGATCCTCGCCTGGATCGAGGGCGGCGGCGAGGCGGGCGCGCGCGAGCGGCCGGCGGTGATCGCGGGATCGCATGATCCGTTGCTCGACTGGGCGGTGCGCGAATCGGGCTCCGGCCTGGCGACGCTCTGGGGCGGCAGCCGGGACGGGCTCGACCGTTTCGCCGAGGGCGCAGCGGCGCTCGCCGGGCTGCATCTGCCGGACGACGCGGGCTGGAACGTCGCCGCCGTCGCGGCGCGGGGCCTGCGCGACTGCGTGCTCGTCGCCTGGGCGGCGCGGGCGCGCGGTCTGATCCTGGCGCCCGGGCTCGAGGGCGCGGTCGAGGGCGTCGCCGATCTCAGGGGACGGCGCGTCGTTCGGCGCCAGCCGGGCGCCGGCGCCGCGGCGTTGTTCGAGCGCTTGCTCGCCGAGGCCGGCCTCGGGCTCGCGGATCTCAACGCGCCGGACGGGCTCGCGCGCACCGAGAGCGACGCCGCCGCCGCCGTCGCCGGCGGCGAGGCGGACGCCGCGCTCGGGCTCGCGGCGATGGCGCGCCGGCACCGCCTGCCCTTCCTGCCGCTGCTCGACGAGCGCTTCGACGTTCTCGTCTGCCGTCGGGCCTATTTCACCGAGCCGGTCCAAACGCTTCTCAGCTTCGCGCGCGGCGCGGCGTTCGCGGCCAAGGCGAAGGCGATGGGCGGCTACGACCTTACCGAGGCGGGCGCGGTGCGCTGGCTCTCGCCCTGACGCCCGCGCCCTGACGCCGGCGCGCCGCCGATCAGCGCGCCGCGTTCGGGAAGAAGAGCTGCCGACCGTCGATCCGATAGGCCGCGATCGCCGCCTGGCCTTCTTCGGAGAGGATCCAGTCGATGAACTGCTGGCCGAGATCGGCCCTCACATGCGGATGCCGCTCCGGGCTCACCAGAATCTCGCCGTATTGGTTGAAGAGCCGCGGATCGCCTTCGACGACGATCCAGTAGTCGCCCTTGTTGCCGAAGCTGATCCAGGTCGCGCGGTCGGTGAGGACGTAGGCGCCCATCGTCGTGCCGACATTGAGCGTCGCGCCCATGCCGGAGCCGGTCTCGCGATACCAGCCGCCCGAGGCGGCGGTCGGGTCGACGCCCGCCGCCT
>CAZPTD010000567.1:0-1892 GCA_964588915.1 uncultured Neomegalonema sp. | reverse complement strand
CTTCTTCTCGCCGCCCGAGAAGCCGACATTGACGAAGCGCTTCAGCATCTCCGGGCTGATGTCGAGCTCCGCCGCCTTGGCCCGCACGATCTTGAGGACCTCGCCGGCGGACATCTCCGGCTCGCCGCGCGCCTTGCGTTGGGCGTTCACCGACTCGCGCAGGAACGTCATGTTGCCGACGCCCGGAATTTCGACCGGATATTGGAAGGCGAGAAAGAGACCGGCGGCGGCCCGCTCCTCGGGCTCCATCTCCAAGAGGTCTTCGCCCGACATCGAGACCGAGCCCTCGGTCACCTCGTAGCCGTCGCGGCCGGCGAGGACATGGGCCAGGGTCGACTTGCCGGAGCCGTTCGGCCCCATGATCGCGTGCACCTTGCCGGGCTCGACATGAAGATCGACGCCCTTGAGGATCACCGTCTCAGGCTCCTCCTCGAGGCGGCAACACAGGTTTGAAATCTTCAGCATCTCTCTTCGCTCCGAATACCTTAAACAAATAGCGCGCCGGGCTCGGTCGGGCGCTTCGCCGCTAGTTCTGCGGCCGCGACACGGCGTCGCCCAAAAGCGCCGGCGCCGAGCATTTCGCCGGCACGTTGGTGTCGACGTCGTCCGACATCTCGCAGAGGACGACGCTCGTGGCGACTTGGCCGTCGTCATGGACGCATTGTTCGATGACCCAGATCTGGTTGGTCGAGCCGCCGGTGAGCGCGCCGCCGACCGAACCGACCGTGCCGACGGGCTCGACCTCGAGCGCGCATTGCGTCTGGGCCGCCGCCGGATCGGCCGCAAGACCCGCGAAGACGGCGGCGCCGACGATCGCGCCGAGCCGGCCGAGAAGGCGCGTCCTTTTCATATCGTTGTCCTTTCCTTGGTCGACAAAGCCATGGCGGCGCCTTGCGCCGCCGGATATCTAGAGCGCCCGAACGCACCGCCTAGTCGCCGTCGCCGCCGAGGGCGAGCGCTCGAACTTTCGGCGATCGGCGACGCAACGAGCACCGAATGGCCGCCGCTACGTCGTCTTACGTCTTCGCGCCGCGCGGCCACGACGACGCGCCGACGCTTCGGCGCTGGATCGCGTCTTCGGAAGTCGCCCGATGGCGGCGCGATCCGGACGGTTTCGCCGCGGACGTCGTGGCCGATCTCGCGGATCCCGGCTTCCGGCTGCAGATCGTCGCTGTCGGCGGCGCGCCCTTCGCCTATGCGCAGGACGACGCCATCCACGACCTGCCGGGCCATCGCTTCGCCTTCCCGCCGCCGGGCGCGCGCGGTTCGGTCGGGTCGGCCTCCGCGGACGCGGCTCAAGCGACGCTGACCGCGGTTCCGCTGGCAGAGACCATCAGCATCGAGCCGTCCGAGCCGAGCGCTTCGTCGTCGAGATCGACGCCGACGATCGCGTTGGCGCCCATCGCGGCCGCGCGCTCCTCCATCGCCGGCGCAAACTCGGCGCGGCGCGCCTTCAGACGCTCCAACACCAGATTGACCGGCTCGTCGGTCATCCCACCGAGCCTTCCAAGCTGATCGCCACCAGCTTCTGCGCCTCGACGGCGAACTCCATCGGCAGCTCCTGCAGCACCTCCTTGCAGAAGCCGTTCACGACGAGAGCCACCGCCTGCTCTTCGTCGAGCCCGCGCGAGCGGCAATAGAAGAGCTGGTCCTCGGCGATCTTCGAGGTCGTCGCCTCGTGCTCGACCTTCGAGCTCGCATTCTTGCACTCGATATACGGCACCGTATGCGCGCCGCAGCGGTCGCCGATCAGCAGACTGTCGCACTGGGTGTAGTTGCGGCTGTCGGTCGCCCTGGCGTGCACCGAGACGAGCCCGCGATAGGTGTTCTGCGCCCGTCCGGCCGAGATGCCCTTCGAGACGATGCGGCTGCGCGTGTTCTTGCCGAGATGC
>CAZPTD010000566.1:0-1893 GCA_964588915.1 uncultured Neomegalonema sp. | reverse complement strand
TGGAGCAAGGCGGCTCCGAATGGTTCGAATGCGCTCTAAACAGATCCTGCTCTATAGTCTGATCGGTTCCGATGGAGCCGACCTCGCCCGTGTCATCCCGGCCAAGCGCGGAGCGCGCGGAGCCGGGATCCAGGGCCAAGGGGCCGAGCCTGCGGCGAACCGCCCCCGGGGCGGTCGCCTTGCGACCACCTCGGTGGAACGCTTGCGCTTCCGCCCGCGGGTCGGCCGCCGCTCAGCTCCAGCGCTTCGGCTCCGAATGGTTCGGCTGCGTTCTAGCGCCCGCCGACGCCCACGAAGCACCGGTCGCGCCCCTCGATCTGCAACGTCCGCGCGCCGTCGGCGACGCGGTCGGCGCGGCCGAGAAGCTGATCCGAGAGCGCCAAAGGCTCGCGGCTTTGCGGCGCCGGCAGCAGCACGGCGAGGCGCGTCGCGCGCCAGAGCGTGACCTCCCCGGCCGGAAGCCCGAACGCGCCCTGCGCCGCCGCCTCGACGCCGAAGACGCCCTCGTCGAACTCGGCGACGTTCACATAGAGCTCGAGGATGCGCTCCTTCGGCAGGAAGAGCTCCATCAATCCGGCGAACCACGCCTCCATCGCCTTGCGCGCGAACGACCGCTCCGGCCAGAGGAAAAGGTTCTTCGCGGTCTGCTGGGTGATCGTCGAGCCGCCGCGGAGCCGGCCGGTGCGGCGCCAATCCGCCAGCGCCTCGAGGATGGCGCCGACCTCGACGCCGCTATGGTCGCAGAAGCCTGAATCCTCGGCGGCGACGATCGCGCGCAGGAGATCGGGCGAGACGGCGTCGAGCGCGGTGAAGCGCCAATCGACGGCGCCGAGCCGGCTCTGCTCCATCAGAATGTAAGGCGTCGCCGGCGGGTCGACGAAGCGGTAGGAAAGCACCCAGAGGCTGGTCAGGACGATCACCGCCGTCGCGATCCGGCCGATCCAGAGCAGCACGCGCCAGAAGACGTGAGCGACGCGCGCCAACGGGCCGCGCCGGCGGCGTCCGAACTGCGCCTCCGCGGCCCGCCGCGCCGCCTTCTCCGCCGCGCGCTCCGCGGCGCGTCTCGTCCCGCGCGCACCGATTTCCATCCGGACCCTCCGACGACGTCGCGCCGACCGCTTCTCCGCCGCGAGACATAGCGATCGCGCGCGAGTCGCGAAAGTGCGCCCGCAACCGGCGCCCGGCGACGGTTTGGCGACGTTGCGGCCGGCGCCGCAACCTCAGGCCCGCGCCGCCACCCGCTCGTCCGACAAGGGATGCGGAATGCGGCTCAGCATCTCCTTCGGGCAGATCTGCCAGAAGGCAAGGCGCGACTCCTCCCAGTGCCGCAGGAGCTCCGTCGCGAGCGGCGAGCCCGTCTCGCTCTGATGCGCCTCGATCAGCTCGATCAGCTCCGCTTCCCAATAGGCGGCGCCGAGGCGGACATGGGCGATGCTGTCCGGATTGATCCGCGACGGCAGCCGGTTTTCCGGATCGTAGACATAGGCCATGCCGCCGGTCATGCCGGCGCCGAAATTGTCGCCGATCCGGCCCAGGATCACCGCCCGACCGCCGGTCATGTACTCGCAGGCGTTGCTCCCTGCGCCCTCGACCACCACGTCCGCGCCCGAGTTCCGGACCGCGAAGCGCTCGCCCGCCTGGCCGTTGGCGAAGAGCCGGCCGCCGGTCGCGCCGTAGAGCACGGTGTTGCCGATGATCGTGTTCTCTTCCGGCCGAAGCGGGCTCTCGAGCGGCGGTCTGACCACGATCTCGCCGCCCGAGAGGCCCGTGCCGACATAGTCGTTGGCGTCGCCATAGACCACGAGCTTGAGCCCGGGCGCGGCGAAGGCGCCGAGCGACTGACCGGCCGACCCCGAGAGATGCACGGTGAGATGGCCGCGCTGGAGCTGATTG
>CAZPTD010000565.1:0-1901 GCA_964588915.1 uncultured Neomegalonema sp. | reverse complement strand
GCTTGCCGATGGTCGTCGTCTTGCCCGAGCCGTTGACGCCGACGACGAGCACCACTTGCGGCTTCTTCGCATAGAGCGGCAGCGGCCGCGCGACCGGCTCCAGCACCTTGGCGATCTCCTCGGCGAGGAGCCGCTTGATCTCGCTCGCGCCGACGCGGCGGCCGAAGCGCGTCGCGGCGAGATTGGCCGAGATCCGCATCGCCGTGTCGGCGCCGAGATCGGCCGAGATCAGGAGATCCTCCAATTCCTCGAGGAGCGCGTCGTCGAGCACGCGCTTCTTCTCGACCGCGACGCCGCCGCCCGACACCGCCGTGATCATCCGCTGCGCGAAGGAGCGGCGCTCCGGCTCCGGCTCCGGCGCCGGCGTTGGCGCTGTCGGCGCCGCCGGCTCGGACCGAGCGGCGTCCGCTTGCGCCTCCTCAGCGTCCGGCGCCTTTTCGACCGCCTCCTCGACCGCCTCCTCGAGAGACGCGGCCGCCGCCCCGGCCCTCGCGGCGTCCGCCGGCGCCTCGATCGGCTCCTCCTCGCCGGACTCCATCAGCTCGCTCAGGCCTTCGTCGATCTTCGAGGACGACTTGAACAGCCGCTCCTTCATCCGGCTAAAGAAGCTCATGTCATTGTTCTCCTGATTCCGCCGCCGCCGGGCGCACGCGCCAGGTCCCGAGACCGGCCGAGACGAACATGGCGTGCGCCCGCTCCTCGATCGGCGTCGCGCCGACGCCGCCGAAGACGTCGCAGCCCGCGCCCTCGCAGCGCGCCTCGCCGCGCGCGACATAGGCGCAGTGAAAAACGCCCTCGTCGACCGCCTCGCAGTCGATCCGCTCGACGGAGACGAGCTCGCGCACCATCCGCGCATCGATCAGCTCCGCCGTCAAACGCGCCGGCGGCGTGAAGTCGAGCCGCGCGCCGAGCGCCGCGCCCTCCTCCTCCGAGCGCGCCGCCTCCGCCCGCATCGCCTCGCCGAGCGCCGTCAGCATGTCCGACCCGCTCGGCGCGCCGGCGTCGCCGCTGACGAGGAACGCCGCGGTGCCGCCGATCGCGCCGAGCAGACCGCCGCCCGCCGCGAGCCGACCGAAGAACCGCCGCCAGCGTCCCGCCATCGGCGCTCACCCGATGGCCCGGCCCGAGAGCCGCGCGCCGTCGGAGCCGTCGATCTCGGCGAGGACGATCTCGCCCTGCGGCCGATCGCGGTCGAGATCGACCTCGGCGTAGCCTTCGGTCCGCCCGCGCCGCGCGCTCTCCATGAGGACGCGCCGGCGCGCGCCGACCTCGCCCGCGAGATAGGCGGCGAGCCGCTCGGCGCCGAGCGCCCTGAGCCGCGCCGCCCGCTCTTTGACGACGGCGCCGGACGTCCTCGGCATCCGCGCCGCCGGCGTCCCGGGCCGGGCCGAGAACGGAAAGACGTGCAGATAGGTGAGCCCGCAGGCCGCGACATGCGCGAGCGTGCGCTCGAACATCGCTTCGGTCTCGGTCGGAAAACCGGCGATGAAGTCGGCGCCGAAGACGATCTCGGGCCGCCGCCGCCGGATCTCGTCGCAAACCCGCACCGCGTCGGCGGAGAGATGCCGCCGCTTCATCCGCTTCAGAACGAGGTCGTCGCCCGCCTGCAGCGAGAGATGGAGATGCGGCATGAGGCGCGGCTCGGCGAGCGCCTCCATCAACGCCGGATCGACCTCGACGCTGTCGATCGAGGAGATGCGCAGGCGCGGCAGGTCCGGAACCAGCCGCAGGATCCGCTGCGCCAGGTCGCCGAGGACCGGCGCGCGGCCGCCGAGCGGCGGCAGATCGGCGCCCCAGCCGGTGATGTCGACGCCGGTGAGCACGATCTCGCGATAGCCGCCGGCGACCAGCCGGCGGATCTGCTCGACGACGACGCCCGCCGGCGCCGAGCGCGACGGTCC
>CAZPTD010000564.1:0-1927 GCA_964588915.1 uncultured Neomegalonema sp. | reverse complement strand
GCGCCTGCGCGCCAGCTCGAAGGCGACGCGCGCGACGCGGATGATCTCGTTCGTGGTGTAGCGCTGGGTGTTGACGCCGACCCGCTGGCCGTCATTGAGCTCGGTGATCCCGCGCGGCTCGCCGAAATAGACGCCGCCGGTCAGCTCGCGGACGATGACGATGTCGAGCCCGGCGATCACCTCCTTCTTGAGCGTCGATTCGTCGGCGAGGGCGTCGAAGCATAGGGCGGGGCGGAGATTGGCGAAGAGGTCCATCTCCTTGCGCAGCCTGAGGAGCCCGCGCTCGGGCTTGACCGAGAAGTCGAGATCGTCCCATTTCGGGCCGCCGCCCGCGCCGAGGAGGACCGCGTCCGCCGCATGCGCCTTCGCCATCGCGTCGTCGGTGAGCGGCGTTCCATGCGCGTCATAGGCGCAGCCGCCGACGAGATCCTCGTCGATGTCGAAGACGAGGCCGCGCTCGGCGCCGAACCAGTCGATGACGCGCCGCACTTCGGCCATCACCTCGGGGCCGATGCCGTCGCCCGGCAGGATCAGAAGGGAAGGATTGCTCATATCGTCCTCGGAATTGGTCACGGCGCCTCGATGTCGATCCAGACGAGGCGATGGTCGGAGCTGACGATCGGATGGCCGCCGCCGACCAGGCGATGCGACGGATCATCCGGGGCCGGCCAGAACACGCCGGCGTCGAAGATGGCGAGCTGCGCGCTCGGCAGAAGATAATCGACCCGGAGATTGCCGGGCGAGCGGTCCTTATCGTCACGCCAGTCGGCGGTGTCGAGCCGCGGGTCGCCGCGATGCGCCGCGTTGACGCCGCGCTGCGCCGCGGCCGCCGCCGCGCCGCCTTCGGAGGCCGGCTCCGGATCGCGCAGCCGAGGGTCGGTCAGGAGCGCGCGGATCGCCTCGTGGCGGCCGTCGCCGTCGGACGGGTCGGCGTTGAGATCGCCGGCGATGACGAAGAAGGCGCCGGCGCCCGTTCCCGGATAGGCGTCCTGGACGATCCCGCCCGTTCGCCCTTGATCGTCGCGGATCCAGTCGTCCTCGCCGCCCGGGCCGGCGATATAGGCGCGCCAGAACAGGATCTCGGCGGCGTTGCGCGCGCCGTTGGCGTCCTCCGGCCCGTCGAAGACCGGCGGCGTCGGATGGCTGACGAGGACATGGAGCCGCGCGCCGCTCGGCAGAACGATCGGCGCGTCGAGATGCGTCTTCGAGGAGAGCCGCATCGCCGCCCACGCCTCGTCCGAATGGAACCAGCCGCCATCGGGCGCGCGCGGCCGCAGCTCGGCCATCGGCGTCTCGGCCCAGCGCAGCAGCCGGAAGGTGCGCACGCCCTCGCGGTCGATCGGATGTCGGCTCAGGATCGCGAGCCCGAACTGGCCCGGAAAGACGCCCCAGCCGAACGCGTCCTCCGGCCCGTAATCCTTGCCGTCATTGTCGAGGTCGAAGCCCGAGGGATCGCCGGTGTTGACCGGAACCTGCAGCCGATGGTCGAAGACGACGCCCGGCAGCCCGGAGCGCCCCTCGGCGAGCGCCGCCTCGAACAGCGCCAGCGCCTCGCCGGCGCGGTCCCAATCGAGCTCGAGCAGGACGAGAACGTCCGGATCGACGCGCTGGACGATCTCGGCGAGCGCCGCGACCTCGGCGCTCTCGCCGGCGCGAAGCTCCGCGATCAGCGCGCCCGGCTCGCCGCGCGCAAGATGCAGGTTGAAGATCGCCACGCGCAGCGCGCCCTCGGATTTCGGCGGGATCTGCGCGCCGGCGCCGCCGAAGACCCCGAGAGCAAGCGCAAGACCGACCAGCAGCGCGCCGCCGAAGCCGCCCGCGCGTCGCGTCGACCTCATTCGGCGGCGCCGCTGTAGAGCCAAGGCCGCCCGGCCCGCGCCTTCGCCTCGAAGGCGTCGATGCTTTCCGCCTTCTCCATCGTGAGGCC
>CAZPTD010000563.1:0-1945 GCA_964588915.1 uncultured Neomegalonema sp. | reverse complement strand
TCAGGGCGGCGGCAAGTCCGAACGCTCGGGCGGCGATCGGCCGAAGGGCGACCGCAAGAAGGGCGGCCACCAGTCGGGCCAAGGCGGCAAGCCGCGCGAGTTCGCGGCCAAGCCGCCGGCGCGCGGCGCCGATCCGGATTCGCCCTTCGCCATTCTCGCGCAGTTGAAGGAAAAGCAGTGAGCGGCGTCGACCGATGAGCCGCGCGCGTCCGTGAGCGCCGCGGCGGAGGCGCGCGAACGGCTCGACAAGTGGCTCTGGCACGCGCGTTTCTTCAAGACGCGCAGCCTGGCCGCCGAGGCCGCCCGCGCCGGCAAGGTCCGCATCAACGGCGCCCGCGCCGAGAAGGCGAGCGCTTGGGTCAGGGTCGGCGACGTCCTGACGGTCGCGCGATCCGGCCGCGTGCTGGTCGTCCGCGTCGAGGGCTTCCGTCTCCGCCGCGGATCGGCGGTCGACGCTGCGGCGCTCTACACGTCGCTCGACGGACCCTCGTCCTCGCAAGGCGACTAATCTAATGGTTTTTCACGACTTGCCGGGGCGGCGTCGGTCGCCTAGGTCAAACTTGTTTGCGCCGCGAACAGACAGGCGGCCGCGTCCGATCATGGAGCCCATGCCGCATGACGTACATTGTCACGGAAAACTGCATCCGCTGCAAATACACCGACTGCGTCGAGGTGTGCCCGGTGGATTGTTTCTACGAGGGCGAGAACATGCTCGTCATTCATCCGGACGAATGCATCGATTGCGGCGTCTGCGAGCCCGAATGCCCGGCCGACGCGATCCGACCGGACACCGAGCCGGGGCTCGAGAAGTGGCTCGAGCTCAACCGGACCTACTCGGAGGAGTGGCCGGTGATCACCAAGAAGCGCGAGCATCCCGAGGGGGCCGAAGAGCATGACGGCGAGTCGGGCAAGTTCGAGAAGTACTTCTCGCCCAAGCCTGGAGAAGGCGACTAACTTCCGCGCGGCGCGCCGGCCTTCGCGCCGGCGGACGGCGTCGAGGCCCGGCGCGCGTCAAGAAGGCGCGCTTTGATCACTATCGACGCGTCGCGCGCGAGCCGCGACGAGGGCGCTCCGGGCGGCGTTCGTCTCTAGGACCAAGATCTCGCGACGGCGCAGACGCGACAAAAACGCGCCGGGTCGGCTGTTTGCGGCGCCACAATCGATTGAGTCCACGCCAAAATCTGCCGTGGTCAAAAAAGTTCTTAACAACTGGTTGAGCGACGGTGGCTCGGGCCGTTTATGATCAACTTTCTTCTTGAGAGTGGATTTTGCGGTGCAAACATGTTAATAAGACGTCACATATGGGAGATGACGGGGCGCCGCGACTGCGCGCGCCGTCATGGCGTTCACGTTGGATTTCGGGGTCAGGCGGGCGCGTTCTGCGTCGGGCTGTTTTTTTGTCCAAAGCGACAGCGTCTGCAAGCGCTCTCCATATGCTTGAGGGGACGATAGAAAGGAAGGGCTTCGCAGTGTCGAAGAAAGCCAAAAACGAGAAGCGTTCCGAGTTCCGTGCGAATGACTATGTCGTCTATCCGGCGCATGGCGTCGGCAAGATCGTGTCGATCGAAGAGCGCGAAGTCGCGGGCATCAAGCTCGAGATGTTCGTCATCTCCTTCGAGAAGGACAAGATGACCCTGCGCGTGCCGACCACGAAGATCGACAGCACGGGCATGCGGACGCTCTCGACGCCCGACACCGTGTCGAAGGCGATGGAGATCCTCAAAGGCCGCGCCCGGGTGAAGCGCGCCATGTGGTCCCGTCGCGCCATGGAGTACGAGGCGAAGATCAACTCCGGCGATCTCATCTCGATCGCCGAGGTTGTGCGCGACCTCTTCCGCGCCGACAACCAGCCCGAGCAGTCCTATTCGGAGCGCCAGCTCATCGAGGAGGCGTTCGAGAGGCTGCCCCGCGAGGTGGCGGCGGTCGAGAACATCGACGAGGACGC
>CAZPTD010000562.1:0-1949 GCA_964588915.1 uncultured Neomegalonema sp. | reverse complement strand
GCACTGAAGTGACGCGGCTGACGCAGGACGACGTCGAGCTGATGACCGAGGTCGCGGTGCCGATCTGGTTCAGCTACGCCAATCGCGACAAGGACTCGGCCCGCGTCTTCAAGCTTCAGCTCGACTACATGATGTCGGGCTCTCTCGGCTACGTGACGCCGGAGCAGATCGAAGGCCTGACCCTCGATCTCTGAGAACGCGCGATCGTTCGAGGCGCGCCTGCGCGGGACTCCTCGCGCGGGCGCTTTTTTGAGCGCGCGGCCGCCCCTCGGCCGGGTCTGAGAGAACGACCATGCCCACCATCGATTTCACGCTGCCGCATTGGGCCTATGGGCTCGGGCTCGTCCTGTTCCCGATCGTCGCCATGGTTCTCGCGCGCCGGAAACGGCCGGAGCGGCGCATGTTCAACACGCCGCTCGCCTATCTCATTCTCGTCACCGGCGGCATTCTCGGCCTGCATCGGATCTATCTGAAGAATCTCTGGGGCCTCGTCTTCCTGCCGATCTTCGGCGTTGTGCTCTACGCCACCGCGGCGGAGCGGGACGCGCGCGCCGCGCTTTCCGACGCCGACAACGTCGTCCGGGTCGCCGAGCGGACGCTCGAGCGCGAGCGGCCGCGGGTCGCGTCGGCGAGGGCCGAGATCGACGAGCTGCGCGCCGCGGTCGCGGAATCGGAGGAGGGCTCCTTCGCCCGGCGCGGCGCCGAGCGCCAGCTCGAGCGCGCGGAAGAGCGCATCAAGACCGGCGAGGAGCGGATCGCGACCGCGGAGAGCGAGCTCGAAGAGGCGCGGCCCGCCGCCGAGGCGGACCGCGAAAGCCGCGCCTTCTGGAGCGACACGGCGCGCTACGTCTTCTACGCCATCCTGGCGATGATGGCCGTCGACGCTCTGCTCCTGCCGTTCCTGGTGCGCCGCGCCAACGCGAAGCTCGCGGACGAACCGGCGAGCGGCGCGGGCGCAGAAACCGCGCTTCCGTCCGTCGAGGCCGAGGAGGGCGGCGACGACGCGCGGCATGTCTCGCGCGGCTGGACCGGCGCCATCGACCGGCTGTCGCTCTTCGCCGGCGAGTTCGTCAGCTATTGGGCGGTGATCGCGGTCTTCGTCTACTACTACGAAGTCATCGTCCGATACGTCTTCAATTCGCCGACGAACTGGGCGCATGAGTCGATGTATCTGATGTTCGGCATGCAGTATCTGATCGCCGGCGCCTATGCGATGCTGACCGAGAGCCATGTCCGCGTCGACGTCTTCTACGCGCCGCTGCGGCGCCGAGGCAAGGCGGTGGCCAATCTCCTGACCTCGATCTTCTTCTTCATCTTCGCCGGCACGCTCTTGGCGACGTGCTACATCTTCGCCTTCGACGCGATCGCCGTGCCGGCCGGCAACTCCACCATCTCGGCCTGGGCGCGGAACGAGATCGACTTCGCCGAGCTTCTCGAGCGCTTCTCCTTCTCCGAGCTCGCCGATCCGAGAATCCGCATCGGCGAGATCTCCTTCAACGAATGGGAGCCGCCGCTCTGGCCGATGAAATGGATGATGGTGCTCGGGGCGCTGCTGCTCATCCTGCAGGGCGTCTCGAAGATCGCCCAGGACATCCGCGCGCTCGTCGCGCCGGCGCGGGAGGGCTGATCGCATGGGGCTCGAGATCTCGATCGAGTGGCTGACGCTGATCATGTTCGGCAGCCTCTTGGCGCTGCTCCTCGCCGGCCTGCCGCTCGCCTTCGTGACCGGCGGCCTCGCCTGCGTCTTCCTCTTCGTCCTCGGGGACGAGCAGGCGCTCAACATCGTGCCGAGCCGCATCTTTCCGTTGATGACGAATTACCAGCTCTCGGCGATTCCGCTCTTCTTCTTCATGGCTGCGAGTAGGGAGAGAGCCGGCAGCATCAACGATATGTTCGACGTAATCTACAAGGTGCTCGGCGGGCTGAACGGCGGGCTGGCGGCGGCGACG
>CAZPTD010000561.1:0-1950 GCA_964588915.1 uncultured Neomegalonema sp. | reverse complement strand
GCCGTCTCGGGCATGTCCTCGACCTTCTGGGTGATCCGTCCGGCGAGCATGTCGCGGTCGCCCGGTCCCCAGCCCAGAGCACGGAGGACCGGATCGGGCGCGACGCCCGCGAAGTCGCAGAGGCCGCGGATCCCGTTCGCGCTCCAGCGACGGCCGGTCGCGCTCTGCACCTTGGCGATCACGACGATCACGTCTTGGGTCTCGTCGTCGAGATGATGCAGGGCCTGGCCCAGCAGGGTCTCGGGGGTTGCATAGAATCGTGACATCAGACCCTCGCCAGCAGGTCGTCGGTGCGGCGGTCTCCGGCCCAGGCGGAGGCCTTCTCGCCCAGCTCGCGGGAGTAGCGCGCCGCGTAGGCGTCGAGCCTCTCGACGGCCGCGGAGACCTCCCTGTGGCGGGCGTGGAGGTCGGGCGCGAGGGTTCGGCGGGCCAGCTCGCGCAGCTTGCCCTGGTCCTCCTGGGAGAGCGGAGAGAGGTAGGCGGGCGCGTTCAGCAGCGCGGCCACCGTCCGCCCGTCCGACACCATCTGCATCGCGTCGCCCATGGTGACCTGCTCCCCGAAATCTGGGCCATTGCGAACTGGGATTTTACGCCTTTGAATGGGTGAAGGAGGACAGCCCATGAAGATCATCCGTTTCCTCGCACTCGCCGCCGGCCTCGGGCTGCTCGCAAGTCCCGCCCAAGCCCAGCAGGCCATCGACTGGGACGACAGCGTCTCCTCGCTCGGCCTCGACGCCGCGCCGGGCGCCGTCTACGGCTTCGAATGCCCGGCCTCGGGGCGCGCCGCGACGGTTTGGGGCACGGAGACCTACACCCATGACAGCGCCATATGCGTCGCCGCCGTCCATGCCGGCGTCATCAACCTGACCGATGGCGGCGTCGTGACCCTGACCATGCGGCCGGGGCGGGACGGCTATCCCGGGTCGGTCGCCAACGGGATCGCCTCGCGCGACTACGGCGCTTGGGGCCACAGCTACGTCTTCGGCGCGGAGGGCGGCGACGGCGCGCCGGGCGCGCGTCAGATCTCCTGGAGCGACACCGCCGTCGGCCTCGGCTTCGAGCAGGTCGGCGCCGTCGTCTTTCTGACCTGTCCGGCGGGCGGGAGCGTCGCGGCGACGATCTGGGGCACCGACGTCTACACCAACGACAGCGCGATCTGCGTCGCCGCCGTCCACGCCGGAAAGATCACCGCGGCGGCGGGCGGCCGGGTCGTGATCCGGGTGGAGGCCGGCGAAGCGTCCTACACGGGCAGCGCGCGCAACGGCGTCGCGAGCGCCGACTATGGCGGTTGGGGCGGCAGTTTCGTGTTTCTCAAATAGCGCCCGCGCCGCGCGGTCGGCGCGTCGCCGCTTTGCGGGCGATGCGTTCCGTGCGGCGTGCTAGCGGCCTTGTGATCGCTTCGGTCCTCGCGCCGACGGCCGCCGGGATCTACGTGACGTCGACAACTGCCGCGATTTCGCCCAGAAATCGCCACGATCGAGCGCGCGGCGAAGAGAGGGATCGCATCATGTTCTGGAAGACCAAGGACTACCAGCCGCCCAAGGTCTGGAAATGGGAGGCCGAGAACGGCGGCCAATGGGCGAGCATCAACCGCCCGACCGCCGGCGCGCAGCACGAGAAGACGCTGCCGGTCGGCCGGCATCCGTTCCAGCTCTACTCTTTGGCGACGCCGAACGGGGTCAAAGCCACGGTGATGTTCGAGGAGCTCTTGGAGGCCGGCCATTCGGGCGCGGAATACGACGCCTGGCTGATCAAGATCCGCAGCGGCGAGCAGTTCGGCAGCGGCTTCGTCGAGATCAACCCGAACTCGAAGATCCCGGCGCTCGTCGACCGCAGCGGCGCGGCGCCGATCCGGGTGTTCGAGTCGGGCGCGATCCTGCTCCATCTCGCCGAGAAATTCGGCGCTTTCCTGCCCACGGAGCCCGGCCGGCGCGCCGAGACCCTGAGCTG
>CAZPTD010000560.1:0-1955 GCA_964588915.1 uncultured Neomegalonema sp. | reverse complement strand
CGCCCGCCACCGGATTGATCGCGTTCACCCGCCCGCCGAAGGGCGCGAGTTCGACCGCCATCGCGCGCGTCGCGGTGATCATCCAGCCCTTGGAGGCGTTGTACCAGCTGAGCCGCGGCCTCGGCGAGACGCCGGCGGTCGAGGCGACGTTGAGGATCGCGCCGGCCCTTTGCGCCTTCATCCGCGGCGCGAGCGCCCGCGCCGTGAGATAGACCGACTTCGCGTTGACGCGGAGCACGCGGTCGAAGTCGTCCTCGGACACCTCCTCCATCGCCGCCGGCAGATGCGTGACGCCAGCGTTGTTGACCAGGATGTCGACGCGGCCGAAGGCGTCGAGCGCCGCCTTCGCCATCGCCTCGACGCTCGCGCCGTCGCCGACATCCGCCGTCCGAGCGACGCCGCCGATCTCCTCGGCGACCGCCTTGGCGCCCGCCTCGTTGATGTCGGCGACCATCACGCGCGCGCCCTCGGCGGCGAATTTGCGCGCGATCCCGGCGCCGAAGCCCGATCCGGCGCCGGTGACGATCGCGGTCTTGTTCTCGAGTCTCATGGTCGGCCCTGTCCTCTTCTTGCGCCGCCGCGCCGCCGCCTAAGACGCCGGCTGCGGCGTTCGCCGCCCCTTCTCGAACTCCGCCGGCAGCCTCGGCGCCGCGGCGATCAGCGCCTTGGTGTAGTCGTGCTCCGGCCGCTCGAAGACCCGCCGCGTCTCGCCCGCCTCGACGATCCGCCCGGCGCGCATCACCATGACCCGGTCTGTCACCTCGCGGACGACCGAGAGATCGTGGCTGATGAAAAGATAGCTGAGCGCGCGGCGGCGGCAGAGCTCGGCGAGCAGATCGAGCACCTGCGCCCGCACCGAGACGTCGAGCGCCGAGACCGCCTCGTCGAAGACGATGAGTTCGGGCTCGATGATCAGCGCGCGGGCGATGGCGATGCGCTGGCGCTGGCCGCCGGAGAATTCGTGGATGTATTTCTCGGCGTCGCGCGCCTCGAGCCCGACCGCTTCGAGCGCCTCGGCGACGGCGGCGGCGCGGGCGCGGCCGGCGGGCGGCGCGTCGAGGAGATGGAAGGGCTCCGTGACCAGGCGCTTGACCTTGTGGCGCGGGTTGAAGCTGCCGAACGGATCCTGGAACACCACCTGGATCTTGCGGCGGACGGCGCGGTTGGCGGCGCCGCCGGCGATCACCGGCGCGCCCTCGAAGGCGATGGCGCCCTGCTCGAGCGCTTCGAGGCCGAGGATCGCGCGGGCGAGGGTCGACTTGCCGCAGCCGGATTCGCCGACCAGGCCGAGCCGCTCGCCGCGCTCGAGCGTGAAGCTGACGTTGTCGACGGCGCGGAAGCGCGGGCGCGGGCCGAGCAGCGCGCGGCGCGGAAGAGGATACTCGCGCACGGCGTCGCGCACCTCGAGGAGCGCGTCGCGCTTCGGCGCGCGGTCCGGCAGATCAACCTTATGGGTCGAGGCTTCGAAGAGGGCTTCGGTGTAGGGATGCGACCGGCGCCGGAGCAGCGCGCGCGTCGCGCCGGTCTCGACGACGGCGCCCTTCTGCATGACGACGATCCGGTCGGCCATGCCGCTGACGACGGCGAGGTCGTGCGTGATCATCAGCATGCCCATGGCGAATTCGCGGGCGAGGCCTCTGAGGAGATCGAGCACCTGCGCCTGGGTGGTGACGTCGAGCGCCGTGGTCGGCTCGTCGGCGATCAGCAGCTTCGGCCGCAGCGCGATGGCGATGGCGATCCCGACCCTCTGGCGCTGGCCGCCGGAGAGCTCGTGCGGATAGCGCGAGAGCGGGAACTTCTCCGACGGCAGGCCGACCCGCTGCAGGGTTTCCTCAGCGCGCGCGAGCGCCTCGGCGCGGCTGGCGCGTCCATGGACGAGGATCGTCTCGGCGACCTGATCGCCGATGGTCTTGAGCGGGTTGAGCGCGGTCATCGGCTCCTGGAAGACCATGCCC
>CAZPTD010000559.1:0-1963 GCA_964588915.1 uncultured Neomegalonema sp. | reverse complement strand
CGTCTTGCCGGCCTCCGGCCGGCTGGCGACCGCCCCGCGGGTCGGCCGCCGCTCGGCTCCAGCATTACGGATCCGGATGGGTCGAACGCGTTTCAGTCGAGGTTGAAGCCCTTGGCGCGGATGAACGCGCCGAAATCGGCCCGCTCGGGCTTGGCGTATTGCCGCGCCTTGTCCTCGGACCAGCCATAGGCCGCCGCCTCGCCGTAGGTCTCGACGTCGCGCTGACGCGGATAGGGCGCCGCGGCCTCGCGCTCGCGATCATAGGCCTCGACCGTCTCGCGAACGCCGTCCTCCGAGAAGCGATCGACATGCAGCGTCGCGGCGAGCGGCAACCGGCGGCTGATCGGCCGCCCCGCCGCGTCCTCGGGCCAGCCGAGGGCGAGGCCGGCGACCGGAAACACGTGGTCCGGCAGGCCGACCAAGGCGCTGACCTCGGCCGCGCGATTGCGCACGGCGCTGACCGGGCAACAGCCGAGGCCGACCGATTCGGCCGCCGTGACGAAAGCGCCGAGCGCGAGAGCGGCGTCGACGGCGGCGTTGAAGAACGCGTCGAGGTGATCGTTGGCGAAGGCGCGACCGCGCCAGTCATGGATCCGCCGCTGGCGCCGATTGTCGCCGCAGAAGAGCAGGAACGCCGGCGCCGCCCGCGTCCAAGCTTCGCCGCCGATCAGCGCGTCGAGCGCGGCGCGGAGCTCGGGATCGGCGACGACGATGACGTCGCGCTGCTGAAGGTCGCTCTTCGAGGGCGCGCTGAGCGCGATCGCGCCGAGCAGGCGCACGAGATCCGGATCGACGGGCTCGGGCGCGAACCGCCGGCAGGAGCCGCGCGCCGCCATGCCGAGGAGCGGCGTCGAGGCCGCGCCGCCGACGCTCTTCAGGCGCTCGCCGAATCGCTCGAAAAGCGCGTCCGTGATCGCGGCGTCTTCCATCGTCTATTCCTCATTTCACGCGCCCGGCCAGCGCCAGAAGCCCGTCGACGTCGAGATGCGCCTCGAGATGGTCGGCGAGCTTGTCGAGCGTCGCCTCGACCAGCGTCTCGTAGCCGAGATCGGAGGCGGCCTCGCCGAGAAAGGCGCGGCGGAAGGCGTCCTCGGCGAAGAGCCCGTGGAGATAGGCGCCGGCGACGCGCCCGTCGGCCGACTGCGCGCCCTCCGGCCGTCCCTCGATCTCGAGGAGCGGCCGCGCGCAGTCCGGCCCTTCGGTGCGGCCGATATGGATCTCGTAGCCGCGGATCGGCGCGCCGCTCGCGAGATGCCGCCCCGAAACCGGCGCGACGCGCTTCTCCGGCGTCATCACCGTCTCGACATCGAGCCGGCCGAGACCCTCCGCCGAGCCCGGCGGGCCTTCGATCCCTTGAGGATCATGGATGCGGCGCCCGAGCATCTGATAGCCGCCGCAGAGGCCGAGAACGCGTCCGCCGCGTCTGAGATGCGCGTGCAGATCGACGTCCCACCCCTCGCGGCGAAACGCGGCGAGGTCGCCGATGGTCGACTTCGCGCCCGGCAGAAGCACGAGATCGGCGTCGCCCGGCAGCGCCTCGCCGGAGCGGACGAGCCGCAGATCGACGCCGGGCTCGGCGGCGAGCGGATCGAGATCGGCGAAATTGGCGATCCTCGGCAGAACCGGAACCGCGACGACGAAGCGCGCCTGCGCCTTGGCGCGGCCGGTCCGCGCGGCGAGATCCTGCGTGTCCTCGGCCGGCAGGCTGCGCGCCTCCTCGAACCAGGGCGCCAGCCCGTAGCCGCGCCAGCCCGTGCGCTCCTCGATCAGCCGGTAGCCGTCCTCGAAGAGGCTCGGATCGCCCCCGAACATCTTGACGAAGGAGCCGCGCATCCGCGCGGCGTCCGCCGGCGGCAGAACCTCCTTGCAGCCGACGATCTGCGCGATGACGCCGCCGCGGTCGATGTCGCCGACCAGGACGCCCGGCGCATGGACCGCCTCGGCGAAGCCCATATTGGCGATG
>CAZPTD010000558.1:0-1987 GCA_964588915.1 uncultured Neomegalonema sp. | reverse complement strand
GGTCGACGATCCGGTGAAGCGCGTCGACAACATGACCATGGCCTGGGGCCTCGAGGCGCGCGTGCCGTTCCTCGACCACGAGCTCGTCGAGCTCGCGGCGCGGGTTCCGTCCGAGCACAAGCTGGCGCAAGGCGGCAAGGGCGTCCTCAAGGAGGCGGCGCGCCTCGTTGTGCCGTCGGAGGTGATCGACCGGCCGCAGGGCTACTTTCCGGTGCCGGCGCTCAAATACATCCAAGGCCCCTATCTCGAGATGGTCCGCGACGCGCTCACCAACGACCGCGCGCGGTCGCGCGGCCTCTTCCAAGAGGCGTGGCTCGAACGCCTCTTCGCCGCCCCGACCGAGCACATCACCAAGCTCCGCGGCTCCGAGCTCTGGCAGGCGGCGCTGCTCGAGCTGTGGCTGCAGTCGCACGACGTCTGAGCCGCGACGTCCGAGACCGGCGAAGAACGAGGTCCGTCATGGCCGAACCGAAGAAGCCGCAGCGCCGGCGCAGCCAGGAGCATCGCCTCCGGCGGCTGCGCCAGGAAGGCGTCCACGCGCCGATCGCGCGCAACCATCCGACGCAAGAGAACGCCGTCTTCGATTGCGGCTGGGGCAGGCTGATCTTCGCGCACACCTTCGAGTCGCCGCAGACGCTCGCCGAGGCGCTCCGAGCCGAGGGCGTCGACCGGCGCGACATCGCCTTCTACGTCCAGGATCCGCATGTCGCCCTGGCGGTCGCGCCGCAGGAGCTCTTCCTCGACCCGTCGCACACCTTCCGCCTCGATCTCGCGACCTATCGCCCGGCGTCGCGGCGCCGGCGCAATTTCACCGTGCGCAGACTCAGCACTCAGCGCGACGCCGAGGCGGTGAACACGATTTACGCCGCGCGCGGCATGGTGCCGGTGCCGCCGGATTTCTTCTGGTCGCGCCGTGACGCGCGCGCGCTCACCGTGCTCGTCGCCGAGGACGAGGAGACAGGGCGCGTGATCGGCTCGGTGATGGGCGTCGACCATCAGCTCGCCTTCGGCGATCCGGAGCGCGGCGCCTCGCTCTGGTGCCTCGCCGTCGATCCGCAGGCGCCGCATGGCGGCGTCGGCGAATCGCTCGTGCGCCGATTGGCCGAGCACTTCAAGGCCCGCGGCGCGGCGTTCATGGATCTCTCGGTGATGCACGACAACGCCCAGGCGATCGCGCTCTACGAGAAGCTCGGCTTCCGCCGCGTCGCGGTCTTCGCGGTGAAGCGCAAGAACCCGATCAACGAGAAGCTCTACACCGGCGCGGCCGAGGACGAAGGCCTCAACCCATACGCCAAGATCATCGTCGACGAGGCGCGAAGGCGCGGGATCTTCGTCGAGATCACCGACGCCGAAGGCGGCTTCTTCCGCCTGACCTATGGCGGCCGCTCCGTCGCCTGCCGCGAGTCGTTGAGCGAGTTCACCACCGCCGTCGCCATGTCGATCTGCGACGACAAGCGCGTCACGCGGCGCGTGGTCGAACGGGCCGGCGTGCGGACGCCGGCGCAGCTCGCGGACGACCATGCCGAGGCGCGGGCGGCGTTTCTCGCCGAGCGCGGATCCGTCGTCGTGAAGCCCGCGCGCGGCGAGCAGGGACGCGGCGTCGCCGTCGGGCTCGAGACGGCCGAGGAGATGGAGGCGGCCGTCGATCGCGCGCGCGCCGTCTGCCGGGACGTCGTGCTCGAGTCCTGTTTCAAGGGCGAGGACATGCGGCTCGTGGTGATCGACTTCAAAGTCGTCGCGGCGGCGATGCGGCGGCCGGCGCGGATCGTCGGCGACGGCGCGGCGACCGTGCGCAAGCTGATCGAGGCGCAGAGCCGGCGCCGCTCCGCGGCGACGGGCGGCGAGAGCGTGATCCCGATCGACGCCGAGACCGAGCGCTGCGCCGCCGCCGCCGGCTATGCGCTCGACGACGTCCCGGACCAAGGCGTCGAGCTCGCGGTGCGCAAGACGGCGGACCTGCACACCGGCGGCCCCATCCGCGACGTCC
>CAZPTD010000557.1:0-1994 GCA_964588915.1 uncultured Neomegalonema sp. | reverse complement strand
GGCGCGCCCTTCATGCCGCGCCGGCCGGAAGTCTACGGCCAGCTCCTGCGCGAGAAGATCGCCCAGCACGGCGCGACCTGCTGGCTGGTCTCGACCGGCTGGACCGGCGGCGCCCATGGCGTCGGACGGCGCATGCCGATCGGCGCGACGCGCGCGCTTCTGACCGCGGCGCTCGACGGCTCCTTGAGCGCCGGCCTTTTCCGCAAGGATCCGAATTTCGGCTTCGAGGTTCCGGTCGCGTGTCCGAGCGTCGAGGCCGGCCTCCTCGACCCGCGCGCGACCTGGGCCGACCCGGCCGCCTACGACGCGCAGGCGGCGAAGCTGGTGGCGATGTTCTCGGAGAACTTCGCCCAATACGTCCAGCATGTGGACGACGAGGTGCGCTCCATTGCGGTCGGCGCGGCGTAAGCCCGCCCGCGCCGCGTCTATCCGAAGAACGCCCGCCGGAGCAGGTTGAGCCCGGCGAGCGTCAGCACGATCAGCGTCGCCCGGCGGAAGGCCTCCGCGTCGAGCCGCCCCTCGGCGACGCGCCCGAGCCACATGCCGAAGAGCGCCGGCGCGAGAAGCGCGAGCGAGATCGGCAGCGTCTCCGTATCCAGGATCCCGGTCGCGAAATGCGCCGGCAGGAGGATCGTCGACCCGATCAGGAAGGCGAGGCCGGTCGCCCGCATATGGTCCCGCTTCGGGACGTCGAGCGCGTTCAAGTAGAGCACGACGGGCGGGCCCCAGATCCCTGACAACCCGCCGATGAAGCCGCCGATCCCGCCGGCGACCACGCCCGCCGCGCGCTCGCGCGTCGCCGGAATGCGCGGCCGCCAACCGAGGAGCTGAATGGTCGCGGCGCTGAACGTGACCAGCCCGACGAGCACGAAGAAAATCCGATCGTCGAGGCCGGGCAGGACGAAGGCGCCGACGACGATCATCACCGCCAGCACCAGATTGAGGACGGTGAAGCGCTTTGCGGTCGCGAGCAGCGGGCCGAGCCCGCCGCGGAGCGCCTGAAAGAGATTGGTCACGAAGACCGGCAGAATGATCGCGGCGACGGCGAGATTCTTGTCGAGCACGCTGGCCGAGCCGGCGACCGCGACCAAAGGCAGCGCGAAACCGACGAGCCCCTTGAGAAACCCGCCGGCGAAATACATCGCCGCGACGAAGGCGACGCCGCCCCAGCCATAGAGGTCGATCAGGTCCATCGCGCCGAGTCCCGACGAAGCGTCTCGGCGATCGCCGGACGCGCTGGAAAAGAGCGCTCCCTCCTACGCCACGCGGCGCGCCGCGGATAGAGGCCGCGCCGCCGCGCCGGCCGTCGCGGGCGCGGCTGCGGCGCCGGCGAAACGCCGCAACTTTCCGCAATGCGCTGAGATAAGTGAATAATTTTATTGCGCAATTGATTGACGCAGCGCAGCAGAGCGCCCTAGGGTCGTCGCCGAACGGGCCGAGCCCGGCGGCAATGAGAGGACGAACGATGGCGCTGGATCGACGCGACGGCGCGGCGGCGGAGAAATTCGACGCCGATCCGAAGGAGTTGCTGGCGGCCGGCGCCGCCGCGCTGGCGCGGGTCGAGGCCGGCGTCGACAAGGCGACGGCGCTCCTGCGCGCGCGCGTCGCTGTGGAAGGCAAGGTCTCGGGCGCCGCGCTCGAGGCGGATCAGGCCCGCGCGCACGCGCTCGCCTGGTTCGGATCCTACGCCGAAGCGCTGCGCCAGACGCTCGGTTGGGCGCGTCGGCTCGACGAAGCGGGCGCCTTCGGCGAGTTGGAGCAGGCGCTCTTCGCGGTCGGCTTCGGCGAGTATCTCGCGCAAACCCAGGGCGGCGTTCCGATGAGCCAGGGCGAGATCGCGCGGCCCTTCGATCTCGGGCTCGAGCCGGCGGATTTCGCGGCGCCGGAGGCGGCCGGGCTGATCGCGCTCGGCGCGTCGGACGCGGCGCGCCGGCGGAGCGCCGAGCTTGCGGGCGAGCAGGGCGGCGCGACGCTTCTCGGCGCCTCGGGCCTCG
>CAZPTD010000556.1:0-1996 GCA_964588915.1 uncultured Neomegalonema sp. | reverse complement strand
GAGGCCGCCGAGGGCGAGCCGGTGCAGTTCGGCCGGCTGCAGCGCTACGCCACCGACGCGATGATGCAGGACCAGCTGAAGACCGGGGCGCCGCATCCCTATGCGCGCGCCGCCGACACCGGCAAGCATGTCGCCGTGGTCGGCGCCGGGCCGGCCGGGCTCGCCTGCGCGCATCGCCTGGCGATGCGCGGCCATCGCGTCACCGTTTTCGACGCGCGGCCGAAGCCGGGCGGGCTCAACGAATACGGCATCGCCGCCTACAAGACGGTGGACGGCTTCGCGCAGACGGAGGTCGAGTGGCTGCTCGCGATCGGCGGGATCGACGTCCAGCACGGCAAGGCGCTCGGCCGGGACTTGGCGCTCGACCGGCTCGCCTCGGACCATGACGCCGTCTTTCTCGGGATCGGCCTCGCCGGCGTGAACGCGTTGGAGGCCGAGGGCGTCGCGACGGCGGGCGTCGAGGACGCGGTCGCCTTCATCGCCGAATTGCGCCAGGCCGAGGACAAGACCGTCATGCCGGTCGGCCGCCACGTGGTGGTGATCGGCGGCGGCATGACCGCGATCGACGCCGGCGTGCAGTCGAAGCTGCTCGGCGCCGAGGAGGTCACCATCGTCTATCGCCGCGGCAAGGAGCGGATGAACGCCTCGGAATGGGAGCAGGATCTCGCGACGACGAAGGGCGTGAAGATCAAGCATTGGGGCATGCCGGCGCGGATCGTCGCCGGCGCCGACGGCAAGCTCGAGGCGATCGAGTTCGAATACGCCGTGGACGGGGCGGACGGGCTCGAAGGAACCGGCGAGCGCTTCTCGATCCGCGCCGATCAGGCGCTCGTCGCGATCGGGCAAACGCTCGACGGCGCCGGGCTCGAGACGATCGGGCTCGATCGCGGCCGGATCGTCGTCGACGAAGAGGGCCGCACCACGCGCGCCGGCGTCTGGGCGGGCGGCGACTGCGCGTCGCTCGGCGACGATCTCACCGTGACCGCGGTCGCGCAGGGCCGCGACGCCGCGGAGAGCATCCATCGCGCGCTCGCCGGAAAGGTCTGAGCCGATGCTCTCCTACCTCAACTTTCAGTCGGTGCCGGTCGTCGACCAGGATCGCGCGCTCGCCTTCTACCGCGACACGCTTGGTATGACGGTGCAAACGGACGCGCCTTACGAGGGCGAACGGCGCTGGATCATGCTCGAGATTCCGGGCGCGCGGACGAAGATCCATTTCGGCGAGCGCGCGGACGAGACGCCGAGCCGAACGCCCGATCTCGCGATCGTCTCGCCGGATGTCGACGCCGCCTGCGCGGCGCTGAAGGCCCGCGGCGTCGCGATCGAGCAAGGACCGGCCGACGCGCCCTGGGATCCGGCGACGCGCTGGGCGCTTTTCCGGGATACCGAGGGTAATCTGATTTTGATACAGACCGTTCGAGAGGTCTGACGAGCAATACGGGGCGTGTCAGCAAGGAGACCAGCCATGGCCAATCTCGACACCGAATTCCTCGGAGTGAAGTCGCCGAACCCGAACTGGCTCGCCTCAGCGCCGCCGACGGACAAGGAGTACAACGTCGTCCGCGCCTTCGAGGAAGGCTGGGGCGGCGTCGTCTGGAAGACTCTCGGGCTCGACCCGCATATCGTCAACGTCAACGGCCCGCGCTACGGCGCGGTCTGGGGCGCGGATCGGCGGCTGCTCGGGCTCAACAACATCGAGCTGATCACCGACCGGCCGCTCGAGGTGAATCTGCGCGAGATCAAGAACGTCAAGCGCGACTGGCCGGACCGGGCGATGATCGTCTCGCTCATGGTGCCGTGCGAGGAAACGGCCTGGGCCTCGATCCTGCCGATGGTGGAGGACACCGGCGCCGACGGGGTCGAGTTGAACTTCGGCTGTCCGCACGGGATGTCCGAACGCGGCATGGGGTCGGCCGTGGGCCAGGTGCCGGAATATGTCGAGATGGTCACGGGATTTGCCAAAGCCCACACCCATCTGCCGGTGATCGTGAAGCTG
>CAZPTD010000555.1:0-2001 GCA_964588915.1 uncultured Neomegalonema sp. | reverse complement strand
TGGATCCCGGCTCTGCGCGCTTCGCGCTTGGCCGGTTGGCCCTGGATCCCGGCTCGGCGCGCTTCGCGCTTGGCCGGGACGACAAGGGCGAGCTCGGCTCCATCAGAACCGATCGGACGATAGAGGGTTTCGGCTCATTTGCAGCCGCGGGCGCGCCGGACGAGCGAGAGGACTGGCGGCCTTCAGGCCGGCGGGCGCGCGACCCGGGGGGCCGGCCGCCGCTCGGCTCCAGCGTTTCGGCTCCGAATGGTTCGAACGCGCTTTAGAAGACCGCCTCGGTCGCGCGGACGCGCGCGCTGCGGACGCGCTTGAGGACGCGCGCGACCTCGCGCTGGCGCTCATCCGTATGCAGCACGTCGACGGCCAGGATCACGAACCGCGTCCGGACGGGCGCGGCGGCGTCGGCGAAGCGGTCGCTGAAACGCGGCGCCGCCGGCGAGCGGCTGACGATCGGATAGACGGCCACGATGAAGGTCGGATCGGCGCTCGGCGCGGAGACCGGCAGGATCAGCCGAGCGAGCTCGAGCGACGGGCCCATCTCCGTCGCGCTGTAGGTCGGGCGGCCGACGCGCGCCGCGGCGCGATAGGGCGCCGCCGCGATCGCGAGCTTGCGCGCATCGAAGATCTCGGACATCCAGCGCCGGGTCAGATCGACGCCGAGCAGCCTGCGCGTCTCCGGACCGGAGCTGAAAACGAAGACGTCCTCGCGCTCGGCGGAATATCGCGCGACGCTCACATGCGGCTCGAACGGTCCGAGCGCGCCGCGGAAACTTCCTGACGCCGGCGCCTCGCCGCGACGGGCGTTCTCAGCGATCCGGAGATCCCGCCAGAGCGCGAAGAGACGAACGATCGCCGCAGGCGCGTCGGGCGGCAAGGACGCGAAAAGGAATCTTCGGAACCGCATGCGCGACCTCCGGGCAAAAGCGCCTGCACGCTCCAGTTGTTTCAGGCTCCCGAGGACAATTCAACGCCTGTTGCAACCATAAGGTCAATTAGTATCAGCGACATCGACTTACGCGAGCAGCCGGCGACGGAACCGCGCGGGCCGGCTGGCCAAGGCGGACGAAATCCGCTCAGATGCGGCCGCACGGCGCCCGTGGCGCGATGAGGGAGGAACGAGATGACGAATGTCGTGATTCTGGACGGCGCCCGAACGGCGATCGGGACCTTCGGAGGATCTTTGAGCGGCGTCGCGCCGACGGCGCTGGCGACCACGACGGCGAAGGCGGCGCTCGAGCGGAGCGGCGTCACGGCCGAGGAGGTCGGCCACGCGGTCTACGGCCACGTGATCAACACCGAGCCCAAGGACATGTATCTCGCCCGCGTCGCCGCGATCGACGCCGGCGTGCCCGACGCGGCGCCGGCGCTGACGGTCAACCGGCTGTGCGGCTCCGGCGCGCAGGCGATCGTCTCGGCCGCGCAGCATCTGATGCTCGGCGACGCCGATTTCGCGCTCGCCGGCGGCGCCGAATGCATGTCGCGCGGACCGCATGCGACGCAGGCGATCCGCTCCGGCGCGAAGATGGGCGACATCGCCTTCGTCGACATGATGATCGGCGCGCTCCACGATCCGTTCGGCGCCGGACATATGGGCGTCACCGCCGAGAACGTCGCCGCCGACGGACAGATCAGCCGCGAAACCCAGGACGCTTTCGCGCTCGAGAGCCAGAAGCGCGCGGCGCGGGCGATCGCGGAAGGCCGTTTCAAGAGCCAGATCGTGGCCGTCGAGGTGAAGGCGCGGCGCGACACCGTCGCCTTCGACGCGGACGAGCACGTCAAGCCGGACGCGAGCGCCGAAGGGCTCGCGGGCCTGAGGCCGGTCTTCAAGAAGGACGGCACGGGCACCGCCGGCAACGCCTCCGGCATCAACGACGGCGCGGCGTCGCTGGTTCTGGCGACGGCCGACGCGGCGGAAAAGCGCGGCCTCGCGCCGAAGGCGCGGCTGCTCGGCTTCGCCCATGCCGGCGTGAGGCCGGACAGGATGGGCCTCGGCCCGAAACC
>CAZPTD010000554.1:0-2006 GCA_964588915.1 uncultured Neomegalonema sp. | reverse complement strand
CGGCGATCGGCGCGATGTCGCCGTCCATCGAGTAGACCGACTCGAAGGCGATGAGCTTGGCGCGATCGGCCGGCGTCTCCGCGAGCAGCTTGTCGAGATGCTCCGGATCATTGTGGCGGAAGATGCGCTTCTCGGCGCGGCTGTGGCGGATGCCCTCGATCATCGAGGCGTGGTTGAGCTCGTCGGAGAACACGACGCAGTTCGGGAGCTTCGACGCCAACGTGCCGAGCGCGGCCCAGTTCGAGACGTAGCCGGATGTGAAGAGAAGCGCCGCCTCCTTGCCGTGGAGATCGGCGAGCTCCTCCTCCAGCAGCACATGGTAGTGGTTGGTGCCGGAGATGTTGCGCGTGCCGCCGGCGCCGGCGCCGCAGCGGTCGATCGCCTCATGCATGGCGGCGATCACCGTCGGATGCTGGCCCATGCCGAGATAGTCGTTCGAGCACCAGACGGTCACTTCGGAGCGCTCGCCTTCGGTGTGGAAGTCGGCCCGCGGGAAAGCGCCGGCTCGGCGCTCGAGATCCGCGAACACGCGATAGCGGCCCTCGTCGCGGATTTGCTTCAGCGAGTCCCGGAAGAAGTCCTCGAAGAATGTCGTCATAGTGTGGTCCTCGCCAGTCCTGCGCGGCCTCGCCGCTGTCTCGTCATCTCCGATCCGGAACGCCCTCGGCGGTCCGCGCCGCCGGCAGCATCCACCGCCAAAGGGCCGCGTCCGGGATCGGCAGCACGAGAAACCAGTGCTCGATCACGCCGAGCCAGATCAGGCTCGCGAGAAGCGTCGCGCCGATCTGCTCGTGCCCTCCGCTCGCGGCGCCCGCCGCCCATATCGTCACCAACACGCCGGCGACCGTTCCAGCCGTCGCCGAAATCGGAAACATCCAATTCATCGGCGCCACCCGGAAATAGCTCGCCAGATAGGCTATCCTCTTTGGTAGCAGCTCCGTGCTTAAATTGGGCACTCCAAGAAAGATGTTCAGCTTGGCGCTTTGCCGCATCGCCCAAAGAATCAGGAATGTCCAGAGCGCAACGCCGTTGGCGGCGCCGCTCATCAGCCCGCAGAGGAGCGCGCCGGTCACGAACAGCGCGAGCTCGTGGTGCAGAAGCGCCTCGACGGCGTAGACGAAGCGGCGCCAGCCCGTCGCGCCGGGCGGGCAAGGCGTCCGGCGCGCGCCGGTGAGCCAGCCTTCGAGGAAAGCGAATTCGAGAACGCCCCAAACCGCGACGCCGCTCGCGAAGCCGAGATAAGCGCCGGTCGGCGTCGCGAGATCGCCCGAGGCGACCGCGCCGAAGAGGGCGGCGCCCGCGGCGAGCACGGCGGCGGCGCTCCAGAGATGGCCGTAGGCCGAGGAGCGGCGCGCCAAGCCGTGCAGCACCAGGATCGCTCCGGTGCAGAACCACCAGGTGAAGACCGCGATCAAGACCGCCAGTAGAGCGTCGCCCATGAAGCGTTATCCTTTTCTCGCCCGCATCGCCTCACCAAACCGGCTGCAGCCGCGGGCTGTCGGGCAGAGCGTGCCGCTTGACCGGCAGCGCGTAGAGCCGGGCGAAGGTCGCGCCGGCCGAGAGATTGAGGCCCATCCGCCGCAGCCAGCCGATCGCGCCGCCGCGCGCCCGCGCCGCGTCCATGCGCGCGAAGATGTCGCGCAGGCGCTCGAGCCCGGCGCGGAAGCGCGGATTGTCGATGTCGAGCTCGATCGGGAAGGCCTGCCGCGAGATCTCGCTCGTCAGGCGGAACACGCGGAAGTCGTAATCGTCGATGTCGATGCCGAGCGCCTTGTGGAAGGCCGGCCGCGCATGGTCGCGGACATACATGGTGGCGAACACCGCCAGCAGGAAGAAGCGGATCCAGAGCTTGTTGCCGCCGGACAAGAGATGCGGATTGGCGCGCATCAACAAAGCGAACGCCTCGCCGTGGCGGAACTCGTCGTTGCACCACTGCTGGAACCTGTTGATGATCGGTTGGAAGCGCCGCTCCGGATGGCGCTCGTGATGGCGTAAAATGGTGATGT
>CAZPTD010000553.1:0-2007 GCA_964588915.1 uncultured Neomegalonema sp. | reverse complement strand
CTCGAGCCGACGACCAAGCTGGAGCAAGGCGGCTCCGAATGGTTCGAATGCGCTTTAAACAGATCCTGCACTAACGCGCGGGTCTCAAGCGTGCGGGCAGACGCGCGAAGCCGCGAAAGCGCATGCGGCCGGTGCGCGTCGCCGGTCCGTTGCGGACATAGTCGGGAAAACGCGCCAGAAACCGCTGGATCGCCAGCCGCGCCTCGAGCCGAGCCAGGTTCAGCCCGAGGCAGCTATGCGGCCCGCCGGCGAAGGCGTGATGCTTGTTGGGCGCGCGCGCGATGTCGAAGCGGTCGGGATCGGCGAAGACGGCCGGGTCGCGGTTGGCCGCGCCGATGATGAGATGCACGCGCGTTCGCGGTTCGAGCGCCAGGCCGCCGATCTCCGTCGCCGTCGTCGTGATCCGGTTGCCGAGCTGGTTCGGGCTCTGGCGGCGCAAGACCTCCTCGACGGCGCTGTCGATCAGCTCGGGTTCGGCGATCAGCCGGGCGCGCTCCTCGGGATGGTCGAGGAAAAGGTCGAGCGCGTTGCCGATGAGGTTGGTCGTCGTCTCGTGGCCGGCGTTCAGGATGAAGATGCAGTTGTGCAGGAGCTCGGCTTCGCTGAGATGCTCGCCGCGGTCGCCCCGCATGAGCCGCGTCAGCACGTCCGTGTCCGGGTCGCCTGGAGCGGCCCGGCGCCGTCTGACGAGGTCGCCGAGATAGGCTTTGAAGTCGGTCACCGCGCGGTTGCCGCGCGCGTGCTGCTCCGGCGTCAAGGTCGGCTCGAGCGCGCCGAGGATGGCGAGCGACCAGTCGCGCAGCGGCTCGCGCTCGTCATGCGGCATATCGAAGAGATTGCCGATCACCTCGATCGGAATGGCGGCGGCGAAGTCCGAGATCAGATCGGGCTCGGGCGAGAGCGCGTCGAGGAGCCGCTCGATCAGCCGCTCGAGGCCGGGCCGCATCGCCTCGATGGCGCGCGGCGTGAGCGCGCCGACCATGATCCGGCGCACGCGGGTGTGGAGCGGCGGGTCGTTGAAGACGAGCGAGGTGGTGTGGTGCTCGTAGAGCGGGCTCCGGCCGAATTTCGGCGCGAACTCCTCGGTCTTGTCGGAGGAGAAGGTCTTGGTGTCGCGGTAGATGCGCTCGAGGTCGCCATGCCGCGCCGCCATCACCGAGCCGTCGGCGAAGCGCTTCACCGGCGCGTGGGCGAGGAGAGCGCGATAGGTCGGAAACGGATCTTCGGCGAAATCCGGCCCGGCCGTCGCGAGGTCGAACTGCTCGGCGAGTGCGCGCGCGTCCATGGGTCTTCCCTGCGGCTTGTTCTGTTCTGCCGGCCCACACATACTCCATCCGTAGGCGACGCACGAGGCTGGACGACATGGCGGAAGCGGCAGAACGAGAGACGCGGATGACGCTCGAGGCGTATCGCGCTTGGCGCGAACGGCAGCCCGAACGCGCGCGCTACGAGCTGATCGGCGGCGTCGTCGTGCGGATGATGAATGGGCGGCACGCGCATCAAGTGGCGACGTTTGCGATTGCGAGCCAACTGCGCGCACAGCTTCCGCCGGGCGGCGCGTGTCGCGTCTATATCGATGGAATGGCGGTTCAAATCGACGAAGACAGCGAGTTCGAGCCGGACGTGTACATTCACTGTCATCCGAACCAGCGCGGACCGAACGCCGCCTATCTCAGCAGCCCTTCGGTCGTGATCGAGGTGCTGTCGCCGTCCACTCGGGCGGCGGATCTCCTGCGCAAGACGCCGCGGTATCTCCGGATCGACGGGCTCGGCGCGCTGGTGGCGGTCAATGTCGAGCCGGGCGCCCAAGGAGCGTTCGTCTACGATCCGGCAGAGCCTTCCGACGCGCCGATCGAGCATGGGCGCGACGCCGTCCTGCGCTTTGCATTGCCGGGCGGCCTGGAGGCGACATTGGATCTCGGCGCGGTGTTTGACGAGCTGGACGCCGCCTAAAGCAGGATCTGTTTAGAGCGCATTCGAACCATTCGGAGCCGCCTTGCTCCAGCT
>CAZPTD010000552.1:0-2008 GCA_964588915.1 uncultured Neomegalonema sp. | reverse complement strand
GCCGAGTCGGGCGCGGGCTGCGACGTCGTCTCGATGAAGCTCCGCGCAGAGAAGCGGAACGACCGCTACGTGCTGAACGGCTCGAAGATGTGGATCACCAACGGCCCGGACGCCGACACGCTCGTCGTCTACGCCAAGACGGATCCCGCCGCCGGCTCGCGCGGCATCACCACCTTCCTGATCGAGAAGGCGATGACTGGCTTCGGCGTCGCGCAGATGCTCGACAATCTCTGCATTCGCGGCTCCTCGACCGGCGAGCTCGTCTTCGAGGACGTCGAGGTTCCGTTCGAGAACGTGCTCGGACGCGAGGGCGCCGGCGTCGAGGTCCTGATGTCGGGACTGGACTATGAGCGCGTGGTGCTCTCTGGCGGACCGCTCGGGCTGATGGCGGCGGCGCTCGACGTCGTCGTGCCGTATGTGCATGAGCGCGAGCAGTTCGGGCGCCCGATCGGCGAGTTCCAGATCATGCAGGGCAAGCTCGCCGACATGTACACCACGCTCAACGCTTGCCGCGGCTATGTCTACGCGGTGGCGGCGGCCTGCGATCGCGGCGAGACCACGCGCAAGGACGCGGCCGGCTGCATTCTCTATTCGGCCGAGAAGGCGACGCAGGTCGCGCTCGACGCGATTCAGTGCCTCGGCGGGAACGGCTACACCAACGAGTATCCCACCGGCCGCATCCTGCGCGACGCCAAGCTCTACGAGATCGGCGCCGGCACCAGCGAGATCCGCCGGATGCTGATCGGCCGCGAGCTCTTCAAGGAGACGGCGTGATGGCGCGCGGCGTTCGAGCCGCGGCGCTCGGCATGGCGCTGGCCCTCGCGGCGGCGGCGTCCGGAAAGGCCGGTCCGGCCGAGGACGACGCGGCGCTCGCCGACTGCCTGGCCGGCCATTCGGAGGCCGCCTTCTGCAAAGGCGCGGTCTACGGGCCCTGCCTCGCGTTGCCGGAGCGCCAGTCGACCGTCGGCGAGGCGAGCTGCTATCGCGAGGAGGGCGAGGCGTGGGATCGGCTCCTCAACACGCATTATCAGCGGCTGATGGAGCTCCTCGATCCTGAGCAGCGGACCGCTCTGCGCGACGCCCAGCGCGCCTGGATCGCTTTTCGCGACGCGCATTGCGGCTTCGGCGACGTCCTGGTCCGCGGCACCTATGCGCAAGTTTGGGGCGCGGCGTGCTTCTCGGAGACGACGGCCGACCGCGTCGAGGACCTGCGCGGCTATTTGGACTATGTCGGAGGATGACGCGCCGCGCCGACCTCCGGCCTCAGACGACGAGGAACACCGCCTGATGCGCGTCTTGCCAAATCGGACGGCCCGGGTTGCGCGCGGGGCGCTCTCGGATCGGGGCGCCGGCCTCCGTCAGCAGCCACGCCAGAGAGCGCGCGCGGGAGACGTGCTCGGCCGCGCGGCCGCGGAACCGGCGCACGCCGGGCGTCGGCCGGACGGCGCGGCGGCGTCGCGCATTGCCGACGAACCGCGTCGGAAGCCGCAGATTGGCGTTGAACCAGGCGAACTCCGCGTCGATCGCGTCGTTTCTCGGGACGCGTCGCCATGGCGCGCTCTCCCTGCTGGTGCGAGACGTCGCGGATATAGAAAGCCGAGCGTGATCCGCCAGACGCGCTTGACGACTCGCCGGGACGCCCGAGGCGCATCGGCGCCGGCCCGCAACGGAGACGCCGCATGACGGTCTTGCGATCCTCGATCTCGCCGCGCGCGGAAGCCTTCCAGGCCAATCGCGCCGCGATGCTGAAGGAGTTGGAGCCCGTCGCCGAGGCGGCCGCTTGGGCCGAGGCCGGCGGCGGCGCGGCGGCGAAGGAGCGGCATGTCGCGCGCGGCAAGCTGTTGCCGCGGGATCGGGTCAACGGGCTCCTCGATCCGGGCTCGCCCTTCCTCGAGATCGGCCTCTTCGCCGCGCATGGGCTCTATGACGGCGCCGCGCCCGCCGCGGGCGTGATCGCCGGCGTCGGTCGGGTCTCCGGCCGCGACGTCATGATCGTCTGCAACGACGC
>CAZPTD010000551.1:0-2024 GCA_964588915.1 uncultured Neomegalonema sp. | reverse complement strand
CGAATGTGCTTTAGGTGGATGCAACGCCGATGACGCCGTCATCCCGGGATGACGCCGTCATCCCGGAAAGCCGCCGGCTTATCCGGGATCCAGGGCCGGTTCGCCGGACGCTCAGCCCCTTGGCCCCGGATCCCGGCTCTTCGCGCTTGGCCGGGACCGACAAGGGCGAGGTCGGCTCCATCAGAACCGATCGGACGATAGGGCGCGTCGATCCTCCTTCGACGCGTTCGCAGTTGCGCCGCGCCGGGCTTGGCCCGGGGCGGCGAGACGAAGACGCGCGCGCCGCCGCTCGGCCGGATCCGTCTGATCCCGACAGGCGTCAAGCGTCCTCAGCGCCGGACGATCAACAGATCGCGCGGCGGTCGACGGATGAGGTCCTCGGCCAGGCTGCCGAGATAGCTCGGCGACAAGCTCGACCGGCCATGCGCGCCGATCACGATGAGATCGCCCTTCTTATCGGTGACGGTTCGATAGAGGGCTTCCGCGACGCCGCCGACCTCGATTTTGGGCGGCTCGCAGTTCTGCGGAAACGTCACGCCCTTCAGCCAGCCCTCCAGCTCGTGCCGCGCGGCGTCGACGAACGGCCCATGCGCGGCGGCGGACTCCGAGGGCGCCAAGAACCCGCGGAAAGGAACATGCACCGCATGGAAGGTCGAGATGCGCCCGTTCGGCGCGATCCGAGACGCCGCCTCGACCGCGGCGAGGCAGGCCGGCGACATGTCGATCCCGCAGACCGGCCGCTCGTAGTCGTGGTCGACGGCGCCGGTCACGAGCAGGATCGGACGCAGGCTCGCGCGCGCCAATCGCTCGACCGTTGTGCCGAGAAAGAAGTCGGCGATGGCGCGCTCGCGATGAACGCCGACCACGATCAGATCCGCGTCGACCTCGTCCGCGACGGCGTGAATGCTGACCAGCGGATCGCCGATCTCGACCCGCACCGTCACCGGCTTCGCGGAAATCGAGGCGCAGAAGCTCTGCAGCTTATCCTTGCTCGACGACGCCACCTCTTGAGCGATTCGCTCCGGCAGCGCGCTGTCGACGATATTGACGACCGTCAGCTCGGCGCCGCTCTGCTCGGCGACCCGAAAGGCGCGTTGGACCGCGCGGTCCGACCTGTTCGAGAGGTCTGTCGCCACAAGGATCGATTTCATATTCGCCTCTAGATTTTCGTCAGCCCCATCCGGATGTGACTCTGGCGGCGCCCGATTCAAGACGTCAACGACAGCGCGCCGCATCTATCGCGGCGCGGCGCCCTGGTCAGGGCCGACGCGCCGACCGGACCCGGCGCCCGCGCGCGATCGGCGCGCGCAGACGGCTGTCGCGACGCGTCAATCTTCGGCCTTCGCGACAACCGGCAGGAGCGCGCCGAGCCGGTCAAGCGGCTCGATTAGGACATCTTCGTTGACTTTGTTCGGTCGGCCGCGCCAACTCGGCGTCGGAGGCGCGCGATGACGGATCTCAGACTCACCGACGAAGCGCTCGCGGCGATCGAACGGTCGGCGCTCTGCTGGCTTGCGACGGTCGACGCCGACGGCGCGCCCAACGTCTCGCCGAAGGAGATCTTCCGCGCCGACGGCGACCGCGCGCTGCTCGTCGCCAACATCGCCTCGCCGCATTCCGCGCGGAACATCCGCGCCAATCCGGCGGTCTGCGTGAGCCTGGTCGAGATCTTCGATCAGATCGGCGTCAAGATCGCCGGCAGCGCGCGGCTCCATCCGCGCGGAAGCGACGCCTATGCGCGGCTGGCGCCGCCGCTCGCCGCCCTCGCCGGGCCGCGCTTTCCGATCCGCGACGTGATCGAGGTCCTTCCGAGCAAGATCGCGCCGATCCGCGCGCCGTCCTACGCGCTGATCCCCGAGCGCTCGGACGAGGAGCGCCGCGCCCTCGCCTACGCCGCTTACGGCGTCCGGCCGCTGGACCGTTAAAGCAGGATCTGCAACGCCGATGACGCCGTCATCCCGGGATGACGGCGTCATCCCGGAAAGCCGCAGGCTTATCCGGGATCCAGGGCCGGTTCGCCGCAC
>CAZPTD010000550.1:0-2053 GCA_964588915.1 uncultured Neomegalonema sp. | reverse complement strand
GCCGCCCTCGAAGAAAAGGTAGATCAGGTCGATGTCGAGCGCGACGAAAACGCCGATCTTCAGCGTCTCGAGCACCAGAAACGCGATCATATACTCCTTGACCCGCGTCTTGACGCTCCAGCTGGCGAGGATCACCAGCGGCATCAGGAAGCTCGTCAGGAGCACGAACGGAAAGGAGATCCCGTCGACACCGAGCTTGTAGGTGAGCCCGCCGAGCCACTCGCTCTCCTCGACGAACTGGAAGCCTTCGGCGTCCGGGTCGAAATAGGCGAGCAGGATCAGCGAGGCGAAGAAGGTGATCAAGGTGACGCCGAGGGCGAAACGCTTGATCTGCAGCTGATCGCTCTCGTCGCGCTCGGAGAAGAGCAGCGTCAGGCCGGCGCCGACCAGCGGCAGGAAGGTCAGGAACGTCAGCCACCGATAGTCGGCGATAAACGCGTCGTCCATCAGCCGAAGCCTCCGAGCAGGATCCAGGTGACGAGCGCGACGATCCCGAAGATCATGACGCTGGCGTAGCGGAAGATGTAGCCGGACTGGGCCTTGCGCACGGCGGCGCTCACCGCCGGCGCGGCGCTCATCGCGACGCCGTTGATGACGCCGTCGATCACCGAGCCGTCGCCGCGGCGCCAGAGCGCGCGGCCGATCCAGCGCGCCGGGCGGACGATGAGGAAGTCGTAGAGCTCGTCGAAATACCACTTGTTCTCGAGGAAGGCGAGCAGCGCCCGGTGCCGCCGCGCCAGCGCGTCCGGGACGCCTTTCGCGACGATATAGAAAAGCACCGCGCCGGCGAGGCCGATCGCCATGGCGGCGAAGGGCGCGAGCTTGACCCAGCTCGGAACCTCATGCGCCTCCTCGAGCACGTCGTTGCCCGGCGCCCGGAAGATCGCGTCGCCCCAGAAGGTCTCTGCGCCGTGATGCACGAGCATGTCGTAGAAGGCGACGCCGCTCAGCACCGCGCCGATCGCGAGCGCATAGAGCGGGATCAGCATCACGCTCGGGCTCTCATGCGCGTGCTCATGCGTCTCGAGATTGCCGCGCGGGCGGCCCAAGAACGTCTTGAACCAGAGCCGCCAGCTGTAGAACGAGGTGAGCACCGCGGCGATCACGCCGACCCAGAAGGCGTAGAGGTGGAAGCTGTTCTCGCTGGCGTAGGCCGCTTCGACGACCATGTCCTTCGAGTAGTAGCCGGCGAAGCCGAACACCCCGGGTATCGCCGCGCCGGTGATCGCCAGCGTCCCGATCAGCATCATCCAGGCGGTGATCGGCGTCTTCTTCAAGAGGCCGCCATAGTTCCGCATGTCCTGCTCGTGATGCATCGCGTGGATGACCGAGCCGGCGCCGAGGAAGAGCAGCGCCTTGAAGAAGGCGTGCGTCAGCAGGTGGAACATCGCCGCCTCGTAGGCGCCGACGCCGGCGGCGAAGAACATGTAGCCGAGCTGCGAGCAGGTCGAATAGGCGATCACGCGCTTGATGTCGTGCTGCACGAGGCCGATCGTCGCCGCGAAGAACGCGGTCGAGGCGCCGATGAGCGTCACGAAAGCGAGCGCGTCCGGCGAGAGCTCGAAGAGCGGCGAGCAGCGGCAGACCAGGAAAACGCCGGCGGTGACCATGGTCGCGGCGTGGATGAGCGCCGAGACCGGCGTCGGGCCCTCCATCGCGTCCGGCAGCCAGGTGTGCAGGAAGAGCTGCGCCGACTTGCCCATCGCGCCGATGAACAAGAGAACGCAGATGGTGGTGATGATGTCGAGCTCGAGCCCGATGAAATTCCAAGTCTGCCCGGCGACGCCGCCGGCCGCGCCGAAGACTTCCTCGAAATCGAGCGTGTCGAAGACCAGGAAGATCCCGAACACGCCGAGAGCGTAGCCGAAATCGCCGACGCGGTTGACGACGAAGGCCTTGATCGCGGCGGCATTGGCCGAGGGCTTCTTCCACCAAAAGCCGATCAGGAGATACGAGGCGAGGCCGACGCCTTCCCAGCCGAAGAACAGCTGCAGGAAGTTGTCCGCCGTCACCAGCATCAGCATGGCGAAGGTGAAGAAGGAGAGATAGGCGA
>CAZPTD010000549.1:0-2054 GCA_964588915.1 uncultured Neomegalonema sp. | reverse complement strand
CCGCGCAAGCGCGGTTGCCGGCTGTTCGCTCGCGAACAGCCTCGCCAATCCTTGCAGCGTCGGCCGCCGAGCCCGATGGGCTGGCTGCGATCGCGGCTCCGAGCGGAACGACCTTAGACCGGCGCCCGGCTCAAACCCAGTCCGACCGTCGCGCGCAAGCGCAAGATCGGGCGCGGCGCGAGAACCGGTTGCCGAGAGATCAGAGCAGCCCGCGCCGCGCCAAATCGCGCATCAGCGCCGAAAGCCCGTATGTCCATGGCGCGATCGCGTCGGTCCGGTCGACGCGGTTGACGAGCTTGCCGAGCTCGGGCGCGGCGATCGTCACCATGTCGCCGACCGCATGCGTGAAGCCTTTGCCCGGACCATGCCGGTCCTGGGTCGGCGCGAACATGGTGCCGAGAAAGAGCAGCACGCCGTCCGGATACTGGTGATGCGGCCCGAGCGTCTCGGCCATCAGATCGGACGGGCGGCGGCTGATCTCCGACATCGGGCTGGCGCCGTCGAGCGCGAAGCCGTCCGCGCCCTCGACGCGCAGCGACACCGTGATCTTCTCGACATCGGCGAGCGTGAAGCTCTCGTCGAAAAGCCGGATCAGCGGACCGACGGCGCAGGAGGCGTTGTTGTCCTTGGCCTTGCCGAGCAGCAGCGCCGAGCGGCCCTCGACGTCGCGCAGATTGACGTCGTTGCCGAGCGTCGCGCCGACGACGGCGCCGTCCGCGCGGCCGACAAGCACGATCTCGGGCTCCGGATTCGACCATTCGGAGATCGGATGCACGCCGACATCCGCGCCGAGCCCGACCGCCGCCATCGGCGGCGCCTTGGTGAACACCTCGGCGTCCGGTCCGATGCCGACCTCGAGATATTGCGACCAGAGCCCTTCGGCCTGGAGCACGCGCTTCACCTCGGCCGCCTTCTCCGAGCCCGCCGAGACGCCGCGCAAGGACGGCCCGACGATCGGCGCGAGCCGCGCGCGGATCGCCTCGGCCGCTTTCGGGTCGCCCTTGGCGCGCTCCTCGATCACGCGCTCGAGCATGCTCGCGGCGAAGGTGACGCCGGCGGCCTTGATCGGCTGGAGATCGGCGGGCGCGAGCGGCCGGCCGAGCCTGCCGCCCGTCGCGGCGAAGTCCGAGGCGGCGCCGATCGGCGCGCCGGCGTCGGGCGCCCTCAGCCGCGCGACCAGGGTCGGCGACGCGAGGAGCTCGGCGAGGGTCGGCGCGAGGGTCGAGAGATCGCGAACGGCGCCGTCCGGGCGGACGAGAACCGGAACCGGCGCGTTCTCGGCGTCGAGCCAGACCCGGCCGACCAGAAGCGCGTTCGGATCCTCTGGCAGCGCCTCGGCGAGCGTGATTTTGAGCGGCATCGCTCGGTCCTTTCCGTTCGTCAGCGGTCAGTGGTCAGTGATCGGCGCTCAGCGTTCGGACTGAGCTCCGTCGCCATAACGCATTCGTCCGAAGCGCGCGCTCTTTGAACCGTCGTCACTGAGCACCGACCACGCTCACATCCGCGCCGCGCCCGGACCGCCCCGCCCCTCCAGCTGCTGCGGCAGCTTGCCGAGGATGATCATGCCGAGCACGTCGTCCTTCGACACCTCGTCGACCGACGCCGTGCCGACGAGCTTGCCGTTCTTCAAGACGGACACCCGGTCGGCCAGATCGAAGACGTCGTGAATGTCGTGGCTGATCAGGAAGATGCCGATGCCTTCCGATTTCAGCTGCGTGATCAGATCGGCGACCATCGCGGTCTCGTGGACGCCGAGCGCCGCCGTCGGCTCGTCCATGATCAGGATCTTGGCGTTGAAATAGACCGCGCGCGCGATCGCGACCGACTGGCGCTGGCCGCCCGAAAGCGAGCGCACCGCCGCGTTGAAGTTCTGAAAATTCGGATTGAGCCGGCCCATGATCTTGCGCGTCTCGGCCTCCATCCGGTCGTCGTCGACGAAGCCGAGCCGCGTCGTCAGCTCGCGGCCGAGAAAGAGGTTCGAGGCCGCGTCGAGATTGTCGGCGAGCGCCAGCGTCTGGTAGATCGTCTCGATGTTGTAGCGCCGCGCGTCGCGG
>CAZPTD010000548.1:0-2070 GCA_964588915.1 uncultured Neomegalonema sp. | reverse complement strand
CCAGCCCTTCGGGTGCCAGAACCCCATGCCCGGCGCCTCTTCCTGCATATGGAAGAGCTCCAGCTCCCGTCCGAGCTTGCGGTGATCGCGGCGCTTGGCCTCCTCGATCTGCTCCAAATGCGCCTTAAGCTCCGCCTTGCTGCGGAAGGCGGTCCCGTAGATGCGCTGCAGCATCTTGTTCCGGCTGTCGCCGCGCCAATAGGCGCCCGCGACCGAGGTGAGCTTGAAGGCGTCGGCCGGAACCTGGCCGGTATGGACGAGATGCGGCCCGCGGCAGAGATCCTGCCAGTCGCCATGCCAGTACATGCGGACGTCCTCGCCCTCCGGGATCGCCTCGACGAGCTCGACCTTGAAGGGCTCCTTGGTCTTCTTGTAATGCGCGATCGCGTCCTTGCGCGACCAGACCTCGGTCCGCACCGGGTCTTTCAGCGCGATGATCTCGCGCATCCTGTCCTCGATCTGCTCGAGATCGTCCTCGTGGAACGGCTCGGCGCGGTCGAAATCGTAGTAGAAGCCGTTCTCGATCACCGGGCCGATGGTGACCTTGGTCTCGGGCCAGATCTCCTGCACCGCCCGCGCCATGATATGCGCGAGGTCGTGGCGGATGAGCTCCAGCGCCTCGGCCTCGTCCCTGTCGGTGACGATGGCGAGCTTCGCGTCCTTCTCGATCGGCCTCGAGAGGTCGGAGAGCGCGCCGTCGATCTTGCAGGCCAGCGCCTTCTTGGCGAGCGACTTCGAGATGTCGGCGGCGACCTCGGCGCCCGTCACAGGCGCCTCATAGGTTCGCACCGCCCCATCCGGCAGGGTGATCGCAACCTGAGCGCCCATGTCCACGTCTCCTCTGTCGCCGCGCCGATCGCGGCCCGCTTTTCAGATGGCGGCAAGTGGGTATGGCGAGGCGCGCCTGTCAACCATCGAGGCGGAATGATCGGGAGTCTTCAGAAGATGCCGATCCGCCGGCCGCAGACGCGCGCGCCGAGCGGCGACGCGATCCTGTTCGGCTGTCTCGTCGCCGTCGCCGATCCGACGGCGATCGCGCTCTTCGCCGGCGTCTTCGCCGCCGCCGCGGCGCAAGGGACGCCGGCCTGGCGGACGGCGCGGATGGTCGGGCGCGTCCTCGTGAGCGCGAGCGGCCGGCGCGCGGCGCCGGGCCGCGCGCGTCGCCGGCGCGCGCTTCGTCGCCATCGGCGGGAAGACCGCCGCCGATTCGCGCAATCCGATCGCCTGAACCTCCGCCGCCCGCCGCCGATCGCGGGTCAAGACCGCGCGCATGCGCGCCGAGCTTGCTCGGCTTGGTCTTGACGCGCGAGCGGCGGCGAGAACGATCGACGAAGGCCTCTAAGGCGGTCTCCGCCTTAGAGGCCGTCCCGACAACGGCCGGTCCGCCTGCGATACGCGCAGCCGAGCCGAAAACGCGCGGCATGAGCGGCGCGCGGCGCCCGATCGCAGGCGGAGGCCTGCGATCGGGGAGGACGTGAGCCCGCCAGGGCGCCGCTAGGTAGCGGATCCCGCGTCCACCGCGAAGGGCCGCCCGGCGAGCTGCTCGTAGACCGCCAAGGTCGCGGCCTGCATCGCGTCGACGGTGTAGCGCGCGCGAATATGCGCGACCGCCGCCCGTCGCATCTCCGCCCGCGCCGCAGGCGCCAGCGTCAGCGCTTTCTCGAGCGCCGAGGCGAGGCCCTCGGCCGAGCCGGGCGCGAAGCGGAAGCCGGTGACGCCGTCGATCACCGTCTCCATCGCGCCGCCATGCGCCGCCGCGACCACCGGCAGGCCCATCGCCTGCGCCTCGACCGCGACGCGCCCGAAGGCTTCGGGCTCCAGCGAGGCGGAGACGGCGACGCTCGCCAGCTTGAACGCCGCCGGCATGTCGTCGCAATGGCCGACGAGCCGCGCCGCGCCCTCCAGCCCGCGCGCGCGGACGAGCCCGGCGAGCTCCGCCTCGAACCGACCGTCCTTGTCCTCGGCGCCGACGATCACGCCGTTGAACGCCTCCGCCCCGAGCCGGTCGCGCAAACGCGCCAGCGCCTCGACGAAGAGCGTCTGCCCCTTCCAGCGCGTCAGCCGCCCCGG
>CAZPTD010000547.1:0-2094 GCA_964588915.1 uncultured Neomegalonema sp. | reverse complement strand
GGCGCCGGGCGGACGCTCCGCCAGAAATGCGTGGCGCGGCTGGAAGGGCGAGGGCTGGGCGGCGGTCGCTCGCGTCGGCTTGCGCGACGGCTCGTCGCCCGAGGGCGGACGAAGACGCCTGGGAGATCTGGCGGCGCCTATGGGCCAATTGGGGATGTCGGCGCTTCCTGATCGCTTTTCGAAAGCGTGCGGGGCGCAACAAAGCCGGATTGTTGCAGCGCGGATTTGCCCTACCGCGCCATTATCTTGATTCTGTTTCCATCCGGGTCGGCAAACTCTAGCGACGCCGAACCGTCATCATTCCTGTGGATCATCGCCTCCGGATGAAGCGTCCGAACGCGCTCAAGAAGCTCTTCAAGGTGATTGTGGTGTAGATGGAAGTCTACGTCGCCACCAGGTGCGCGATCTCCGCCCCCTTTGCCAGGCTCATACAGTGCTAACGCAACCGTAGCGCCGTCAAGTTGCGCCCAGCCATAGTCGGCGGCGAGAATTTTCTTTTGTAAGCCCAGTACTTGTTCATAATAGCTGACCGATGCGACCACATCTCGAACAGGGACCTTCAAAAGCGCAACGCCTAATATCACGGACCAATTTCGCTGAAGAATGTGATCAGGTTTCCATCGAGATCGAGCACGGCGAACTCCCGCAAGCCGTAAGGCTTATCCGTGAGCGCTCCGTTTGGGTGCAAAACGCCCGCGTCCCGATAGGCGATGCATTGTGCGTCGATCTCATGGAGGTGAATTCGACAACTGGCCGTGCCAGCGATGAATGTCTCTGCGCCGGAGACCACAGGAGCGCCGTCGGCTCGCCGTCTCCAGCTTTCATCCGTCGCAGCCCAAAGATGAATTTGGATGCGATCCCGATAAACAATCGCGTAGCCATCGTCGACATGATCGATGTGAAAGCCAAGCTTGTCTTGGTAGAACGCACTGGCTTTTCTCGTGTCCCGGACCGGCAGCACTGGGACTGCAGCGCGCAGTGTCGGCGCGCCCGGCGGCGTCTCTTCTTGCTGGGCGTCTGTCATTTTGCCTTTGTCGCCTTCTTATGCTTGGCGTGCGCAGAAGCCGTGAGAACATAGCGAACGCCGGTCATCTCGCGATGGGCGAACGCGCCGTCTTCCGCGGCGCGTGTGATCGGACCGACGTTGCGAAAGCCAAGCTTCTCAAAGAGTTGGGTGGACGCAACATTTTCAATCACGGTGTCGGCCCATATCTCGGTGGCGGCGCAGGTCTCGAATAGGTAGTCGGAGACGCCGCGCACAGCGCTGGCCGCCATGCCGCGACGCCGGGCTTCGCGCATGACTGTTACGAAGATCTCCATCGCGCCGTCTCCAGCCTCGGCGCCGCCGACTGCGCCGAGATAGGCGTCGGTCTCCGGATCCGCGATCGTCAACGAGAAGATCGGCGCGTCGGTAGCGTAGCTTGCGATGACTGCGTCCATAAGCGCTGCGGCGCCCGCCTCGGTTTTCTGGTCCTCGGTAAAGGCCATGTACCGCGTTGATTCCGTGTCCATGACGAAGCGCGTAAAAGCCGAGAGATCGGACAATCTGTGCCGGCGCAAAACGGCGAGGCCAGTTTCGAGAGATAACGGAACCTTCAAAACGAGCCCGCTCCAGGGTTTAGCCTCGTCGGCGCGGTCCACGTGCCGAAAAACGTCTTCGACGCGAGCGGCGAAAACGTTTGCGATCCCGAAGGCGAGAGACAAGCTGGGGTCATAGCGCCCATTCTCAATCGCATTCACTGTTTGCCTCGTAACTCCGAGCAACACCGCGAGGTCATGCTGGGTCAATCCGCGTGCTTTTCTGAGCGTGCGTACGCGGTTCTCGACGCCTGTATCTCGGTTCACCGCATGTGGTCGAGCGGATGGCAAAGCTCAGACGCCTTTCATAGTGTCAGCTTGTAGCTCAGAACGTCTAATATGGAAAGCCTGCTTTCCATTTTTTGCTCGGGGCCGGAGTGAGTGCGCGCGCCCGTTTTTCCGCTTTCCTCCCGCCAAAGCTAGAAACAAAGGGAAAAGGTCCGAGCTGGGCCAACAGGAGCGATGGAGCGGTCTCCGGCTGCGCGTCCGGTTCGCGTTCCTCAGCGGTCGCCTTCG
>CAZPTD010000546.1:0-2100 GCA_964588915.1 uncultured Neomegalonema sp. | reverse complement strand
GGCGCGGACAGAACGTGCGCCTGGCGTCGCAGCTCACGGGCTGGGACATCGACATCATGACCGAGGCGGACGAGTCCGAGCGGCGCCAGCGCGAGTTCGCCGAGCGCACCGCGGCGTTCGTCGAGGCGCTCAATGTCGACGAGATGGTGGCGCAGCTCTTGGTCTCCGAAGGCTTCTCGTCGCTCGAGGAGGTCGCCTATGTCGACGTCGACGAGCTGACCGCGATCGACGGTTTCGACGAGAACACGGCCGAGGAGCTGCAGGCGCGGGCGCGCGAGAGCCTCGAGGAGGCGGCGCAGCGGCTGCTCGACGCGGCGCGCAAGGCCGGCGCCGAGGAGGCGCTCATCCACTTCAACGGCCTCTCGCCGCATATGGTCGCCGCGCTCGTCGCGGACGGCGTCAAGACCTTGGAGGAGTTCGCCACCATGGCGGACTGGGAGCTCGCCGGCGGCTATACGGAAGGGCCGGACGGCAAGCGGATCAAGGATGTCGGCGTGCTGGAGCGCTTCGACGTGTCGCTCGAAGAGGCGCAGACCCTGATCATGTCGGCGCGGGTCGCGCTCGGCATCGTCGATCCGGACGCGCTCATGGTTCTCATCGAGACCGACGAGGCGACGCGAGAGGAGGGCGACGGCGAGGCGGTCGAGGGCGACGAGGCGGCGGAGGGCGACGCGGCGGAGGAAGGGTCGATCGACTTCAATTCGATCAACCTCGACGATCTGAGCCCGGAGGAGCTCGACGCGCTCCTCGCGGCGACGGAGGCCGAGCAGGCCAAGTTCGGCGGCTCGAGCGAGAGCTGATCGGCGCGCGGGCGCGCCGGAGCGGCGGAGGGAGCGGCGTCGATGACGCGCGGAGGACGGGCGAAGACGCGCGAGGCGCCGGAGCGGCGCTGCGCCGCGACGGGCGAGACCGGCGCGACCGGTCCGCTCATCCGTTTCGCGCTCAGCCCCGAGGGCGTGGTCACGCCCGATCTCGCCGAGAAGCTGCCCGGGCGCGGGATCTGGGTGAAGGCCGACCGCGCGGCGCTGGCGCTGGCGCTGAAGCGCAACGCTTTCGCGCGCAGCGCCAAACGGCCGGTCGCGGCGCCGCCGGATCTCGTCGAGCGGGTCGAGGCGCTCTTGCGCGACCGCGCGATCCAAGCGATCGCGCTCTGCCGCAAGGCCGGGCTCGGCGTCGGCGGCTTCGAGAAGGCGCGCGCGGCGCTCGGCGCCTGGCGCGGGCCGGAGCCGGCGGCGCTCCTGCAGGCGTCGGACGGGGCCGAGGACGGAAAACGCAAGTTGCGGCGACTGGCGGGCGAGATTCCAGTACTTGGAGCGCTCGAAAAAAGTGAATTGGGTTTGGCCTTTGGCCGCCCATATGTCATACATGCCGTCCTGATGGCGGGCGGCGCGTCTGACCGGGTCATACGGGAAGTTCAGCGTCTCGAAGGGGTGCGCGCCGTCTCGACGAATGAAGAGCGGCCTGCCCGGGCTCGGCGGTTTCATTAGCGACAGCGGCTCACGACGAGAGCGGCGGCGGGCTGAGGCGGCGTTCGACGGCGGGCGCGCCTCGAGGCGATCAAGAGCGGTTAGGAGCGAAGAGTTTATGAGCGAACGGGATTCCGGCGAACGGCGACGCAGCGGCGGGCAGGGCTCAAGGCCGTTGGGTCTGCGCGGCGGCGGGTCCGATTCCGGCCGTCCGCGCTCTTCTTCGGGCTCGGGCCGCTCGAAGCAGGTGGTGGTCATCACCAAGCCGGCGAAGAAGATCGTCAAGAAGCCGGGCGCCGACGGCGAGACCGCGGCGACCGCGAAGAAGGAGATCGATCCGGTCAAGCGCGCGGCGCGCAAGGCGGGGCTCTCCGAAGACGAGACCCAGCGTCGGTTGAAGGCGCTCGAAGCGGCGAAGATCGCCGAGATCGAGCGTAAGAAGCGGGCGATCGAGGACGCCAAGCGCAAGGCCGCGGAAGAGGCGCAGCGCAAGGCCGACGAAGAGGCGCGCAAACGGCGCGAGGCCGAAGAGACCGCGCGGCGCAAGGCCGAGGAGAAGCGCGCCGAGGAAGAGGCGGCGGCGCGCGAGGCGGCCGAGGCCGAGGCCCAGGCGGTCGAAGCGGCGCAGTCGCAG
>CAZPTD010000545.1:0-2138 GCA_964588915.1 uncultured Neomegalonema sp. | reverse complement strand
CGTTACGATGTGGTTGCCTCCTTAGATCGGCTTGTGGACTTCGCGAAGGATCTCGTCCGCGACAATGACGACGAGCTGCGTCGCCAGTCCGATCGCGCCGATTGCCGCGGACTGGCTGATCAGCCTGTCCGCGACGAAGCGCACGGCTCTCACTGGCCCTGCATCACGTCGAACGCCGCCTGGCCGCCGACCGAGTCGACATAGGCTTGCGTCACCGGTTCGACCGCCGCGGCGAAGGCGGCGATCTCTTCATCCGTGAGATCGACGACCGTGTTGTCGCTCGAGGCGCGCGCCAGCTCGATCGCCTCGTCGGCGGCGGCCCGCCAGGCCTCTTCCGCGCTTTGCGAGAGCGGCAGGCGGATGGCGGCGTCGAGGGCGGCGCGCTCGGCGTCGCCGAGCGAGTTGTAGCTGTCCTCGTTCATCACCGCGAAGAAGGTCAGGCGGCCGAGCGGCGCGCCGATCGTGATGGCGTCGGCGACCTCGTCGAGCTTGAAGTCCGTGAGCGTGCTGGCGCCGGTGACGACGCCGTCGATCAGGCCGGTCTGAAGGGCGTTGTAGACCTCGACGATCGGCATCTGCACCGGCGTCGCGCCGAGCGCCTCGACGACTTCGGCGGCGGTGGCGCCGGCGACCCGGATGCGCAGCCCCGCCATGTCGGCCGGCGTCCGCACCACCTTGTCGCGCATGATGATGACGTTCGGCTCCGAGGTCCAAAGCGCGATCGGCACGGTCGCCGGGAACTCGCCCTTGAGATGGTCTTCGAACGCGTTCCAAAGCGCTTCGTAGCCCAATCGATCGACTTCGAGCGTGCCCGGCAACTCGGCGATCATCGTCTTCTCGAACTGGCTCGACGTGTAGCCCGGCAGGCCCCAGGTGATGTCGGCGGCGCCCTGCACGGCGCGGACATACTGCTCGGCCGGGCCGCGGCCGAGCTCGCCGCCGTGATAGCCGCGCACGGTGAGCGCGCCGTTCGTCGCCGCCGAGAGGTCGGCGTTCAGCCGCTCGATCACCGACGCGTTGACGGTGTGGAAGGGCGGCGTGAAGTTGGCGAATTTCAGCTCTTGCGCCGCCGCCGGCAGCGCGAAGGTCGCCGCCAGCGCGGCGCTCAGGAACAGTTTCTTCATGGCGGTTTTCATCCTCCCGAAAGGCGCCGGAGTCGGGTTGGTCCGCTCCGGCTTGGTCGCCGAGGACGCGGCGCCGCGTCCTCGGCATTCTCGTCGGGCGCGCCTCAGAGGACGGCCTTCGTGCGCCAGCTTTCGGCGTAGTTCTCGCGGGCTTCGCGCGCGTAAGGCGTCGGCGACACGCGGACCCGGATCTCGGCCTGCTCGTGCTTCTCCGTGGACGTCTTCGCCGTCGGCTCGGGCTCGCCCCATTTCAGCGTCAACACGTCGCCGATTTGAACGCCGTCGTCGACGACGCCGAGCGAGAGCATGCAGCGCTCGTTGTAGCTGTAGCCGTTGAACATCGACATGCCGACCATTTTGTCGCCATGCATGACCATGTCGGCGCTTGTCGAGGCGTAGTTCGGCTGCGGAAAGTCGATCCATTTGAGATGGTTGTCGCCGGGCCTGAAGGCCGAGGCGATGACGTTGACGACGTCGTCGCCGTTCCACTCGAAGGTGACCTTCTTGCGGTTCGGGCCGTCCTTCATCCGCGCGAGCGCGCCCTTGCCGATGAACTCGCTCTTCCAGCCGATATAGAAGCCGTAGCCGAGCTCGAACGGATTGACGTAGTAGTCCTCGATGTCGTCCGAGACGAAGCTGCCGCCGATCGCGCCCATCGCCTCGTAGGCGTCCGATCCGAGCCAGTCGCGATATTCGGCCAGCATGCCGTCGCCGGTGTAGACGCCCGGCAGCGGCGAGGGGATCCAGCCTGATTCGAGCGTGTTGGTCGAGTAGGCGCGGCTGCCGACCTGGCGCAGATCGACGCCGATCTCGCGCGCCGCCTCGAGGATCGTCGACTGGATGTACTCCTTGTCCTTATAGGGGCCCCAAACCTCGAGGCCGGGCGCGCCGGCCATGCCGTGACGCAGCGCCGAGACCCGCTTCGAGCCGACATTGATCCAGTCGACATGGAAGAACTTCACCTCCGGAACCGGCCCGCCGTTGATCTTCTCGAAGATCTTCGGCGCGTCCGGG
>CAZPTD010000544.1:0-2180 GCA_964588915.1 uncultured Neomegalonema sp. | reverse complement strand
CCGATTTCGTGCTCTACGCGGTCACGCCGGGCGGTCGTCTGACGCCGGACGTCTTCGTGCCGGCGACCGCGCCGCAGCCGGAGGCCGCGAACGGCGTGGTCGGCTGGCGCGCGCCGGTTCTCTGAGCTCCTGCGCCGACGCGCCCGGTTGCGTCGGCGCGATTACCGACATATTTCGCCCGACAACGCCGGGCGCGGCCGCGCTCGCGCGACGTGGGCGAACGCGGTTCGAGCGATATTCGGAGGGAACGATGGCGGAGTACGAGCCGGGCAAGATGGACATCCAGGACCAAGAGAAAGGCTACAACGCTTTTTGGGGCTGGGCGGTCCGCGCCAGCATCATCATCTTCGTGATCTTGTTGCTGATGTACTTCTTGTTGCTCTGAGGCGATTTCGAATCTGACTGCGTCATTTGACGAATCGGAGCTCGCGGCGCGTTTCTGATCGCCAAAGCTCTTGTCGGGGCGGCCGGCGTCCGTTCGCGGCCCGCTGCGGCGTCTGCCGACGACCGCGATCGATCGAGCTCCGTAGAACGAACCGCGCGCTCCGCGGTCGAGCACCTTGAGCGGCGACCGCTCTTCGCGTCCGCGTCCGTCGCGCGTCGTCACGGCCTCCATGCGCCGGCGCAGCGGATCGAACCCATTGACGACGTGGGCCGCCTCGACGTCCGTCAGCGCGCGCGTTTCGTGTTCGGCTTCGATGCGCGCGTCGCTTCCGCCCGCGGCCGCGGCCCGCCAGCGACGCCGAGGCCGGCGCAGCGACCGCGCGGCCCGCCTGAACGCGGGCGCAAACGCCAAAGCCGCGGCGCGGAGCACGGTTCCGTGCTCGCGGCGTCGCGGCGATTCTCTTGCTTGCGAAAGGTTTGTCGCGTCGAGCAGCGGCGCTGCTGCGGGCTCAGAGGCCTTCGCGCTGCGCCTTCTTGCGTGCGAGCTTGCGGGCGCGGCGGATCGCCTCGGCCTTCTCTCTCGCGCGTTTGACGGACGGTTTTTCGTAGTGCTGACGCAGCTTCATTTCGCGAAACACGCCTTCGCGCTGCATCTTCTTCTTCAGCGCCTTCAGCGCCTGATCGACATTGTTCTCACGAACCAGAACTTGCACTGGGGGCCTACCTCCTTTTGGATTCCGGGATGCCTGCTACTACTCTCTTACGAGACAGAAGTCCACTTGGTTCGGTCGGAGGGTCCCGAAAATGGATGAAGAAAAGTTTGACGGCGCAGGCGGTTCGGCCGCCGAAAGCGTTGGCGAGGACCCGATGATGGCGCTGAAGCGTCGGGTCCTGGCGGCGGCGCTGCCGAACGTGCCCTTCGACGGCTGGACGGACGCGGTCGTCAAGGAGGCGGCGGCGACGGCGGGCGTCTCGGCCGAGGAGGCGAAGCTCGCCTTTCCGCGCGGCGGCGTCGATCTCGCGCTCTTCTTTCACGACGAGGGCGACCGCCGTCTCGCCGAGGAGCTGAAGGCGGCGGATCTCGCCACGATGCGCATCCGCGACCGCGTCACCTTCGGGGTGCGGCGGCGGCTCGAGATCGCCGAGGAGCGGCGCGAGGCGGTGCGCCGCGGCGCGACGCTCTTCGCGTTGCCGATCTACGCGCCCGACGGCGCAAGGGCCGTGTGGCGGACCGCCGACACGATCTGGACCGCGCTCGGCGATCCCTCGGACGACGTCAACTGGTACACCAAGCGCGCGATCCTCGCGAGCGTCTACGGCGCGACGGCGCTCTATTGGCTCGGCGACGAGAGCGAGGGCCGGGCGCGGACCTGGGCGTTTCTCGCCCGCCGCATCGACGGCGTGATGCAGTTCGAGAAGGTCAAGGGCGCGCTCACCAAGAACCCGGTCGGCCGGATGATGATGGCCGGGCCGAACTGGCTGGCGCGGCGCATCCGCAAACCCGGCGCGCGCTCGGAAAGCGATCCGATCGATCTGCCGGGCGGCATGTAGCGAGGAATTCTGCGGTCGGCGGTCCGCCTTCGGCGCGCGCAGCGTGGGCTGTTCGCGATATGCTGGACGCAACGCCGCCGACCGCTGTTCGCGGACGACTCTCGAACGCTCGATCTCAATGACGCCAGCGCCGACGCGGGCGTCGTTGTCTGCTCGCGCGCCGGGCCGAGGGCGGCTCGCGCACGATCTGTTTAGGCGGATGCAACGCCGATGACGCCGTCATCCCGGAAAGCCGCAGGCTTATC
>CAZPTD010000543.1:0-2186 GCA_964588915.1 uncultured Neomegalonema sp. | reverse complement strand
AATCGCGTCCTTGCGGCGTCGGCCGGCGTGACCGACCAGCGCCGCTCGATTGCGGTTCCGAGCGGAACGACCGGCGTTCCGCTTGGTGAGCGTGAGCAAAGAACGGCGCTCGATCGGCGGCGCGCAAGAAGACGGAGAAAAAGATGTCGTCAGATCCCGCAACACGTCAGCCGAAGCGCCGCTTCCGCTCGCGCGATTGGTTCGACGACGTCGATCGGCCGGACATGTCGGCGCTCTATCTCGAGCGCTGGATGAATTACGGCCTCACCTTCGACGAACTCCGCTCCGGCCGCCCGATCATCGGCGTCGCCCAGTCGGGCAGCGACCTCAATCCGTGCAACCGCGCGCATCTCGAGCTCGCCAAGCGCGTGCGCGACGGGATCCGCGACGCCGGCGGCGTGCCGCTCGAGTTCCCGACCCATCCGATCTTCGAGAACTGCAAGCGCCCGACCGCGGCGCTCGACCGCAATCTCGCCTATATGAGCCTCGTCGAGCTGCTCTACGGCTATCCGATCGACGCGGTCGTGCTCACCACCGGCTGCGACAAGACCACGCCCTCCGCGATCATGGCCGCCTCGACCGTCGACATTCCGGCGATCGTGCTCAATGGCGGCCCGATGCTCGACGGTTGGCATGACGGCGAACTCGCGGGCTCGGGCCTCGCGATCTGGAAGGCGCGCCGGGCGCTCGGAAGCGGCGAGATCGATCAGGACGAGTTCCTGCGCCGGGCCTGCGACAGCGCGCCGTCGGTCGGCCACTGCAACACCATGGGCACCGCCTCGACCATGAACGCGGTCGCCGAGGCGCTCGGCCTGACCTTGCCGGGCGCGGCGGCGATCCCGGCCGCCTATCGCGAGCGCGCGCAGATCGCCTACGAGACCGGCCGCGCGATCGTCGAGATGGCCTATGAGGATCGGCGGCCGTCGACGATCCTGACGCGCGACGCGTTTCTGAACGCGATCGCCACCAACGCCGCGCTCGGCGGATCGACCAACGCCTATCCGCATCTCATGGCGATGGCGCGCCACGCCGGCGTCGAGATCACGCATCAGGATTGGCGCGACGAGGGCTACGACCTGCCGCTCCTCGCCGACGTCCAGCCCGCCGGCGCGTGGCTGATGGAGGCCTTCCACCGCGCCGGCGGCGTGCCGGCGGTGATGTGGGAGCTGCTCGGGGCCGGCAAGCTCCGCGGCGCGGCGCCGACGGCGAACGGGCGCACGGTGGCCGAGAACCTCGAAGGCTGCGAGACCACGGATCGGCGCGTGATCAAGGCTTTCAGCGAGCCGATGATGGAGAAGGCCGGCTTCCTGGTGATGACCGGCAACCTCTTCGACACCGCGATCATGAAGACCTGCGTCATCTCCGAGGATTTCCGCGCCCGCTATCTCTGCGAGCCGGGAAACGAGAACGTGTTCGAGGGCCGCGCCGTCGTCTTCGAGAGCTCGGACGACTACCACCACCGGATCGACGATCCGGCGCTCGGGATCGACGAGCGCACGATCCTCGTCATCCGCGGCGCCGGGCCGATCGGCTGGCCGGGCTCGGCGGAGGTGGTCAACATGCAGCCGCCCGCGGCGCTGCTGAAGCAAGGGATCAAGAGCTTGCCGACGATCGGCGACGGCCGCCAGTCGGGCACGGCGGACAGCCCGTCCATCCTCAACGCCTCGCCGGAGGCGGCGGCGGGCGGCGGCCTCGCCTGGCTCCGGACGGGCGACGTCGTCCGCGTCGACCTCAACGCGGCGCGCTGCGACATGCTCGTCGACGCCGCCGAGATCGAGCGGCGCAAGGCCGACGGTCCGCCGGCGATCCCCGAGTCCGAGACGCCGTGGCAGGAGATCTACCGCGCGACGGTCGGCCCGCTCGGCGAGGGCGCGGTGATGGAGCCGGCGCTCAAATACCGCGGCGTCGCGCGCAGGACGCCGCGGCATAATCACTGACGGCGCGGCGCTATCGTCTGATCGGTTCTGATGGCGCCGACCTCGCCCTTGCCATCCCGGCCAAGCGCGAAGCGCGCCGAGCCGGGATCCAGGGCCGAGGGGCCGAGCGCGCGGCGAACCGGCCCTGGATCCCGGATAGGCCTGCGGCTTTCCGGGATGACGGCGTCATCCCGGGATGACGGCGTCATCGGCGTCGCATCCACCTAAAGCACATTCGAACCATTCGGAGCGGAAACGCTGGTGCTGAGC
>CAZPTD010000542.1:0-2209 GCA_964588915.1 uncultured Neomegalonema sp. | reverse complement strand
CGAAGCCGGGCGCCTACGGCGCGGGCTTGCAGGCGCTCATCGACGAGCGGGTCTGGTCGACGCGCGCCGACCTCGCCGACGCCTATCTCGCATGGGGCGGCTACGCCTATGGCGGCGGCGAGGACGGCGCGGCCGATCGCGCCGGCCTCGAGCGGCGGCTCGGGTCGGTCGACGCGGTGCTCCAGAACCAGGACAACCGCGAGCACGACATCCTCGACAGCGACGATTACTACCAGTTCGAAGGCGGGATCGCGGCCGCCGCCGAAGCGCTCTCGGGGCGCGCGCCGAAGATCTACCATGGCGACCATGCGCGGCCGGAGCGGCCGGTCATCCGCACGCTCGACGAGGAGATCGGCCGGGTCGTGCGCAGCCGCGTCGTCAATCCGAAATGGCTCGCCGGCGTCATGCGCCACGGCTATAAAGGCGCGTTCGAGATCGCGGCGACGGTCGACTATCTCTTCGCCTTCGCGGCGACGACGCGCGCCGTCGCCGATCATCACTTCGATCTGGCGCATCAGGCGGTGCTCGCCGACTCGGCGGTGCGCGATTTCATCGCCGAGGTCAACGCGCCGGCGCTCGCCGAGATCGAGGCGCGCTTCCGCGAGGCGATCGAGCGCGGACTGTGGCGCCCGAAGAGCAATTCGGCGCGCGCGGCGTTGATCGATCACGGTTGACGCGCCGCGCCGCGGCGCCGGCCTTGCGTACGCGCCGCGCGGCGGCGCAAAAGAGGACGACGGCTCGCGCGACCGAGAGGCGCGGACCCGCGGCGCCGGGCGCGCCGAACGAATGGAAAGAGACGACCGCCGCGAAAGTCCGACGGGCGGAAGGGGCGTCGATAGGGGATGCTATGGCGACTGAACCGGTGATGAAGCGCGCGGCCGGCGCGCAAGCGAGCGGCGAGCCCTCGGTGATCCAGAAGGAGCTGGTGATCAAGGGCGAGGTGATGACGGACGGCGATCTCGAGATCCACGGCGTGGTCGAGGGCGACGTCTACGCCAAGACCGTGGTCGTCGGTCAGACGTCGCTGGTCCGGGGCGACATCGTCGCCGAGCGCGCCATCGTCGGCGGCGACGCCGAGGGCCAGATCACCGCCCGCGAGGTGAAGCTCACCGAGAGCGCGCGCTGCAAGGCGGAGATCGTGCATGAGCGGATCGCGATCGAGGGCGGCGCCGAGTTCGAAGGCTCGGCCAAGCGGCAGGTCGATCCGGCGCAGTGGGAAAAGGTCGTGAAGACCTTCCAGGAGCCGGGCGCGGAACTCACCAAGGAGGCGGCGAAGGCGGTCGAGGAGCTCCGCGCCGCGGCGGGCGCGCGGCCGCATAGCGGGCTGACGACGACGTCGTCATAGGTCCGCCGCTTCGGGCTGCCGCGCCGCGGAGCCGCGCCGCCGGGCGTCCGATCGGTCAGCCGAGATAGTCGGCGTCGGAGACGTGCTCGAGCCAGTTGACCTGCGAGCCGTCCTGCGATTCGGCGATGGCGATATGGGTCATGGCGTTCTTGTCCGTGGCGCCGTGCCAATGCTTCTCGCCCGGCTCGAACCAGACGAAATCGCCGGCGCGGATCGTCTCCTTCGGCCCGCCCTCGCGCTGGACCCAGCCCTCGCCGAACGTGACGATCAGGAGCTGGCCGAGCGGATGGGTGTGCCAGGCCGTCCGCGCGCCGGGCTCGAAGCTGACGAAGACGGCGCCGCCGCGGGCGGGCTCCGGCATGCGGAAGCGCATGTCCTGGCGCACGCGCCCGGTGAAGCTCTCGGCGGGCCCGTAGGCGCTGGGGACGGAGCCGTTGCGGATGATGTTCATGGGCTAATCCCTGTTTCTGGGCCTCGAAGTCCCGATTTGCGCCGCCGCCCTACTCCGCCGCCACCCGCCGCTGCCGGGCGCGCTTGAGCATGGGCGCGAGATAGCGGCCGGTGTGGCTGCGCGCGTTCTTGGCGATCTCCTCCGGCGTTCCCTGCGCGACCAGCTCGCCGCCGCCGTCGCCGCCCTCCGGTCCGAGATCGATGATCCAGTCGGCGCATTTGATCACGTCGAGATTGTGCTCGATCACCACCACCGTGTTGCCTTGCTCGACCAGCTCCTCGAGCACCTCCAGCAGCTTGCGGACGTCCTCGAAGTGGAGGCCGGTGGTGGGTTCGTCGAGGATGTAGAGCGTGTTGCCGGTGGCGCGGCGGCTGAGTTCCTTGGCGAGCTTCACGCGCTGCGCCTCGCCGCCC
>CAZPTD010000541.1:0-2225 GCA_964588915.1 uncultured Neomegalonema sp. | reverse complement strand
GGTCTCCGTCACCATGTATTGGACGCCCGGCTCCATGAGCTCCATGCGCATGTAGACGGTGAAGGCGACCGAGATCAGCCCCGCCAAGGCGGCGGTGACGATGTAGAGGATGCCGATGTCCTTGTGGTTCGTCGAGCAGAACCAGCGCGTGTAGAAGCCGCGCTTGCCGTGCTGCTCGAGATGCGCCGTCGCGTCGGCCATGCTCGCCCTCCTTGTGGGGCCGTATCAGCCCGATTCACCGGCGCGGACCGAAGACGGTCGACGCGCCCACTCGAATTCAATTGAATCGAGGTGATAGCCGGAAGCGCTTAAGAGGCAACGTCCGGCCTTGAAGATGCGGCGAAAAGCCATAGGCGGACACGGCCTCGCGCCGAGACGCGCCGACCCGGCTCCGAGACGTCCTTTTCGGCGCGCGTCAGTCCGCGAGTTCGCCGTTGGCCGCAAGATACGCGATGATGTCGGCGCGCGTCTTCGCGTCGGCGAAACCGAGGATCGGCGACCGGGAAGACCGGTTCAGCCGCAACTCTTCGGTCCGAAACAGCGACGGGTCCTTCAGGTACTCGTCGAGGAGATCTTCGGTCCAGACGTCGCCGTTCATGCCGATATAGATCATCGGCAACGACGACAGGTAGCCCTCGTGATGTCCGATCTGGGTTCCGACGATATGATCGAGCGCCGGTCCGGTCCGATGGCGCGCGCCTGGCCCGATCTCGTGGCATGTCGTGCAGAACAGGTCGAACATCGCCTTGCCGCGCGCCGGATCGCCGACCGTCTGCGCCGGGGCGACGTCCGCGCTCGACGCCAGCGCCGCCGCCGTCGCGAGAACGACCGATGCGACGCGGGCGACGTCCGCGCGCCCGGACCGACGACCGAAGGTCGTCAACCATCCGCCCGTTTTCCGCATTGCGACCACCCTCAACGCGCAGCGCCGCCGATCCCGCGCCGACCGCCCTGCCGCTGGTTGGCTCACTAATCCGATTCGGAGCGCGGCGGCAACCTGCGCCCGCTATTCGGTCAACCGCGCGCGCTCGATCGCGTCGAGCGTCAGCTCCGGAAACAACACGTCGAAGACGTCGGCGAAATGCGCTTCGAGCGCGGCGTCGAACGCGCTCATCTCGACGTCGAGGCCGAGCGCGGCGAGGCTCGTGACGCCGTGGCGACGCACGCCGCAGGGCACGACGCCGTCGAAATGCGACAGATCCGGCGCGATGTTGACTGCGACGCCGTGAAAAGCGATCCAGCGCCGCAGCCGCACGCCGACCGCCGCGATTTTGACGTCGATCGCCGCGCCGTCCGCGTCCCGCTCGCCGCTCGGCAGCCAGACGCCGACCCGGTCGCGTCGCCGTTCGCCCGAGACGCCGAAGTCCCCGAGCGCGCGGACGACCCACTCCTCGAGCGCCCAGACATAGGCGCGCACGTCCTGGCGCCGCTTCCTGAGGTCGAGCACGAGATAGGCGACCCGCTGGCCCGGCCCGTGATAGGTGTATTGCCCGCCGCGGCGCGTCCGATGCACCTCGAACCGGTCCGGATCGAGCAGATCGGCCGGATCGGCGCTCGCGCCGGCGGTGTAGAGCGGCGGATGCTCGAGCAGCCAGACGAGCTCCGGCGCCCGTCCGTCGGCGACCGCTGCGGCGCGCGCCTCCTGCTCCGCCTCCGCCGCGCGATAGTCGACGAGGCCGGCGCTGCGCCGCCACTCGACGGACGCCGGCTCGGCGCCGCGTCGGGCTCGATTTTGGTCAATTACGCTCTTCACAATCGGCCTCGGAGTTGCTAACTGCGCTTCCTCCAAGCGGTTGTGGCGGAATTGGTAGACGCGCAGCGTTGAGGTCGCTGTCCGGTAACACGGGTGGAAGTTCGAGTCTTCTCAACCGCACCATACAGATGTCGCGAGGCGCGCCTTCGGTCATGGCGGCCCGTCGCCGAGCGCGGGCGGGCGGAGGACGGATGAGCGGGAGCGCCAAGACGCCTTCCTCAAAAAGATCTTCTTCGACGGCGCGCGCGGGCGCGGGGCGTTCGCGGAAGCCGCAGCGGCGCGGCGCGGCCGCGGCGATCGACATTCCCGATTTCGCCTTCGCCGCGCTTCTCCATGCGCCGGGCGCCGCCGAGGCGGCCGAAGCGACGGCTTCGCGCCTCTTCGAGGCCGACGAGCGGATCGATCCGAGCAATTCGCCCGATTTGGGCGCGCTCGACAGCCGGCTCGCCGCCCGCCGGCTCGCCGCCCTCGT
>CAZPTD010000540.1:0-2225 GCA_964588915.1 uncultured Neomegalonema sp. | reverse complement strand
GTCAGGGCGACGAATTCGCCAACCTCGTGCATCTAGCCGACGAGCTGGGCCTCGGCGACCGCGTGCGTTTTCTCGGTTTCGTCGACAACCCCTACAGCATCATGCGCCGTGCCGAGGCCTTTGTGTCGAGTTCGAACGCCGAGGGCTTTCCCGTCGCGGCGGGTGAGGCGCTCGCCCTGGGCCGGCCGGTGCTCATGACCGCTTGCCCGTCGGGGCCAGCGGAGCTCCTCGGCGGTAAGGCGCCGGCCGGTGCGGGGGTCGTCCGCGCTACCTACGGCTTACTCACGCCGATCGGCGATCGCGCGGCCATGACCGAGGGATTGCGGCGAATCGTCGCCGCCGAGATGCGCACGGTCGCCGAACGTGGTCGCGCGCGCATGGACGCCTGCCGTCCGTCGGCCATTGCGCAGCAGCACGCTCAGCTCATCGCCGAGCTCGTCAAGCGCTAGCCCGGATGTCTCAGGTGATCGGCCCCACCTTGGGCTGGCGGGCGACTCCTGCGCCGCTCTCGGGGCGGCCATGACGACGAGGCGCGTCGTCGGCGCCGTGGGCGCGGATCGGTTCGTTTCGGTGCCTCACTGTGGACGTTCGGGGCGGCGACGGGCGCTCTGGCGCTCAGGGGCAGAGCCTGGCGTGTGCCACTCGGAAGGCGGTGGCCGAGAGACAGGCGGAGGCCATGGCGATCTTGATGCGGCGCACGCTTCTGGTGACCTGGGCGCCGATCTTGAGGAGCTTCAGGCGGATCGTGCCGCAGTTGGCATTCTCGAACTCGGTGTGGGCGAGGCCGATCCGGCGCAGCGCGGTGAGCAGGACGTAGGCCATCGAGGCAAACCAGAGGCGGAGTTGGTTGGCCCGCATGGTTGCGGCGCTCGTCCGATCGGCGAAGAGGTCGAGCTGGCACTCTTTCAGGCGGTTCTCCATCTCGCCGCGGGCGCAGTAGACGTCCTCGTAGAGGGTGCGGCCGTCGATCTCGGCGACCTTCAGCGAGGTGACGACGAAGCGCGGGTTGGCGCCGGCGTCGCCGCGGCCCGGCATCCACTCGGCCTTGGCGACGACGCGGCGGCGCCTCGACCAGCTGTCCAGGGTCGTCCAGCGGAAGTCGGAGAAGCGCCGAGCCGGGCGGCCTTCGCGCTCGGCCTCGTCCTCGGCCCAGGCCAAATCGGTGGCGATCTCGGTGACCAGACGCGGATTGCGCGCCAAGCCGAAGACGTAGTCGACGCGGTGCTGCTCGCACCAACTCATCAGCGTCTCGCGGGCGAAGCCGCTGTCGGCCCGTAGCATGATCCGCACGCGTGGCCAGCGGGCGCGGATACGCTCGACCACGCGGGCGATCTCCTCCACCGCCCCGGCGGACGCATCGATGTTGGCGCGGCGCAGCTTCGACACCAGGAGGTGCCGGCCGCAGAAGACGTAGAGCGGCAGGTAACACCAACAATCGTAATAGCCGTGGAAGAAGCGACCCTCCTGATGGCCGTGCATGGGGTCGTCGGTCGCGTCGAGGTCGAGCGTGATCGCCTTCGGCGGCTTGGCGTGGGCATCGAGGAAGAGCTCGACGAACAGATCCTCGACCGCCGCCGGGTCGTGGGCGATGCGGTGATAGCGGCTCGCCGCCGCGGTGCCGTGCTCGAGCCGGTTGAGTGTGCTCTTGCCGGCGAGTGGCGCGCAACGCCCGTGCTTGGCGTCGAGGCGCTCCAGCACGACGCCGAGCACCGGATCGAAGCGCAGCTCGTCGTGGTCGACGACGTCCTCGTAGCCCAGGGCGATGGCGAACACCCGCTGCCCCACCAGCGTCGCCACATCGTGGATGACCCGCTCCGGGTCGCGCCCGTCGGTGAAGCAGCCGGCGAAGCGCTCGACCAGCCGGATGGCCCGATCGGTCGCGCCCAGCAGCAGCGCCCCCGCGTCCGAGGTGATCGCTCCGCCGTCGAAATCGGCGACCACCGACCGGCTCTCGACTGGTGCAAAGGCCATCGCCGTCGCGCTACACTGTGTTGGCATCGGGGAGCCCTCCTGCTGCCGGGTAAGGCTTTGTTGCAGAAGAACTTTCCCACGCTCAGGACCCCGATGCACCAGGCACTCGTGAGAAATGCGGGCTAAATTTCATTTGTGCGGCGCCGAGTTCCCCCTTCTTTCGAGAAGAGGCGCGTGCCGTGGGCGCTGGAACGATCGCCACGGCCGGCTAGACGCCAAAATACCGGGCCTGGGGGTGATGCAGCACAATGGCG
>CAZPTD010000539.1:0-2227 GCA_964588915.1 uncultured Neomegalonema sp. | reverse complement strand
AAGAGCCTCAATCTTCGGCACAAGGGCGTGACGATCATCTCCTGCCCGTCCTGCGCGCGGCAGGGCTTCGACGTGATCAAGACCGTCGGCGTGCTCGAAGAGCGGCTCGCGCATATCACGACGCCGATGACGCTCTCGATCATCGGCTGCGTCGTGAACGGACCGGGCGAGGCGCGCGAGACCGATATCGGCTTCACCGGCGGCGGCGCCGGCTCGGGCATGGTCTATCTTTCGGGGCTCCAGGACCACAAGATCGAGAACGAGAAGATGGTCGATCATCTGGTCGAGCTCGTCGAGGCGAAGGCGGCCGAGATCGAGGCCGCGAACAAGGCCGCCGAGTAGGACGCGCGTCATGACCGCATCGCAAGGCGCGAGGCGCCGCTCATTTTTCGGACGGGCGCTGCGCGCGCTCTTCCTCCTGCTCTTCGTCGCGGCCGCCGCCGCAATAGGCTATGAGATGACCAAGGAACGACCGCCCGAGCATGCGGATCCGGCCGCCGTGACGCCGCCGAGCACGCCGAACTGGGCGCTCGCCGTCCCGGAGACGGCCGATGTCGACGGCGATCCGATCCGCACGCCGGTCTTCGACGAGACGCCGCTCGCGCTCATCGAGCGCCTGGAGGCGATCGCGCTCGCCGAGCCCAAGACCGAGCGCATCGACGGCGGCGGCGACACGGTCTGGCGGAGCTATCGCCAGCGCTCGCGGCTCCTCGGCTTTCCGGATCTGATCTCGGTGCGCGCGGCGCCGGCGGAGGGCGGCGCGACGCTCTACGTCTTCAGCCGCGCCGTCTACGGCTATTCGGACATGGGCGTGAACCGCAAGCGGGTCGAGCGCTGGCTCGGCGCGCTCGAGGCCGCTGAATAGACGTGAGCGCCGAGATTGACGATCGGGCGATCGCCGAAGCGATCCTGGCGCTCTGCGCGGCGCGCGGGCCCGAGAAGACGATCTGCCCGTCCGAGGCGGCGCGGCGTCTCGCGCCCGAGGGCGAGGAATGGCGCGCGCTCATGGAGCGGACGCGCCGGCTCGGCGCCGAGCTCGCGGCGACGGGCCGGATCGACGTCACGCAAAAGGGCGCGCCGGTCGATCCCGCGGCGCCGGTCCGCGGCCCGGTCCGGTTTCGGCTGGCCTCCGAGCGCCGCTGAGCGTCAGGCCGTGGGCATGTCGAGCGCTCCGCGCAGCGCACGCAGCAGCTTCGCGATCCGCTCGATATAGAGATCGAGCGGCGCGCGCGCGAAGTCGGCGCGGCTGGCGATCGGCGGCGTCATCGGCACATGGACGAAGAGCGCGTCGGCGCGCCGCGGCAGGCGGCCGAGCGCGTCGAGCGCCTTGAAATAGATGTAATTGCAGACATATGCGCCGGCGTGGTTCGAGATCTCGAACGGCGCGCCCTCCTCGGAAAGACGCCTCTGAAGGGCGTGAAGGTCGAGCGCCGTCGTCAGCGCGTCCGGCGCGTCCGCGGCGATCGGCGCGCCTTGCGGCTGCGCGCCGTCATTGTCGGCGATGCGGGCGTCGACGATGTTGAGCGCGCAGCGTTCGAGCCGAAACGACGGCGACGGCGCCGAGACGCCGAGCATCAGGATCAACCGACACTCGAGCAGCGGCAGCCGCGTTTCGATCCAGTCGTCGACGGCGCGGAAGCGCGTCGGCAGCACGAAGAACTCGACATCGTCGAAGCCGCCGACCGGCGGATCGCGCCGGAGCGCCTCGACGACTTCCTCGGACGGATTGAACGGCAGCTCGCCGAAGGCGTCGAACGCCGTGATCGCCGCGCGCATCGTCGCCTCCTTGCCGCTCGCTCCGACTGAGACGCAACATAGCGCAGGCGCGTTCCGGCGCTATCCGCCGGTCGAGAGCGCGCCCCACATCGCGGCGAGCGCAAAGGCGAGGTCGAAGCCCCATCCGCAGATGTAGACGATCGTCCTCGGGCCGCCCGCGCCCGGCCGATCGCCGCCGGCCGCTATCGCGCCGGGCCGTAGGACTGCGTCGCGGCGCCGGCCTTCGTCAGCGCTGCGACGCCTTGGTCGCCGGTCATCAGGACGGTGGTCTTGCTCGACTGGATCGCCCCGCCGGCGCCGGCCGCCAGCGCGACGGCGGCCTCGGTCACCTTGCGGCCGACCGCCTCGACGCGGTTCTGAGGGTTCTTGATCTGCGCCGCCCAAGACTCGGGCGCATAGAGCAGGATCTGTTGAGGTGGATGCAACGCCGATGACGCCGTCATCCCGGGAT
>CAZPTD010000538.1:0-2240 GCA_964588915.1 uncultured Neomegalonema sp. | reverse complement strand
GCGCGTGAGCATCGTCTGCGGCCATTACGGCTGCGGCGGCGTGCGCGCGGCGACGGAAGACGACCTGCCGCATGGTCTGGCGGATCATTGGCTGGAGCCGATCCGTCGCCTCGCCAAGCGGCATCGCGACGCGCTCGGGCGCCTGGCGGCGCCCGGCGAGCAGCGTGATCGCCTGGCCGAGCTCAACGTTCTGGAAGGCGTTCGGCGCGTCGCCGAGACGCCGATTCTGCGCCGCGCCTGGGCGCGCGGCGTCGAGGTGGCGATCCACGGCCTGATCTACGGCCTCAGCGACGGCCGCCTCCGCAATCTGAACTGCTCGCTCTCCGCGCGCGACGCGGTCTGAACCGAGGATGACGAGATGAGCGTCGACAACACCGCCCGCGCCGCCGCCCGCGACGGCGACGCGCCGCCGTCGAACGCCGGTTCGCGAGGAGAGCTTCTGCCGCTCGACGTCGCGCTGGCCCGGGGCTTGGCTTTGGCGACGCCGGTGGACGACATCGAGACGAAGCCGCTCGCGGGCGCTTTCGGCCGCGTGTTGGCGGCTCCGACCGCGTCGCCGCTGCCTCTGCCGCCTTTCGACAACGCCGCGATGGACGGCTACGCGCTGCGCCGCGCCGATCTCGTCGGCGACCCGCCATGGCGACTGCCGGTCGCCGGCCGCATCGCCGCCGGCGCCGCGACGCGCGAGGCGCCCGCAGGCGCCGCCTTGCGCATCCTGACCGGCGCGCCGGTCCCGCCCGGCGTCGACGCCGTCGTCATGCAGGAGCGCGTCGCGCGCGAGGGCGACGCCATCCTGCTCGACCGCCCGCCCGAGCCGGGCGAGAACATCCGGCGCCGCGGCGAGGATCTGCCCGCCGGCGGCGAGATCCTCCCTGCGGGCGTCGCGATCGGCCCGCGCGAGGCGGCGGCGCTGGCGGCCGTCGGCAAGGGCCGCGTCGACGTGCGGCGCAAGGCGCGGGTCAGGCTCTTCTGCACCGGATCGGAGCTCGCGGAGCCCGGCGCGCCGCTTGCGCCCGGACAGATCTGGAACTCGAACCGTTTCATGCTGCTCGCCGCGCTCGACGAGCCGTGGATCGAGGCCGTCGATCTCGGCGCGGTCGCGGACGATCCGGCGGCGCTTCGAGAGACGCTCGCGAACGCCGCGCGCGACGCCGACATGGTGATCACGACCGGCGGCGTCTCGGTCGGCGACGAAGACCACATGCCCGACGCGCTGCGCGCCGTCGGCGGCGAGGCCAGCGTCCTGCGGCTGGCGATGAAGCCCGGCAAGCCGCTGACGATCGGAAAAATCGGCGCCGCCATCTATGTCGGGCTGCCGGGCAATCCGGTGTCGGCGTTCGTCACCTGGAATGTCATCGGCGCGCAGATACTGAGAAAACGCGCCGGCTTCTGCGGCGAGACGGCGAAGAACGGTTCGGTCGTCGCCGACTTCGATCTGACCCGCCGCCCCGGCCGACGCGAATACCGCCCGGTTCGGATCGTCGGCCGCGCGCCCTGCGGACGCCCGCTCGTCGACGTGTTCGGGCCGTCCTTCTCCGCCCGGATCGCGACGCTGGCGGCCGCCGACGGCTTCGCGGTTTTCCCGGCCGACGCGGCGCGGATCGTCCGCGGCGCGGCGCTCGAATTCGCCGCGTTCTGAAGGCGGGTCGCGTCGTCTCCAGGGTCCGCTCGAAACGAACGCGGTCATGCGACGCCGGAGCCGACGGAGGCGATTCGACGGCGGATCGTCGAAGCCGACGTAAATTCCGTTCGGGCCGGTCCCAGCCGGCGCCATGGTGAGACGGCGGCGCTTCGGCCTTTGAAAGAACTGTGTTTTTTGCGCAGAGATGGTCTGTTCGTTCTCGCGCGGATTGCGGGCGTTGCAGCGCGAAATCCGCAGGCCGGTTGCAGCAACCGAGGCGCCCTATGCCCCTTTTGCATCTATCGATCAGCGCTGACGATCCGCAAGACGTCGCCCGTTTCCTCGCGCATGTCATGGGTGGCGACGCGATGCCGTAATCAATAAGTTGCTCGTGCGGTTTCGGTTGCGAAATGCGCTCCGGCGCTTGCGGATGGATGTGGCGAATTTCGAAACCGCCACACTGGAGCAGGATCTGTTTAGGGGAATGCAACGCTGATGACGCCGTCATCCCGGGATGACGCCGTCATCCCGGAAAGCCGCAGGCTTATCCGGGATCCAGGGCCGGTTCGCCGCACGCTCGGCCCCTTGGCCCTGGATCCCGGCTCTGCGCGCTTCGCGC
>CAZPTD010000537.1:0-2253 GCA_964588915.1 uncultured Neomegalonema sp. | reverse complement strand
CGCCTATGAGGGCTATCACTATTGGCGCGACTGGCCGGCGTATCTCGAGGCGGCCGAAGGCGAGACGCTGGCGCAATTCCGCGAGACGGGCTGCCTGGTGATGAAGACCGAGGCCAACGGCCATCTCGAGAAGCACATCGCCAACTCGCGGATATTGAGCTGTCCGTTCGAGGAATGGGACGCCGACCAGATCCGCGCGCGGCTGCCGATCTACGATCTCCAGCGCTTCGCGCCGGCCAAGCGGCCGGAGGCGCCGGGCTTCGGCGAGCCGAGCGGCGGCGCGATCGAGGGCGGCGTTTTCTGGCCGAACGGCGGCTACGTCACCGATCCGGCGCTCTCGGCGCAGAACCTCGCGGCGGCGGCGGCGCGCAAGGGCGCGGCCTTCCGGACGGGCGCCGAGGTGGTGGAGATCCTCAGCGAGGGCGGCCGCGTCAACGGCGTGAAGCTCGCCGGCGGCGAGGAGCTGCGCGCGCCGGTCGTCGTCAATGTCGGCGGCCCGGCCTCGGCCCGGCTCAACGCCATGGCCGGCGTCCTCGGCGACATGACCATCGAGACGCGGCCGCTGCGCCAAGAGGTCGTCCATGTGCCGTCGCCCGCCGGCTTCGATTTCGAGAAGGACGGCTTCGTCGTCTCCGACAGCGACATCAGCTGCTATATCAGGCCCGAGCACGGCAACCACATCCTGATCGGCTCGGAAGATCCGGAATGCGACCCGCATATGTGGGTCGAGGATGACGCCGAGTACAGCCGCGACTTCACCGAGCAATGGCGGATCCAGGCGCTGCGATACGCCCAGCGGGTGCCGAGCCTCGGCGTCCCGAGCCGGATGCGCGGCGTCGTCGACCTCTACGACGCCTCGACCGACTGGATCCCGATCTACGACAAGTCGTCGCTGCCGGGCTTCTACATGGCCTGCGGCACCAGCGGCAATCAGTACAAGAACGCGCCGATCGCGGGCAAGATGATGGCGGCGCTCGTCGCCTATTGCGAGGGCGGCGCCGATCATGACGCGGCGCCGCTGCAGTTCGAGCTGCCGTATCTGAAGCGCACGGTCGACGCCGGCTTCTACTCGCGCAAGCGCGAGATCAATCAGGAGAGCAGTTTTTCCGTGCTCGGATGACGCAGGCGCGGCGCGTGCGCCCAGGCGACGGATCGAGCGATGGGCGAGCATCGCCGGCGGCCTCGCGCGCGAGGCTGCGGTCGCCTTCCGGTCTCGCGTCCTGCGGCGCGCCGCGCATTTCGCGCTCCCGGGCGATCGTCGCTCAGCCGACGGTCTGCGCGCCGTCGACCTCGTCGATCCAGACGCGGAAGCCCGACAACGTATGCGGCCCGAACCCGTGCGTCAGCGGGACGTCGGCCGCGTCTCGACCTCGTGCGACCAGGACCCGCCCGAAGCGGCGGTCGTTGTTGCGCGGATCGAAGATCCACCAGCGCCCGCCGAGATAGACCTCCATCCAAGCGGCGAAGTCCATCGGCGCAAACGGCGGCGGCTGACCGACGTCGCTGACATAGCCGGTGCAGTACCGCGCCGGAATATTCAGCGCGCGGCAAAAGGCGATCGCGAGATGAGCGAAGTCTCGGCAAACGCCGCGCCGCTCGGCATGGGTCTCCGCCGCGGTGCGCGTCGCTCGAGCGCTCTCGTATGCGAAGGCGACGTTCTCGTGCACGTAGTCGCAGACAGCCTGAACGCGCGCCCATCCAAGCGGCGCATCGGCGAAGAGCCTCCAAGCCGCGTCGGAGATCACGTCGCTTTCGCAGTAGCGACTCGGCAGCAGGTAGACCAGCGTCTCGGCGGGCAGCTCTTCGACCCGGTGTTGGACGGCGTCGTCGCCGATCGGATCGGAGAAGCCGGCGTCGCGGATCACGCCATCCGTTCCGATCGTGAACATCCCGGTCGGCGCCACCAGTCGGGCGCACCAGTTGCCATAAGAGTCGCGATAGTTCTCGATGGGCGCCGATGGGGCGCAGATGATCACATCGGGTTTCTCCAAGTCGCCGGCTCGCGAGTAGTGGGCGTTGAGCAATACGATCATCGGCGTCGGCTGCTTCAGATCGAAGGTTAGGCTGCACCCGAAGCGCAGACGCATCGCGGACATCGCTGTTTCCAATCTAATAGGCGTCCTAATCGCGGCGCCCGCCTGTCCGGCCGCCGAAGCCTCTCGAAACCGGCGCATATAGTCTGATCGGTTCTGATGGAACCAACCTCGCCCTTGTCATCCCGGCCAAGCGCGCAGCGCGCAGAGCCGGGATCCA
>CAZPTD010000536.1:0-2262 GCA_964588915.1 uncultured Neomegalonema sp. | reverse complement strand
AGCCCGTCCGACACGCTCCAGTCGATCGTCGGCGAGGGCGCGCAGACATAGAAGGGAACGCCCGTATCCTCGGCCGCCAGCGCCTTGAGATAGGTGCCGATCTTGTTGCAAACGTCGCCGCGCCGCGTCACGCGGTCGGTCCCGACGAAGCAGAGATCGACCTCGCCGCGCTGCATCAGGTGGCCGCCGGCGTTGTCGACGATCACGCTATGCGCCACGCCGGCGCGGCCGAGCTCCCAGGCGGTGAGGAACGCGCCCTGCATCCTGGGCCGCGTCTCGTCGACCCAGACATGGACGTCGATCCCGCGCTCCTTCGCGAGATAGATCGGCGCCGTCGCCGTGCCCCAGTCGCAGGTGGCGAGCCAGCCGGCGTTGCAATGGGTGAGGATGTTCACGCGGCCGCCCGTCCGCTCCGCCGCGCCGACAATGAGCGGCAGCCCGGCGGCGCCGATGGCGCGGTTGATGGCGACGTCCTCCTCGACGATCGTCCGCGCCTCGGCGAGCGCAGCCGCAGCGCGCTCCGTGATCGCCAGCGGCGCGAGCGCGGCGCGGCAGCGATCGAGCGCCCATCGGAGGTTGATCGCCGTCGGCCGCGACGCCGCCAGCAGATCATAGGCCGAAGCGAGCCCTTCGTCGGTCGGATCCTCGCGCATGGCGAGCGCGATCCCGTAGGCCGCCGTCGCGCCGATCAGCGGCGCGCCGCGCACCAGCATCTCGCGGATCGCCCGCTCCGCCGCGCGCGCGTCCGACAGCTCGGCCGTCTCGAGCGCGAAGGGCAGCTTCGTCTGATCGATGATCTTCACGATCGGTCCGCGCGGCCCGTCCTCGTCCCAGATCGGCCGCCAATCGACGCCGTCGACTTTCATGCCCGTATTCCTCTTTCGATTCGTCGGCTGCGCGCTCCTGTCGCCATCCGATCTTCACGCTATGTATATATGGTTATTCGGCAAATGCGGCGCGCGCCGCGAGAGTAAAGGATGCAGGGATGGCTGTCGCCCTCTCCGAAGAGCCGCAAGACGCCGCGCCCGCTCCGCGCTCGGACCCGCCCGCTCGCCGGGCGCAGTCGGCGCCCGAGAACCCGCCGCCGCGCCGCTACCGTCTGCTGTGGCTCCTCGGCGGCTGGTTTTTCTTCGCGATCGGCTTCATCGGCATGTTCCTGCCGGTGCTGCCGACGACCGGCTTCTGGATCCTCGCGGCGATCGCCTTCGAACGCAGCCACCCCAAATTCGCTAAGCGAATCCGGAATTGGCCGCATGTCGGGCGCGGCGTCTCCGACTATATCGATCACGGCGTCATCTCGCGACGCGGCAAGGCGGCGGCGCTGACCGGCATGGTCTTCGCCGCCGCGCTCATCGTGCTCTTCACGACCGGCGTCGCATTCTGGTTCGGGCTCGGCGGCCTTCTCATCGGCGCCCTTTACGTGGCGAGCCGGCCGTCGAAGCCGCGGAGCCTTTGAGCTTGCGCGCGCTCGCGCTCGCGGCGGTCGTCGCGCTCGCCGCCGGCCTCGCCGCCGCCCAAACCGTGTCGGACGCGCCGGCGGTCGATCCGGATCATGACCGCCTCCACGATCCGAACGCCGCCTATGCTCTGATCGCCGAGTGTCTCGCCAGCGCCGAGGACGCCTCCGACTGCCGATCCGCCGCGATCTCGGCCTGTCTCGCCTACGCCGGCAACGAGACGACGGCCGGCGCCTATGAGTGCGGCCGCGCCGCCGCCGAAGCGTGGCGTCGGCTGATGATGGACTACTACGCCGCCGCGGAGACGCTGCTCCTGCCGAACGCGACCGAGAACCTCGGCCCGACGCCGGCCGAGCTCGCCGCCGCGCAGGAAGCCTGGGAAGCCTACGCCGCGGCGGCATGCGGCGTCGAATACGACCTCTATCGCGGCGGCACGCTCGCCAAGGTCGCGGGCGCCGAATGCCAGCGCCGGCTCCGCGCCGCGCGCGCGCTCGAGCTGAAGGCGCTCTCGGAGGCCTATTTCTGAGGCGGTCGCGCCAAGAAACGAGACCGCGCGCCGCAGACGACCGCCTGGAGCGCATTCGAACCCTTCGGAGCCGAAACGCCGGAGCTGAGCGGCGGCCGACAAGCGGGCGGAAGCGCAAGCGCTCACCGAGGCGGTCGCAAGGCGACCGGAGGCCGGCGGGACTGCGGCTCGAGCCGACGATCAAGCTGGAGCAAGGCGGCTCCGAATGGGTCGAATGCGCCTTGTCGTCTGATCGGTTCTGATGGAGCCGACCTCGCCCGTGTCATCCCGGCCAAGCGC
>CAZPTD010000535.1:0-2269 GCA_964588915.1 uncultured Neomegalonema sp. | reverse complement strand
GCTGCGAGAACCTGCCGGTCACCTCGGTGCTGCACTACACCGACGCGCTGCCGCCCCACGAGCTTCCGATCGAGGTCACCGGGCTGGGCGAAGAAGAGCTCGGCCAGCACGGAACCGAGCAGGCCATGAAGCGCGCGCACGGCACGCTCGACCCCGAGCTCCCGAGCGTCGTGGTCACCGGTTCGATCGCCGAGATGATCGGGGGAGGCGTCACGCCCGAGGGGACGAACATCCAGCGCTTCCTGCCGCGGACCATCGACGAGGACCAGTGGCAGAGCGCCGACCGCGCGCTCAAATGGCTCTGGACCGACTTCGGCCCGAAACGCGTGCCGCCGCCGAAGCCGCGCAAGGAGGGCGCGCGGCCCAAGGTCAACATCATCGGGTCGATCTACGGGACCTTCAACGCGCCGTCCGACGTCGCCGAGATCTGCCGGCTGGTGGAGGGGATCGGCGCCGAGGTCAACATGGTCTTCCCGATGGGAAGCCACCTCGCCGACATCGCCAAGCTCGCCCAGGCCGAGGCGAATGTCTGCCTCTACCGCGAGTTCGGCCGTCAGCTCTGCGAGACGCTGGAGCGGCCCTATCTGCAGGCGCCGATCGGCTTCGAGAGCACGACGCTCTTCCTGCGCGCGCTCGGCGAGATCCTCGGTCTCGATCCGGAGCCCTTCATCGAGCGCGAGAAGCACGTCACCTTGAAGCCGCTTTGGGACCTTTGGCGCTCGGTGACGCAGGACTTCTTCGCCACCGCGAGCTTCGCGATCGTCGCCAACGAGACATACGCGCGCGGCGTGCGCCGGTTCCTCGAGACCGATCTCGGACTGCCCTGCGCCTTCGCCGTCTCGCGCGTCGCCGGCGGCAAGACCGACAACGCCGAGGTGCGCGCCCTTCTCGACGAGACGCGGCCGCTCGTCGTCTTCGGCAGCGTCAACGAGCGCATGTATCTGAGCGAGGCGGGCGCGCGCGCCGTCTACATCCCGGCCTCGTATCCGGGCACGGCGGTGCGCCGGCACACCGGCACGCCCTTCATGGGCTATTCGGGCGCCGTCTATCTGTTGCAGGAAGTCTGCAACGCGCTCTTCGACGCGCTCTTCCACATTCTGCCGCTCGCCTCGGAGCTCGACCGCGTCGAGCCGACGCCGAGCCGGATGCATCGCGAGCTCCCTTGGGACGACGGCGCCACCGCGGCGCTCGACCGCCTGGTGGCGGAGCATCCGGTGCTGACCCGAATCTCCGCCGCCAAGCAGCTGCGCGACGCCGCGGAGCGCGCGGCGCGGCGCGAAGGCGCGGACAAGGTGCGGCCCGACCATCTAGAGCCGGCGCCCGGCGGCGCGTCGCGGCGAAGAGAGCCGGCGGCGGTGTGATCATCAGCGCGGCGGCCGAGCCCGCCGGACGCGAAGGACGAAGGAGCACAAGAGATGGCCATGACGAGCGACGAGCGGGTGCGCCTCCATCGGTCGCGGCGGCGCGAATACACGGTCTATTTCGCCGCGATCTATCCGCTTCTTCTGGTGATCGCGCTCTTGTCTCGGCTGCTGCCGCGGCGGCTCCGGCCCTTCAGCTTCCAGGGCCGCTCCGTCTTCGGCGAAGCGCGCGCGGCCGCTCATACGGTGTTGCCCTTCTTGTTCATGGGGTGAGCCGACCCAAGCCCTTCTCTCCGACGGCTCGGGCCGTCGCGAGGGCGGGCGTCGCAATCGTCGCGACGCGCAAGTATTTCGCGACGAGCCTCGCCGCGCAGGCGGAGCGCGGTAACGGCCTAACGGCCTCGAATACGGAGTTTGTCAATGGCAGACGGTGACCGTGGCCCCTCGCTTTCCGGTCTGACGGACCAGGAAGCGCAGGAGTTCCACGGCTTCTTCATGTCCAGCATGCTGATCTACATAGCGATCGCTGTGGTGGCTCACATCCTCGTCTGGATATGGCGGCCGTGGATCCCCGGCCCTGAGGGCTATCAGTCCTCTTCCCTCGAGAGCATCCCTGACTTCGCTCAGGCGCTGCTCCCGATCGTCGGATAGGAGGGCTTAATCATGTGGAGAATCTGGCGTCTGTTCGACCCGCGTCGAGCGCTCGTCGCGTTGATGCTGTTTCTTTGGCTGCTGGCATTCCTGATTCATTTCGTTTTGCTCAGCACCGAACGCTTCAACTGGCTCGAGCCCGGCCCGCAGGCGAACGCCAGCCTCGCCGCCGTCGTTCAGACGGGCTAGGCGGGCGCGTCGGCGGCCTTCGCCGCGCGACGCGCGAAATCGACGATGCGGCGGGCGGGCGCGCTTCC
>CAZPTD010000534.1:0-2285 GCA_964588915.1 uncultured Neomegalonema sp. | reverse complement strand
CCATGTCCTGGCTCTTGGCGTTGAACGCCTTGCAGAACTCCATGATGTTGATGCCCCGCTGACCGAGCGCCGGCCCGATCGGCGGCGACGGGTTCGCCTTGCCCGCCGGCACCTGCAGCTTGAGCTGCCCGATGACTTTCTTCGCCATGACGGCCTCCATCGCCCCGGCGCGTCCGCTGCCCGCGGCGCGGCCGGATCGTCCGCCCCGCGCTCGGGGCAAAGTAAGCGGTGCGGTCCCGACCCCAGGGGCCCGCCCCTGGCGCCGTCGCCTCCCGCGACGAAACGAGCTCCTTGCGAGAGCCCGAGACGAGCCTGTGCGACAGTCGCGCCGAAGGCGTCAACCTTCGGCCTTCTGCACCTGCCCGTATTCCAGATCGACCGGCGTCTCGCGGCCGAAGATCGACACGGTCACCTTGAGGCGCGCGTTCTCCACGTCGACCTCCTCGACCATGCCGGTGAAGGTCTCGAACGGCCCGTCGGTCACGGTGACCATCTCGCCGATCTCGAAGGTGATCTCGGGGATCACCCGCTCGGCGGCCTCGACCGCCTGGTTCAGCATCCGCGCGACCTCCTCGTCGCGCATCGGGACCGGCTTGCCCTGCGGCCCGAGAAATCCGATGACGTTCCGCGTGTCCTTGATCAGGTGATAGGCCTGGTCGGTGAGATCGGCGTGGACGAGCACGTAGCCCGGCATGAAGCGCCGCTCGGTCATCACCTTGCGGCCGCGCCGGATCTCCGGCACCGTCTCGGTCGGCACGACGACCTGGTCGATCACGTCGTCGAGCCCGTTCTGAGCGACGCCGTCCCGGATCGCCTCTTCGACCTTCTTCTCGAAATTGGACAGGACGCTGACGGCGTACCACCGCATGGTCATCGACGAAAAACCCGGATCTACGCAGGGCCGCGTCGCGGCCCAAAACAAAAGGCGCGCAGAGACCCTGCGCGCGCTTCGACGCGTGTATAGGCGAGAGGTCTTCGCCGCGCAAGCGGCTTCGCGGCGCGACGGCCGCCGGCGCCTCGGAACGGCGCTCCGGCCCGCGTCAGGCGCCGAGCTCGAGAAGGCCGTTGACGCCCAACGAAAGCAACATGTCGATCAGCAGGAACAGAAGCGCCGCGATGGTCGAGAGAATGAGCACCATCACGGTGGTCAGAACGGTTTCCTTGCGGTTCGGCCAGACGACCTTCGACGCCTCCGCCCGGACCTGCGCGACGAACGTCGCCGGAGAAATCTTCGCCATCGCTCTCCCTCTGCTCCCGAGGCGCTCGGGCGCCTAGCGGCTCGCCGCCGCCGCGCCGGTTCGTGAAGAGATGGCAGGGGCAGCAGGACTCGAACCCGCGACCCTCGGTTTTGGAGACCGATGCTCTACCAACTGAGCTATACCCCTTGAGGCGAACGCTGTCTTCACGACGCCGTCTCGCCGCCTTCCTCACGCCGCATGCTAAAGCGTCCTCGGGCGCGAAAGTCCAGCCTTCTGTGACGCGGACGCGCCGTTTCGGCGCAACCTCCGATAGTTATTGCCGAGATGTCTAAACAACCGGAGGCCGCGGCCGCGCCGCGCGGCTGAATTGGAGCGGGTAGACGGAATCGAACCGACATAACCTGCTTGGAAGGCAGGGGCTTTACCATTAAGCTATACCCGCGCTGCACACCTTTGATTTGCCGGTGTTTTCCCGCGCCTCGCCGGCCGTCCGCCGCGCCGGGACGCAAGCGGCTGCAGAATGATTTGAGGTAGTGGCGACGGCTCGGGCTGTCAATCGTTTCGCGCGTATCGGCGACGGCGCCGGCGATTCGCGCGGTCCGAGAGGGCCGAGCCGCGTCAGCGCGGCAGCCAGACCTCGACCAGCCCGCGCCGCGGCTTCGGCTCGTAATGCGTGAAGTCGCGGATCAACGTCTCGAGCCCGGCGCCGGCCAGTGCGTCGCGCACGCGCCTGGCCCGGTCGAGATCCTCGTTGAAGAAGATGCGCAGATGCGCGCGGCCGACCGCGATGCCGACGCCCCAGAGCCGAACGTCGTCGAAGCCGACGGCCGCGAGCTCGGCGGCGACGCGCTCGGCCTCCTCGAGCCCCGCCTCCGAACGGTAAAACACGACCACCCAGACCCGGTCGGACGCGCGCGGCGGAGGCGCCGGCCGCCGCGGTCGGACCGGGCCCCGGTCGATGGCGGAGGGCGCGGGCGGCGCGTCGCGGATCCGATCGAAGGCGCGCTCGGCGACGACGGCGGCGACGCGCGGCGCGAGCAGCCCGCGATCGGCGCGGGGCGGCGCGATCTCGAGCGGGATCGGCGC
>CAZPTD010000533.1:0-2287 GCA_964588915.1 uncultured Neomegalonema sp. | reverse complement strand
GGTCATGGTCGCTGAGGCGCACGCCGAGGAGGACAAGAAGCGCAAAGAGGCGGTCGAGGCGATGAACCAGGCCGACGCGCTCATCCACAGCACCGGGAAGAGCCTCAGCGAGTACGGCGACAAGGTCGAGCAGGCGGATCGCGACGCGATCGAGACCGCCGTCTCCGATCTGCGCGCGGCGCTCGAGAAGGACGACATCGAAGACGTCAAGGCCAAGACCCAGGCGCTCGCCGCCGCCGCGATGAAGCTCGGCGAGGCGATGTACAAGGATCAGGCCGGCGCCGAAGAGCAAGACGCGACCACGTCCGGAGAGACGCCGGAAGACGGTGTGATCGACGCCGATTTCGAAGAGATCGACGGCAAAGATCGCAAGTAGAGGAGCGCGCGCGCCGGGCGGGCGACCGCAGGGCGCGCCGACATGCGCCGCGCGCCCTGACCGGCGCGCGGTCGCTTTTGTCTGGACCGGCGACGCGTGATCGGCGACGCAGTACCGGTCCTAGGAGCGGCTGAATTCAGGCGAGAACGGGTGCGGCTATGTCCAAACGCGACTATTACGAAACGCTCGGCGTGTCGCGCACCGCGTCAGACGACGAGATCAAGAAGGCCTACCGCAAGCACGCGAAGGAGCTGCATCCGGACCGCAACAAGGACAATCCGGACGCGGCGCAGAAGTTCAAGGACGTCAACGAGGCCTACGACGTGCTGCGCGACAGCCAGAAGCGCGCGGCCTACGACCGTTTCGGCCATGCGGCTTTCGCCGATGGCGGCGGCGGCGGTTTCCGCGGCGCGCGCGCCGGCGGCGGTCCGGATATCGGCGCGGCCTTCTCGGATCTCTTCGACGATCTTTTCGGCGACTTCGTCGGCCGCCGCTCCGGCGCCGCGCGCGGACGCGGCGCCGATCTCAAGCTCAACATCTCGATCGATCTCGAGACGGCCTATTCCGGCAAGACGGTGTCGATCACCGCGCCGGGCGCGGCGATCTGCGAGGCCTGCAACGGCACCGGCGCTGCGGGCGGCGCGCGACCGACGCCCTGCCCGACCTGCACAGGCACCGGCAAGGTGCGGACGCAACAAGGCTTTTTCGAGATCGAGCGGACGTGCCCGACCTGCCGCGGCCGCGGATCGATCATCAAGAACCCGTGCTCGGTCTGCGGCGGCTCGGGCCAGGTGCGGCGAAACCGGGCGCTCTCGGTGCAGATTCCGGCCGGCATCGAGGACGGCTCGCGCATTCGCTTGACGGGCGAGGGCGAGCCGGGGCTGCAGGGCGGTCCGGCGGGCGATCTCTACATCTTCGTCGAGATCAAGCCGCATGAGCTCTTCAAGCGCGACGGCGCCGATCTTCTCTGCGAGGTGCCGGTGCCGTTCACGGCGGCGGCGCTCGGCGGCTCGGTCGAGGTGCCGACGATGGATGGCGGGCGCACCCGCGTCGCGGTGCCGGCGGGCTCGCAATCGGGCAAGCAGCTGCGTCTGCGCGGCAAGGGCATGCCGGTCTTGCGGAGCACGCGCGTCGGCGATCTCTATCTCGAGATCATCGTCGAGACGCCGCAGAGCATCAGCTCGAAACAGAAGCAGCTCCTCGAGCAATTCCTGGCGGAAGGCTCCGAGGCGCAGAACCCGGCCTCGCAGGATTTCAAGGCGAAGGCCGAGCAGTTCTGGAGCAAGGCGGAGCAGGACGGATGAGCGACGCCGCGGGACCGATCGCGCCGGCGTTGATGTTCGGCGGCGCGCGCTGCGGCCAAGCGGAAGAGGCGGTGCGCTTCTACGTCGCGACTTTCGAGGACTCGCGCATCGTCGAGATCGAGAGATACGGTCCTGGCGAGCACGAGCGCGAGGGCGTTGTGAAGATCGCGACCTTCGAGCTCGGCGGCGTCCGCTTCCATGCGATGGAAAACAGCCATCCGCATCCGTTCGACTTCACGCCGTCGATCTCCTTCATGACGCCATGCCGTTCCGAGGACGAGCTCGACCGGCTTTTTTCGGCGCTGGCGGAAGGCGGCCAGGCGTTGATGCCGCCCGGCGATTACGGCTTCAGCCGCAAATTCGCTTGGGTCCAGGATCGTTTCGGCGTCTCTTGGCAGCTGAACTTTGTCTGACGCCGCCGGCGCGCCGGCGCGCGCCGCAGTGACGAGGCGCAGATGAAAATCGCCGTGGAAGGATGCGCCGGCCGTATGGGCCGAATGCTGCTAAAGGCGGGCGAGGCGAGCGCCGCCGCGGAGCTCGCCGCCGCCTCCGAGCGGCCGGGCTCGGAATGGATCGGCCGCGACGTCACGGCGCTCCTCGGCGGCGG
>CAZPTD010000532.1:0-2289 GCA_964588915.1 uncultured Neomegalonema sp. | reverse complement strand
TCCGCTCGAGATCGGCCGCGGCCGGATCGTGCGTGAAGGGACGGACGTCGCCATCCTCTCCTACGGCGCCCGGCTCGGCGACGCGCTCGCGGCGGCGGAGACGCTGGCGCAAGAGGGCGTCTCCGCGACGGTCGCCGACGCCCGCTTCGCCAAGCCGCTCGACGCCGATCTGATCGGACGGCTCGCCCGCGCGCATCCCGCGCTGGTGACGCTCGAGGAGGGCGCCGTCGGCGGCTTCGGCGCGCATACGCTCCATTTCCTCGCCAACGCCGGCCTCCTCGACCGCGGATTGCGCGTGCGCTCGATGACCTTGCCCGACCTCTTCATCGATCAGGACAGCCCGGAGAAGATGCGCAGCCTCGCCGGGCTCGACGCGGCGGCGATCGCCCGGACCGTCCGCTCGGCGCTCGGCGCCGACTAGACGCCCGAGGCCGGCGGCGGCGCGCCGTCCTCTTCGGCGGCGGCGAAGACGATCCGAGCGACGGCCTCCGGATCCTCCTCATGCGCGAGATGGCCGAGCCCGGGCAGACGCCAAATCGCGGCGTTCGGCGCGCGCCGCTCGGCGTCTTCGGCGTCCGAGGGGCGGACGGCGCGGTCGCGCTCGCCGACGACGAGCGCGAGGCGGGCGGCGAGTCGCGGCAGATCCGCCAAGAGCGGCTCGAGATTCCAATGCGCCATCATGCCGAGCGTCCCGGCGACATGCCGGCGGCTGCCGAGGAGCCGCGCATAGAGCGCCAGCCCGTCGGCGTCGAGCTCGGAGCCGGTGCTGCGGATGAGCCGCTCGACGCGCCGTCGATCCCGCGCGCTCCGAGCGAAGTAGCGCGGCGCGAGCGGATTGATGAACAGGAGCCGCGCCATCGCCGGGAACACCATCCCGCCGAGCCCCTGGAACGGTTTGAGAGCGCCGTTGACGGACACGACGACGCGCGGCGCGATGCGCCCGTCGAGCGTCATCCGAAGCGCGATCGCGGCGCCGGCGGAGTGGCCGACGACGATCTCGGGGCGCGCCTCGAGCGCGTCGAGCAGCTCCGAGACCATCGCCGCCATGCCGGGCAGGGTCAGTCGATAGGAATGCGGGCTCGAGGTGAAGCCGTGGCCGGGCAAGTCCGGCGCGACGACGTCGAAGCGCTCGGCCAGGAGCGGCAGGAGCGCGCGCCAGGAATGGGTCGCGGCGCCGGCGCCGTGCAGGAGCAGCGCCGTCGGCCCGTTTCCCGCGCGCTGGACGTGCCAGGTCAAGCCAGCGGCGCGCACGAAGCGGCTCGCCGCCGCGTTCGGCCATGACGCGCCTTCCCGCGCCCAATCGAGATCGTCGCCCTCGAAGAACATCGCTCGGTCCTCAGCGCGGGCGCGCTTCGGCCGACACTGCTCGGGCCGCGCGCGCGAGTTCGGACGCGTCCGCCCGCGGCAATGGAAGATAGAGCGCGCCCATCTCCGCGGCGAGAGCCTCGGCCGACCGTTGCGGTCGCGGCGCCGAATCGACCAGCAGCGCCGAGACGCCGGCGGCGCGCACGGCGCGGGCGGCCGAAAGCGCGTCCTCGCCGGCCTGCGCCCTTCCGCCGCGCCCGTCGCGCCCGACATTGGCGCCGCCATCCGTGAGGATCGCCAGCGCGACGCTGCGGCCGCCGCGCCGCTCCGCGATCGCCACGGCGAGGCCGAGATCGAGACCGAGCGCGAGCGGCGTGCCGCCGCCGCCCGGCAATCCGGCGAGCGCCCGTTTGGCGCGGGCGAGCGCGCGCGTCGGCGGCAACAGGAGCTCGGCGCCGGTCCCGCGAAAGGCGACGAGCGCGACGCGGTCGCGGCGGACATAGGCCTCGGCCAGGAGCAGCTCGACCGCGCCCTTGGCCTCGGCCAGTCGCTGGAGCGCGGCCGAGCCCGACGCGTCGACGACGAACACCGTCGTCGTCTCGGACTTCTCGGCGAAGCGCCGGACGCGGAAATCCTCGCGCCGGATCTCGATCGGCCTGGGCGAGCCCTCTTTTCGCCGGATCTTGCGCCAAGGCGCCGCCGCGCGCAGCGTCTCGACGAGCGCGAGCCGCGCGCCGCCGACCGGACGACCCGGCCGACAACCGATCGGCCGACCGCGCAGAGGCGAGCGCCGAACCGCGCCGGCGGCGCCGGCCTCGCCTCGAGGCGGCCGCGCGCCGGCCTGCGCCAGCCGCTCGATGAGATCCGGCGGCAAGGCGGCGGCGGCGGCCTGAAGCACGCGCTCGGGCGCCGGCGCGTCGCGCGCGTCGAGCGGCGCGTCCTCGCTCTGCGCCTCTTCCGGCGGCTCGCGCCGCTCCGGCGCCG
>CAZPTD010000531.1:0-2296 GCA_964588915.1 uncultured Neomegalonema sp. | reverse complement strand
GGTGTAGCCGGCGTTGTAGCAGACCTCCTCGCTTTCGAGGCCCGACCAGGTCGGCGAGCTGATGATCTTCCGCGGCTGCGCGGCGATGTCGTGGAAGCGGATCTTCTCATGCGCCTTGGACGCCGCGAGATGCACGTGGTCGCGGCCGGTGATCCGGCTGAGCGCGTCCCACGCCTTGACCGCGACCTCGCCATTGGTCTCGGGCGCCAGCATCAGCACCGCCTCGGCGGCGTCGATGTCGGTCTCCATCTTCGGCCGGCCGGCGGTCGGACCGTCCTCCCAGACGCCGGAGAGCGCGCCCAAGTGACGGACCTCGGCCTCGGTGTTCCAGGCGATGCGCTTGACGCCGTTGCCTAGCGTGTCCATCAGCGGGCCGAGCGAGACGAAGCGGCGATAGAGCGCCGGATAGTCGCGCTCGACGGCGATGAAGTTCGGCGCCGTCTTGCCCGGGATCAGGTTGCACTCGCCCTTCTTCCAGTCCCGCACCTCGGGCTGCGCCAGCTCGCCCGGCGTGTCGTGCAGGATCGGCGCGGCGACGATGTCGGTCTCCTGGCCGAGGATCTCCGGCGCGACCTCCGAGAACTTCTTCGCGATCGCCTTGAAGATCTCCCAGTCGGTCTTCGAATCGAAGGCCGGGTCCACCGCCGCCTGCAGCGGATGGATGAAGGGATGCATGTCCGAGGTGTTGAGATCGTTCTTCTCGTACCAGCTCGCCGTCGGCAGGACGACGTCCGAATAGACGGCGGTGGTCGACATGCGGAAGTCGATGCAGACAAGAAGATCGAGCTTGCCCTCGGGCGCCGCCTCGCGCCAGCGCGCCTCGATCGGCTTGGCGCGTCCCTCCTCGCCGAGATCGCGGCCGAGGACGCCGTGCTCCGTTCCGAGCAGGTGCTTCAGGAAATACTCGTGGCCCTTGCCGGACGAGCCGAGCAGGTTGGAGCGCCAGACGAAGAGATTGCGCGGCCAGTTCTCCGGCGCGTCCGGATCCTGGCACGCCATCTCCAACTCGCCGGATCTGAGCTTCGCGACCACATAGTCCTTGGGCTCGACGCCCGCCTCCTTCGCCTGGCGCGCCAGCTCGAGCGGGTTCGTCTTCAATTGAGGCGCCGACGGTAGCCAGCCCATGCGTTCGGCGCGGATGTTGAAGTCGATCAGCGCGCCGCTCCAATCGCCCTCGGGCGCCGTCGGGCGCAGCACCTCGTCGACGCCGAGCGTCTCGTAACGCCACTGGTCGGTATGCGCGTACCAGGCCGAGGTCGAGTTCATGTGCCGCGGCGGGCGGCCCCAATCGAGCGCGAAGGCGACCGGCAGCCAGCCGGTCTGCGGCCGCAGCTTTTCTTGGCCGACATAATGGCTCCAGCCGCCGCCGGATTGACCGACGCAACCGCACATCACCAACATATTGATGACGCCGCGGTAGTTCATGTCCATATGGTACCAGTGATTGAGACCGGCGCCGAGAATGACCATGGACTTGCCGCGCGTCTTCTCGGCGTTGAGCGCGAATTCGCGGGCGACGGTCGCGATCGCGTCGCGGCTCACGCCCGTGATCTTCTCCGCCCAAGCCGGCGTGCCCGGCACGTCCTCGTCGTAGGAGGTCGCCACCCAGTCGCCGTCGAGGCCGCGATCGAGGCCGTAATTGGCGCAGAGGAGGTCGAAGACGGTGGCGACATAGGCCTCGCCGTCGGCCAGCTGCGCGCGCTTCGCCGGCACGTTCCGCGTCAGAACCTTCGGATGCTCGCAGCGCACGAAATTCGCGGTCGCCTCGCCGCCGAAATACGGGAAGTCGACGCCGACGACCGCGTCGTGATGGTCCTCGAGGATCTGCGACACTCTGAGCTCGGTCTCGGTCTCGCCGGCGCGCGCCTCCAGGTTCCAGGCGCTTTTCTCGCCCCAGCGGAAGCCGATCGAGCCGTTCGGCGCGACGATGGCGCCGGTCCGGCCGTCGACCGCGACGGTCTTCCACTCCGGATTGTTGCTCTCGCCGAGACTGTCGGCGAAATCGGCGGCGCGGAGCATCCGTCCCGGCGTCAGGCGCCCGTCCTTGCTCTCGAGCCGCACCAGCATCGGCATGTCGGTGTAGCGGCGGCAGTACTCCTCGAAATTCTCCGCCTGCCGGTCGAGATGATACTCGCGCAGTATGACGTGGCCCATCGCCAGGGCGAGGGCGCTGTCGGTCCCCTGCTTCGGCGCGAGCCAGATGTCGCCGAACTTGGAGGCCTCGGAGTAGTCCGGGCAGATGACGGCGGATTTGGCGCCGCGATGCCCGTGGAACCCGTGGCCCTTTGGTCTGGAG
>CAZPTD010000530.1:0-2312 GCA_964588915.1 uncultured Neomegalonema sp. | reverse complement strand
CATCACCACGTTGGCGATGAGGAAGTTGTCCTCGAACACCCGTCCGACTAAGTCGAGCTCCATCATCGCGCGGATCGGCGAGCCGGCGCCGTCGCAGGCGATCAGCCAATCCGCGGTCAGGCGATAGGCGCCCTCGGGCGTCTCGACGAGCGCCGTCACGCCGTCCGCGCTCGGATCGATCGAGACGACCTTGTTGCGGCCGCGGAGCTCGATCGGCTTGCCTTCGGCCTGGAGCGCGCGGACGCGGTCGACCAGATACTGCTCGAAATAATACTGCTGCAGATTGATGAAGGCCGGCCGCTTGTGGCCGCCCTCGGGCAACAGGTCGAACTGGTAGACCTGGCGCTCGTCGAGGAACACCTTGCCGACGCTCCAGACGACGCCCTTGTCGACGAAGGCGTCGCCGCAGCCGAGCCGGTCCAGGATCTCGAGCGGCCGCTTGGCGTAGCAGACCGCGCGCGAGCCCCAACTCACCTTGTCGTTGTCGTCGAGCACGACCACCGGCACGCCCTGTTGCGCGAGATCGATGGCGGCGCCGAGGCCGATCGGCCCGGCGCCGACCACGACGACTCTGTGGCGCGCGGCGGTCTCGCGGTCCTGGTCCGGCGAGCGCTCGTAAGGATAAAGCGGCGTCTCGAAAATCTTGCTCATCCGGCTTCCTCCCGCCCGGCGCGCGCGCTCCGGCGCGTCGCCGCGGCTTCCTCAGTTCTGCAACGCCTCCCACATCTCCAGGTCGCGTTGGGCGGTCCAGATCCGCGGCGTGTCGACGCCGCGCGCCTCGTCATAGGCGCGCGCGACGTTGAAGGGCAGGCAGTGCTCGTAGATCGCGTAGTCCTTGAATTTCGGATCGCACGCCGCGCGGCAGGCGTCCCACGCCTCCTTGAGCGAGCCGCCGCGCGCGGCGACGGCGGCGACCGGCCGATAGGTGCTGTCGACGAAGTCGCGCGTCGCGGCGAGCGCCGCGTCGACCCTCTCGCGGCCCTGGAGCGCGTCGCCGCGGCCGGGCGCGATCGACCGCGGGTCATAGGCCTTCACCGCGTCGAGCGTCGCGCCCCAGTCGCCGAAATGGCCGTCGCCGCAATAGCAGGCCGAATGGTATTCGACGATGTCGCCGGTGAACATCACCTGCTCGTCCGGGACCCAGATCACCGCGTCGCCGGCGGTGTGCGCGCGGCCGATCTGCTTGATCTCGACCTTGCGCTGGCCGAGATAGACCGTCATCGCGTCCGAGAAGGTCGTCGTCGGCCAGGTGAGGCCCGGAATGCTCTCATGGCCCTCGAAGAGCCGCGGAAAGCGCTGGAACTCGCTGTCCCAATCCTCCTGGCCGCGCTCGACGACCATCGCCCGCGCTTTGTCCGACATGATGATCTGCTGCGCGCCGTAAGCCGAGGCGCCGAGCACGCGCACCGCGTGGTAATGGGTGAGCGCGAGATGGGTGATCGGCTTGTCCGTCACCTCGCGGATCTTCTCGATCACCTTGTTCGCCAGCCGCGGCGTCGCCTGCGCCTCCACCACCATCACGCAGTCGTCGCCGATGACGACGCCCGAATTCGGGTCGCCCTCGGCGGTGAACGCCCAGAGATCGCGGCCGATCTCGGTGAAGCTGATCTTCTTCTCTGCTGTGTCGCCTTGGGACGCGAACGCCTTCGCCATGGTCCTCTCCTTATCGCGCGTAGGGATCCTCGAGCGCCGGCAGCACCTTGCCCCAGCAATCGCCGAAGCCGACGCGATAGCCGTCGCCCTCGGCCCAGCCGCGCAATGTGAGCGTGTCGTTGTCCTCGATGAAGCTGCGGCTCCGCCCGTCCGGCAGCGCGATCGGCTCCTTGCCGCCCCAGGAGAGCTCGAGGAGCGAGCCGCGGTTCTCGCGCTCGGGGCCGGAGATCGTGCCCGAGCCGAGGAGATCGCCCGTGCGCATCGCGCAGCCCGAACTCGTGTGATGGGCGAGCTGCTGCGCCGCCGAGTAGTACATCTCGCGGTAGTTGGTGCGCGCGATCGTGGTCGCGGCGGCGCCTTCGGGCTGGAGGGCGACCTCCAGCGCGATGTCGAAGAGCGGCGGCCCGGGCTCGGCGAGATAGGGCAGAAGCGGCTTCGCGCGCTCGGGCGTCGCGACGCGGAAAGGCTCCAAGGCGGCCTTGGTCACGCTCCACGGGCTGATCGACGTCGCCGTCGCCTTGGCCTGGAAGGGCCCGAGCGGCTGATATTCCCAGGCCTGGATGTCGCGGGCCGACCAGTCGTTGAGAAGCACGTAGCCGAAGATCATGTCGTCGGCATCTTGCACCGTGACCGGCCGCCCGCGCGCCGACGGCGCGCCG
>CAZPTD010000529.1:533-2327 GCA_964588915.1 uncultured Neomegalonema sp. | reverse complement strand
AGGTCAGAGAAATCGTCGCGCAATCGCTTCGCAATTGCGCTGATGTGGCGGAGAGACAGGGATTCGAACCCTGGGTACGCTTGCGCGCACAACGGTTTTCGAGACCGCCCCGTTCGACCACTCCGGCACCTCTCCGCGATACGCTCGGTCGAAAGAGCGCCGCGGAAACTAGGGGCGGGCCGCGCCGAAGGCAAGGGGCTCGACGCGCGAAAGCGCCGAGCGGGCCGCGATTTTCTTGACTTTGACCGCCCGAGCAAAGATACAGCCCACTCCGCGATCCGTTCGCGGAATTCGGCTCCCGATATCAGCGAGATCTGCGCGCGGCGCGCGCCGCGGCGGACGCTTTCGGGATCGCGCAGCCCGAGGCGCGCGGCGGCGGAGACGCCGAACGCGCCCAAGCGCCGAGCCCCGAGCGATCGGGTCGGCCGCCGAAGGGCGCGAAGCATTTGAGACGGAGACGCGCCATGTTCGCGGTCATCAAGACGGGCGGCAAACAGTACAAGGTCGCCAAAGACGACGAGATCACCATCGAGAAGCTCGCCGCCGAGCCGGGCGACGCGGTCGCCTTCACCGAGGTGCTGATGCTGGGCGGCGAAGGCGCCGAGACCAAGGTCGGCGCGCCCTTCATCGAGGGCGCCGCGGTCCAGGCCGAGGTCGTCGACCAGACCAAGGGCGAGAAGGTGATCAAATTCGTCAAGCGCCGGCGCAAGCACGGCTCGGCGCGGCGGCGCGGGCATCGCCAGCAGCTGACGGTCGTGCGCGTCACCGACATCTTCGCCAGCGGCGCCGCCGAGACGGCGGCGGCAGCGGGAGAGAAGAAAGCGGGAGCGCCGGCGGCCGAAGAGGCCCCGACCGATACGGCCGCGGCGGAGCCGGCGGACGCCTGAGACAAGAGCGAGAGGAACTGAGAGATGGCGCATAAGAAAGCGGGCGGCTCGTCGCGCAACGGTCGCGACAGCGCGGGCCGCCGCCTCGGCGTGAAGAAATTCGGCGGCGAGCAGGTGATCGCCGGCAACATCCTCGTCCGCCAGCGCGGCACCAAGTTCTGGCCGGGCGACAATGTCGGCATCGGCAAGGACCACACGCTCTTCGCGACCGCGGACGGCGAAGTGGTGTTCCGCAAAGGCCTCAAGGGCCGGATGTTCGTCTCGGTCGCGCCGGGCGCGGTGTAGGAAGCCGTCAACCGTCAGCCGTCAGAAGCTCGAGGCCGAAGCGCTGCGCGTCTGACGGCTGAACGCTGACGGCTCGGGGCGCGGAGCGCCGAAGGCGGTTTGACGATGAAGTTCTTGGACGAAGCGAAGGTCTGGGTGCGGTCCGGCGCCGGCGGACCGGGCTGCGTCAGCTTTCGCCGCGAGAAGTTCATCGAGTTCGGCGGACCGGACGGCGGCGACGGCGGCAGGGGCGGCGACGTCTGGGCCGAATGCGTCGACGGGCTCAACACGCTCGTCGACTACCGCTATCAGAAGCATTTCAAGGCCGAGAACGGCGAGCACGGCATGGGCCGCGGCCGGACGGGACGCGACGGCAAGGACGTCGTCCTCAAGGCGCCGCAGGGCACCGAGATCCTCGACTTCGAGAGCGGCGAGCTGATCGCCGATCTCACCGAGGTCGGCCAGCGCGCGCTGATCGCCGAGGGCGGCAATGGCGGCTGGGGCAATCTCAGATTCAAGTCCTCGACCAACCAGGCGCCGCGGCGGGCGAATCCGGGGCAGCCTTCGGTCGAGCGCGACATCGTCCTGCGCCTCAAGGTCATCGCCGACGCCGGGCTGGTCGGGCTGCCGAACGCGGGCAAAT
>CAZPTD010000529.1:0-523 GCA_964588915.1 uncultured Neomegalonema sp. | reverse complement strand
CGACCTTCCTCGCCTCGGTCTCGATCGCGCGGCCGAAGAGCGCCGTCTATCCCTTCACGACGCTCCTTCCCAATCTCGGCATGGTCGGGGCGGACGGGCGCGAATTCGTGCTGGCGGACATTCCCGGGCTGATCGAGGGCGCGTCCGAAGGCGTCGGCCTCGGCGACCGCTTTCTCGGCCATGTCGAGCGCTGCGCGGCGCTTTTGCATCTCGTCGACGGGACGAGCGAAGATCCGGCCGGCGAGATGGCGATCGTCGAGGCGGAGTTGGAGGCCTACGGCGCCGGGCTGATCGAGAAGCGGCGGATCGTCGGTCTCAACAAGATCGCCGCGCTCGCGCCCGACGAGATCGAGGCCAAGCGCGCCGCGCTGATCGCGGCCGGGGCGGAGGAGGCGCTGCCGCTCTCGGGCGCGACCGGCGCCGGCGTGACGGACGTGCTGCGCCGGCTCGAGGCCGAGATCGCCGCCGCGCGCGCGCCGGCGGCCGAGGAGGCGGCGCCATGGTCGCCGGTCTGAGCGCAGGC
>CAZPTD010000528.1:0-2348 GCA_964588915.1 uncultured Neomegalonema sp. | reverse complement strand
GCTCTACGACACCTACGGCTTTCCGCTCGACCTGACGCAGGACGCGCTGCGCGAGAAGGGCCGCGCCGTCGACGTCGCCGGCTTCGAGGCGGCGATGGCGGAGCAGAAGGCGCGCGCCCGCGCCGCCTGGTCGGGCTCGGGCGAAGCCGGCGAGAGCGCGATCTGGTTCGATCTGCGCGAGGAGCACGGGCCGACCGAGTTTCTCGGCTACGAGACGCTGGAGGCGGAGGGCCGGATCCTGGCGCTCGTCGTCGACGGCAAGCGCCGAAAGACGCTCAAGAAGGGCGAGAAGGGCGCGCTCGTCGCCAACCAGACGCCATTCTACGCCGAATCGGGCGGTCAGGTCGCCGACACCGGCGCGCTCGAGACCGAGACCGGCGCCGCATCGGTCTCGGAGGTGCGCAAGCTCGCCGACGGCGTCTTCGCCCATATGATCGAGGTCGCCAAGGGCAAGATCGCGGTCGAGCAGGCGGCCGACTTCTCCGTCGACGCCGAGCGCCGCGGCCGCATCCGCGCCAATCACTCGGCGACGCATCTGCTGCACGAGGCGCTCCGCCGCGCGCTCGGCGAGCATGTGGCGCAGAAGGGCTCGCTGGTCGCGCCCGACCGGCTGCGCTTCGACTTCGCCCATGGCGCCGCGCCGCGCGAGACGGAGCTGCGCGCCGTCGAGACCGAGGTCAACGCCTATATCCGGCAGAACGACGCGGTCTCGACCCGGATCATGACGCCGGACGAGGCGCAGGAGCTCGGCGCGCGCGCGCTCTTCGGCGAGAAATACGGCGACGAGGTCCGCGTGGTCGCCATGGGGCGGCGCATGGGCGACGCGCTCGATGATCCGACCGCGCCGAAGGGCGGGATCTACTCGCTCGAGCTCTGCGGCGGCACGCATGTCGCGCGGACGGGCGAGATCGGGCTGCTCAAGATCGTCGGCGAAGGCGCCTCCTCGGCCGGCGTGCGCCGCGTCGAGGCGGTCACCGGCGCCGACGCGTTCGAGTATCTCGAGGAGCAGGACGCGCGCCTGCGCGGCGTCGCCGGCGCGCTCAAGGCGTCGCCCGACGAAGCGGTCGACCGGGTCGAGTCGCTGCTCGAAGAGCGCCGGCGGCTGCAAAGCGAGGTCGCGGATCTGCGCAAGCGCCTCGCCCTCGCGGAGTCCGGCGCGGGCGGCGGCGGCCCGGCGGCGAAGGAAGTCGCCGGCGTCAAGTTCCTGGCGCAGAAGCTCGACGGCGTCTCGGCGAAGGATCTGCGCGGCCTCATCGACGAGCACAAGAAGCGGATCGGTTCGGGCGCGGTGCTGCTCGTCGCCGACACCGGCGGCAAGGCGGCGGCGGCGGCGGGCGTCACGCAGGACCTGGTCGACCGCGTCTCCGCCGTCGACATCGTCCGCGCCGCGGCCGCGGCGCTCGGCGGCGCCGGCGGCGGCGGGCGGCCGGACATGGCGCAGGCCGGCGGCGCGGATCCGAGCGAGGCCGACGCGGCGATCGCCGCCGCCGAGGCCGTCCTCGCCGACGCGCTCGCGGGCGCCGACGCGTAAAGAGTGATGACCGCCTTCGAGGCCGACATCCGCGGCGCGCCACCCGTCTTCGACGCGGAGGCGGCGCGCGCCGCGCTCGAGACCTGCCAGCCGCCCGCGGGCGCGCCGGAAGCCTTGCTCGCCGCCGCCGCAGGCGGCGCGCCCTTTCTCGGCCGGACCGCGAAGCGCGAGGCCGATTGGCTGAAGACCGTTTGGACCCGGCCGATCGACGAGAGCTGGCGCGCGCTCCTCGCCGACGCAAGGGCGGCCTGCGCGCCCGAACTCCGCGATCCCGAGGCGATGAAGGCCCTCCGGATCGCTCGGCGCCGCGCCGCGCTTCTCGCCGCGCTCGCGGATCTCGGCGGCGTCTGGGATCTCGACGTCCTGACGCGCGCGCTCACCGACTTCGCCGACGCGGCGCTCGGCGCCGTTCTCGACCGGCTGATCGCCGAGGAGGCCGCGGCCGGCCGCCTCTCGAGCCTCGATCCGGCCCGGTCCGGTCTCTTCGCCGTGGCGATGGGCAAGATGGGCGCCTACGAGCTCAACTACTCCTCCGACATCGACCTCATCCTGCTCTACGAGCCGGCCCGCCTTGCGCGGTCCGATCTCGGCTCGGCGCAGGAATGCTGGACGCGCCTCGCCCGGCGCCTCGTGAAGCTTCTCGGCGAGGCGACCGCGGACGGCTTCGTCGCCCGCGTCGACCTCAGGCTGCGGCCGGATCCGGGCGCGACGCCGCCCGTCATCTCGACCATGGCCGCCGCGCAATATTACGAGGGGATGGGCCGCACCTGGGAGCGCGCGGCGCATATCAAGGCGCGGGTCGCCGCCGGCGACCGCG
>CAZPTD010000527.1:0-2366 GCA_964588915.1 uncultured Neomegalonema sp. | reverse complement strand
CGACCTCGAACCGCCGCCATCTGATGCCGCGCGACATGATCGAGAACGAGCGCCAGGTCGGCCTGCATCCGGGCGAGGCGGTCGAGGAGAAGGTGTCGCTGTCGGACCGCTTCGGCCTCTGGCTCGGCTTTCACAGCTGCGGGCAGGAAGCCTATCTCGCCATGGTCGCGCGCTACGCCGAAGCCTACGGGCTCTCGATCGCGCCAGAGGCGCTCCGCGCCGAGGCGATCGAATGGCGCCAGACCCGCGGCGCCGCCTCCGGACGCGTCGCCTGGCAATTCATCCAAGATCTCGCCGGAAGGCTCGGGCGGCGTCTCGAGCGGCGGGACGGCTGAACGGGCGCCCGCTCAGCCGCGGCCGTAATCCTCGGGCCATCGTTGCGCTTGGCCGCCGAAGGCGGCGCCGGCGACGCGCCAGCTCCGCCGATCGCGCTCCACCGGATCCTCCGGCCGAGGCGGCGTCCCGGGCGCGGGCGGCGCGAAGGCGGCGGTCGCGGCGGCGGGCTTGAGCAGCAGGAGCCGGATGAGGACGAAGGCGGCGAAGAGACCGTAGCCGATCGGCGCGGCGATCGCGGCGACGGCGTCGAAGGTCTCCTCGGCGTCGAGCTCCGCCTCGGCGCGGGCGACCGCCTCCGGGTCGATCGGCGGGAACTCCGCCTCCTCGAGCTCGGCCGCGGAGAACGCCTCGTTGATCTCGTCGAGGATCTCGTCGCGCTCCGGCTCCGCCGCCGCGTCGTCCGCGTCTTCGATCGACGCGGCGACAAGCGGTTGGCCGCGCTCGCAGAGACGGCGCGGACCCTCGAAGGGCTGATAGGTGCAGTCGCTGGCGCGGAAGGAGCGATAAGCCTCCTCGCAGGCGTCAAAGTTGCAGACGAACTGGCCGGTGACCGCGGCCGGCGGCGATTCGGCGGGCGGCGCCTGCGCGTCGTCGGCGTCCTCCTCGTCCGACGCCGCCGTTTCGTCGAGCGCCGCGTCGTCGTCGCTCGTCCGAGTGCAGAGCCGGCGCGGGCCGTCATAGGGTTGGTAGGTGCAGTCCGACGCGCGGAAGCTGCGATACGCGGCGTCGCAGGCGGCGACGTCGCAGCGAGGCGGCGCGGCGGTTTCGATCTGGGCGGTCGTAATCTCGGGCGGCGCTTCGGCGACCGGCTCCGGATCGGACGATCTCGGCGCCCGCTGCGGCGCCGGAGCGGTGAGCGGCGCGTCGTCCGCGCGGACCTCGGGCGGCGCGCTCGGCCGCGCCGAGACGCCGACCCGCTCGCAGGCCGGATGCCCCGAGAGCCGCGGCTGCGACGCGCAGATCTCGCGCAGACAGGCCTCGCAGGCGCGCGTGTCGCCGCCATCCGCGCTCGGACCGCAGACGCTCCAGCAGCTTCTGAACGCAAGCCCGCCCTGATCGGACTGCGCCAGCGCCGGGCCGAAACCGGCGAGCGTCGCGAGGCAGACGATCGCGATCTGTCGAAAGATGAAGGCGCGCCCGCGGCTCCGCATCGCGGTCCCTTTTCTCTTGGCGCATCATGCCGATGCGCCAAGAACCTAGCGCTTGAGGCGCGGAGCGCGCAACCGCGACGGCCGGTTGCGCCGAGAGACGGCGGCGCGCTCGTTTCGAATCAGCCGATCGGACCGCCGCGGATGAACGGCGTCGGATCGATCGGCTGCGAGCCGCGGCGCAGCTCGAAATGCAACATCGGTTGATTGCCGTTCGACGCCGGCGCGACGACCGCGATCGGCGCGCCCTGCGCCACGGACTGGCCGACGGCGACCGAGACTTGGTCGACGAGGCCGTAGATGGTCCGCATGCCGCCGGAATGCTCGACGAGGATCACGGACCCGACGGTCGGATGCGGCTCGGAGACGTAGATCACCGTGCCGTCCGCGGCGGCGCGGACCACCGAGCCGGCCGGCGCGGCGATGTCGACGCCGGCGTTGGGCGCGGAGCCCGCGGTCTGGCCGAAGACGCCGACGATCGGGCCGTCGACCGGCGGGATCATCGGTCCGCGGCCGCCGCCCGCTTGCGCCGGCGCGCTCGCGACGGGCGCAGGCTGCGGCGCAGGCGCGGCGGCGCCTTGGTAGGCGGCCGGGGCGCCGACGGGCGGCTGCGGCGCGCCGGTGATCGGAATGATCAGGGTTTGGCCGGTGCGGATCGAGAAGGCGGCGTCGAGGCCGTTCGCGGCTTGGATCGCCGCCGGCGTCGAGCCGTAGCGGCGCCCGAGCGAGTAGACCGTGTCGCCGCGGGCGACGACATGGCTGACCTGGCCGCCCGGCGCGGCGACGGGCGGCGGCGCGGCCGGCGCCGGCGCCGGCTGGTATTGGACCGGGGCGGGCGGCGGCGCGGAGGCTTGGCCGCCCGGCGGTGGCGCGGCGTAGGCC
>CAZPTD010000526.1:0-2379 GCA_964588915.1 uncultured Neomegalonema sp. | reverse complement strand
GCGGCAGGCCGCGCTTGCCCTCGATCGACTCGATCATCGCGCTCTCTTCGCCGCAAATATAGGCGCCGGCGCCGCGGCGGAGCTCGATAAAGCCGGGCGCCGCGAGCCCGGCCGCCTCGAGGGCCGCGATCTCCTGCTCGAGGAGCGCCTGGATCGCCGGATATTCGTCGCGGAGATAGAAATAGCAGCGCTCGGCCTCGACCGCCCAGGCGGCGACGAGAACGCCTTCGAGCACCGCATGCGGCTCGCGCTCGAGAAAATAGCGGTCCTTGAAGGTGCCGGGCTCGCCCTCGTCGGCGTTGACCGCGAGATAGCGCTGACCCTCGGCCGCGCGGACGAAGGACCATTTCCTGCCCGACGGAAAGCCGGCGCCGCCCATGCCGCGCAGGCCGGCCTCGAGGAGCGACTGCTGCACCGCGTCGACGCTGCGGGCCCCGGCGCGCAAGGACTCCAAACTCCGGTAGCCGCCGGCGTCGCGATAGGCCTCGAACGCCTCGTAGTCGGGCGCGACAGGATGCGTGCGGCCGGCGTCGACGGCGGCGCGGACGCTGTCGATCGTGGCGTTGTCGGCGTGATAATGGCCGATCTCGGCGACCGGCGCGGTGTCGCAGCGGCCCATGCAGGGCGCGCGGACCACCCGGACCTCGCCGGAGCCGCCATAGAGCGCGCCGAGACGCCTCAGAAGCTCCTCGCCGCCGGCCATCTCGCAGGAAAGCCCGTCGCAGACGCGGATGGTGAGCGCAGGCGGCGCGGCCTCGCCCTCTTTGACGACGTCGAAATGGGCGTAGAAGGTCGCGACCTCGTAGACCTCCGACTGCGACAGCCGAAGCTCCTCGGCGAGCGCTCTGAGATGCGCGGCGGAAAGGCCGTGATAGCGATCCTGGACGAGATGCAGGAACTCGATGAGGAGATCGCGCCTTCGCGGCCGGTCGCCGAGGAGTTCTCTCACCTCGCGCGCCGCCGCCTCTTCGAGCTGGCGGCCCTTCGGCGTCTTGCGCGTGGCGCCGACAGGCCGCTTCCAGGCGTCCGGCGCGCGGGCGGCCTCGGCGGCTTCTTTGGGGTCGGAGCGCGTCATGGCGGCCTCGCACGTTCGAATTGGCTCTCGGCCTCGGTGGTCGTTTCTGCTACCTCGCACGGGCCGAAGGGAAAGGGAACCCGACGACTCATCGCGCGCCGATTGCGCCATTTTTCGCCCCGAGCCCGCCTCGCGGGCGCCGCAGTCGGCCGGCATCGCGGCGGAGAAGGACGGAGGCGACATGCGACGACGTATTGCGAAGACGATTGCGGCGCTCCTCGCGGCGGCGAGCCTGGCCGGCGCGGCCGCGGCGCAGTCTCCGGAGGAAGGCGCGCCGATCGGCGACTTCACTCCCAGCCTGGGCGAGCGGATCATTCCGGAGGAAGAGTGGCTGTCGATGGTCGAAGACCGGACCGTCTATTACGAGATCGCCGGCAACTATCACGGCAAGGAGTATTACGAGCCAGGATCGAATCGCGTCGTGTTCGTCTTTGCGTCCGGCGAGTGCAGCGAAGGCGCCTGGCGCCAACAGAACGGCGTCTATTGCTTCGACTACGGCTCGATCTATTGCTTTTATCACTTCGAGCGCGACGGGCAGACCTTCATCCGCGACGTCGAGCGCGGCGGCGAGCAGCGCGTCGCCCAGATCACCAACGAAGCGCTCTCCTGCCAGCCCGAGATCATCAGCCGGGCGGACCCGAGCGACGCGCTGAGACGTCTCGTCGCCGCGCCTTCGGAGCCGAAAGGAGACGCGCGATGACGTCGCCCCTCGCCGCCGCCCGCGCCGCGCTCGTCGTCTCGGCGTGCCTCGGCGCTCTCGCGAGCGCGACCGACGCGTCCGCGCAATCGATCGGCGTCGAGCCGCCGGCCGGCGCGCGCATGATCGAGCTCGACGAGTTTCGCGACCTCTTCCTCGGCAAGACCGTCACCTTCGTTCTCGGCGACGGCTCGATCTGGGGCCGCGAATATTACGGTCCCGACGGCGCGGCTGTGACCTTCGAGCACGCCAATGGCGAGTGTCTCGAAGGCGTTTGGGAAAAGCGCGGCGATTTTTATTGCTTCGACTATCCGGCCGGCGCGGCCTGTTGGCTCACTTACGAGATCGACGGCGAAATCGAGGTCGCGGCCGAGAGCGGCCAGGTCCAGCGCATCTCGGAGATCGTCGAGAACGACCCGATCTCGTGCCGGCCCGAGCTCTTCAGCCGCAACGAGGCGGACGCCGTCCTGCAACGAGACTTGATCGAAAGGCCAGCGCTATGACGCGATCCACCCTCGGCGCCCCGACGCGGCGCGCGCGCGCCGGCGCCGCCGCCGCCCTTCTCGGCGCGGCGCTTCTCGGCGCCGGCGCGCCCGCCTCGGCGGAG
>CAZPTD010000525.1:0-2384 GCA_964588915.1 uncultured Neomegalonema sp. | reverse complement strand
GGGCGGCGGCGGGCAGCGGCGCGAGGGTGGCGGGCGCACCGGCGCCGGCGACGCCCCGCGCGGGCGCGACGGCGGCCGGGACGACGGAAACCGCGGCCGCGGCGGCCAGGGCCGGGGCGGCAAGCCCAACATGCTGCGCTCGCTCTCGCCCGAGGAGCACGCGCGCCGGCTGCAGGCGCTCAAGCAGGCCGCCAAGCAGGCCGAGGAGGAGAAGCGCCGCGAGGCGGAGAACGCCAAGCGCCGCGCTGCCCTCGAGGCCGCCCGCGCCGAGGAGGAGGCCAAGAAGCGCGCCGAGGAGGAGGCCGAGGCGCAGCGCCAGGCCGACGCGGAGGCCGAGGCCAAGAAGCGCGCCGAAGAGGACGAGGCCCGCCAGAAGCGCGAGGCCGAGGAGGCCGAGCACCGCGAAAAGCTCGAGCGTCAGCGCGCGGCGGAGGCCGCGGCCGGCGCCACGCCGGCGCCCGCGCCCGGCGAACAGGCCAAGCCGAAGAAGGAGCCGGCGGCCCCCGCGGCCCGCGCGCCCGCGACCGAAGACGACGAGCGCAACCGCGGCAAGGCCGCGACGCCGGTCAAGAAGCGCGAGAAGGAGGCCCCGCCCCCCTCCAAGGGCCGCGGCGAGGACAAGCGGCGGACCGGCAAGCTCACCATTTCCAAGCTCTCGGGCGACGACGAGGGCGGGCGGCAGCGCTCGCTCGCGGCCATGCGCCGGCGCCAGGAGCGGGAGAAGCGCAAGTCCCGCGGCGCGCAGGAGACCCGGGAGAAGGTCATCCGGGACGTCAAGCTGCCGGACGTGATCACGGTGCAGGAGCTCGCCAACCGCATGGCCGAGCGCGTGGCCGACGTGATCAAGTCGCTGATGAAAAACGGCATCATGGCGACGCAGAACCAGTCGATCGACCAGGACACGGCCGAGCTCATCATCGAGGAGTTCGGGCACAAGGTGACCCGTGTCTCCGAGGCGGATGTGGAGCAGGCCATCGAGACCTCGGACGACGCGGAGGAGGCGCTGGAGCCCCGGGCCGCGGTCGTCACGATCATGGGCCATGTCGACCACGGCAAGACCTCGCTCCTCGACAGCCTGCGCAAGACCAACGTCGTCGCCGGCGAGGCGGGCGGCATCACCCAGCATATCGGCGCCTACCAGATCACCACCGAGAGCGGCGCACCGATCACCTTCCTCGACACGCCGGGCCACGCGGCCTTCACCTCGATGCGCGCCCGCGGCGCCCAGGTGACCGACATCGTGATCCTGGTGGTGGCGGCGGACGATTCGGTGATGCCGCAGACGGTCGAGGCGATCAGCCACGCCAAGGCGGCCGGCGTGCCGATGATCGTCGCCATCAACAAGATCGACAAGCCGGCGGCCGACGCGCAGAAGGTGCGGGTCGAGCTCCTGCAGCAAGACATCCAGGTCGAAGGCATGGGCGGCGAGGTGCTCGACGTCGAGGTGTCGGCGATCACCGGCCAGGGCCTCGATCAGCTGCTCGAGAACATTCTCTTGCAGGCCGAGCTCTTGGATCTCAAGGCCGCGCCCGAACGCTCCGCCGAAGGCGCGGTGGTCGAGGCGAAGCTCGACACCGGCCGCGGCCCGGTGGCGACCGTGCTCGTCCAGCGCGGCACGCTCAAGGTGGGCGACGTCTTCGTCGTCGGCGAGCAATGGGGCCGCGTCCGCGCGCTGATCGACGATCAGGGCGAGCGGATCGAGGAGGCCGGGCCGTCGACGCCGGTGGAGGTGCTCGGCTTGTCCGGCGCGCCGGAGGCGGGCGACACGCTCTACGTGGTCGAGGACGAGGGCCGCGCGCGCGAGATCGCCGAGTACCGCGTCCGCAAGGCGAAGGAGGCCCAGGCGGCCAAGGGCGCTCGGGCGACGCTCGATCAGCTTCTGGCGCAGGCCAAGCAGAACGAGGACGTCGCCGAGCTGCCGGTGGTCATCAAGGCCGACGTGCAAGGCTCGGTCGAGGCGATCGTCCAGGCGCTCGAGAAGATCGGCAACGACGAGGTGCGGGTGCGCGTGCTCCATAACGGCGTCGGCGCGATCACCGAATCGGACGTCACCTTGGCGGACGCCTCGCGGGCGCCGATCATCGGCTTCAACGTCCGCGCCAACGCGCCCGCACGGGACGCGGCGAACCAGAAGGGCGTCGAGATCCGCTACTACTCGGTGATCTACGACCTCGTCGACGATGTGAAGGCGGCGGCCTCGGGCTTGCTCAGCCCGGAGGTCCGCGAGACCTTCATCGGCTACGCCAAGATCAAGCAGGTCTTCTCCATCTCGAAGATCGGCAAGGTCGCTGGCTGCGAGGTCACCGACGGCGTGGTCAAGCGCGGCGGCGGCGAGCGGCTCTTGCGCGACGACGTGGTGATCCACGAGGGCACGCTCTCGACCC
>CAZPTD010000524.1:0-2389 GCA_964588915.1 uncultured Neomegalonema sp. | reverse complement strand
CGTCTCGTTGTTGTAGCGGCGCGCGGCGCGCGGATTGTCGATCCGCGCCTTCTGGCCGTTGATGTAGATCTCGCCGCTCTGCGCCGGCTGCGCGCCGGAGAGCGCCTTGATCAAGGTCGACTTGCCGGCGCCGTTATGGCCGAGCAGCCCGACCACCTCGCCCGGATAGAGATCGACGTCGACGCCGTCGACGGCGTGGACGCCGCCGAAGGAGATGCGGATGTCCTTCATCTCGACGAGCGGCTTCGTCTCTGTCGTCGCCTCGGTCATCTCTCGAGATCTCCTTCCGCCGCTCAGAGGCCGAGCCGCTTGCGATAGGTCGCGTCGGTGAGCACCGCGACGACGAGCACGACGCCGACGACGATGTTCTGGAGCGGCGCGTCGACGCCGGTGAGCACCATGCCCGACTGCAGGCTCTGCAGGAACACCGCGCCGAGCATCGCGCCGTAGATCGTGCCGGAGCCGCCGGCGAGCGCCGTGCCGCCGATGACCGACGCCGCGATGACGCGAAGCTCGTCGAGCACGCCGAGATCGTTGGTGGCGTTGGTCAGCCGCGCCGAGGCGATCACCGCCGAGATCGCCGTCAGCACGCCCATGAGCGCGAAGACCTTGACGGTCAGCATCTTGGTGTTGACGCCCGAGAGCTCCGCCGCGTCCGGATTGCCGCCGGTGGCGAAGACGTAGCGGCCGAAGCGCGTGCGCCGGGCGATCACGGTCATCACCAGCGCCACGGCGATGACGATCACCACCGAGCCGGCGACGCCGTGATAGAGGCCCTCTTCGGGTACGGTCTCGCCGCGCGCCTCCATCATCCGCCGCGCCGCGCCGACCGGGATTTGGTAGGACACCATCAACGCGACGAAACCGACGATGATCGCGACGAGCGCGGCGCCGACGGCGAACTCGGCCCAGACGGGCTTGACCGGGAAGCCGTGGCTGATCTTGCGGCGGCGCGAGAAATAGAGCAGCGCGACGACGAGCGCGACGGCGACGGCGCAAACCACCCAGCTCCAGAACTCGCCGAGCGAGCCCTCCGGCCGACCGCCGAGATCGAGGAACGTCTGGTCGCGCAGCGGCGTCGTCTGGCCGGTGGTCAGCCACCAGGTGCAGCCGCGCCAGATCAAGAGCCCGCCGACGGTGACGATGAAGGCCGGAACCGTGAAATAAGCGACGATCGCGCCCTGGAACGCGCCGACGATCGCGCCGGCGATCACGCCCGCGAGAATGGTGACCAGCCAGCGCCATTGCATGAGCGGGCTGTCCTCGGCCCCGCCATAGAGCGAGTCGTTCAGATCCGGGATCCAATAGACCTGGACCACCGCCATCAGCATCCCGACGAAGCCGAGCAGAGATCCGACCGAGAGATCGATATGGCGCGTGACGATCACGAAGACCATCCCCGCCGCCATCACCGCGACCGACGCCGTCTGGATCGACAGGTTGTAGAGGTTGCGCGCGGTCAGAAAGCCCGAGCCCGAGACGATGTCGAAGACGAGCCAGGTGGCGACCATGATCAGGAGCATGCCGATCAGGCGCGAGTCGAGCTTGAGCACGTCCGACCAGAGCACGGCCGCCGCCATCACCAGGACGCCGCAGAACGCCAGCCGCTGCACGTCGTTGATCTCGAAGTCGACCATCGCGCCGCCGAGAACGCTGTCGAAAAAGCCGGCGAAGGGCAGCTCGAACGAGACCGGTATCGCCCCTTGAAAGAGCGCGGTGATCAGCGCGATCGCTCCGGCGCCGATGACGAGGAAAACGCCGACCAAATGCGCCGTGTCGAGCGCCTGCATGCGCGTGCGGAGCGCGGCGGACGCGGTTGAGCTCGAGGACATGTCGGTCACCTCATGCGGCGTCGGGGCGAGAGACGGCGTCGAGCGTGAACGCCGATCGCGGGAGGCGGGGAGGAGGCGACGCGCGCGCCGATCGCGGCGGCCGGAAGGGCGCGCTCAGAGACGCGCGGCGCTCGCAACGGTCGCGGCTCCGCCGCCGAGCGCCGCCGCCCGGCCGAGACCGGGCGGCGGACCGTGCTCAGGAAGAGCGGATCAGTTGCAGATCTCGACCGTTCCCGACGGCACGCCCTCGCAGAGCGCCTCTTGGCTGATCCAGCCGGCGTCGACGACGACGTCGAGATTGTCGCGGGTGATCGGAACCGGCTCGAGGAACATCGAGGTCATCGTCACGCCGCCCGGCGAGGTCCACTCGACGGCGCCGTCGACATCCGCCATGGTCGCGCCTTCGGCGAGGGCGACGGCGATTTCGCCGGCCGCGCGGCCGAGATCGCGCGCGTCCTTCCAGACCGAGACCGTCTGCGTGCCGAGGGCGACGCGGTTGAGCGCGGCGTGATCGCCGTCCTGGCCGGAGACCGGAATGCCTTCCATTCCTTGCGCCG
>CAZPTD010000523.1:0-2420 GCA_964588915.1 uncultured Neomegalonema sp. | reverse complement strand
CGAGGCCGAGGATCGCGGTGCCGTTCGAGATGACCGCGACCATGTTGCCGCGGGCGGTGTAGTCGAAGGCCGTCTCCGGGTTCTCCGCGATGGCGCGGACCGGCGCGGCGACGCCGGGCGAATAGGCGAGCGAGAGGTCCCTCTGCGTCGCCATCGGCTTCGTCGCCGAGATCTCGACTTTGCCGGGCTTGCCGCTCGAATGGTAGACGAGCGCGTCTTGGTCCAGATCCGCGCCGTATTTGTCGATATTGTCCGAGGCCATCCCGCGCTCCTGTCTGTTTCCACAACGTATGGACGGCGATGGGGCGGCGCTGTCAATTCTTGGACGCCGCCGCCGCGGCGGCTTTTCGCGCCCGGCCGCTTGAGATAACCACCTTCCATGAGCGAGAGAGCCGAAGACGTCGCCGATCGGGCGGCAGGAGAGGCGCCGCCCGATCTCGCGGCGCGGCGCGCGCAGGCGACGCCGGTGATGGCGCAGTTCCTCGACATGAAGGCCGCGCATCCCGAGCATCTGCTGTTCTTCCGGATGGGCGACTTCTACGAGATGTTCTTCGAGGACGCCGCGGTCGCCGCCGAGGCGCTCGGCATCGCGCTCACCAAGCGCGGGACCGCCGGCGACGAGCCGATTCCGATGTGCGGCGTGCCGATCCACAACGCCGAGCGCTATCTGCACGAGCTCATCCGCCAGGGCTTCCGGGTCGCCGTCGCCGAGCAGACGGAGGATCCGGCCGAGGCGAAGAAGCGCGGCTACAAGGCGGTGGTGAAGCGCGAGGTGGTGCGGCTGGTGACGCCGGGCACGCTCTCGGAGGACGCGCTTCTCGAAGGCGGCCGGCACAACTATCTCGCCGCTTTCGCCGAGAAGGGCGGCATGGGCGCGCTCGCCTGGACCGACATGTCGACGGGCGCGCTCAGGACCGCGGAGATCTCGCGATCCGGGCTGCCGGCGCTCCTGGCGCGGCTGCGGCCGAGCGAGGTGTTGGGGCCGAGGCCCGTCGATCCCGAGCTCGCCGACATCATCGAGGAGGCGGGCGCGACCGCGAGCGGCGTCGCGGCGTCGAGCTTCGCGCCGGATCAGGGCGAGGCGAAGCTCGCCGGGCTCTTCGGCGCGGCGACGCTCGCAGCCTATGGCGCCTTCGGGGCGGCGGAGCGGGCGGCGCTCGGCGCGCTTTACGACTATCTCGACCTCACCCAGCGCGGCCGCCTGCCGCTTCTGAGGCCGCCGCAGCGCGAGGAGGAGGGCGGATCGCTGCGCATCGACGCGGCGACGCGGCGCAATCTGGAGCTGACCGAAGCGCTCTCGGGCGGCCGCTCGGGCTCGCTGCTCGCGACCATCGACCGGACCGCGACTTCGGCCGGCGCAAGGCTCCTCGAGGCGCGGCTCGGCGGGCCGTCGGCGGAGCCGCTCGAGATCCGGGCGCGGCTCGACGCGGTCCAGTATTTCGCCGAAGAGCGGGATCTGCGCGCCGATCTGCGCGCCGTTCTGCGCCGGAGCCCGGATCTCGAACGCGCGCTCTCGCGGATCGGACTCGGCCGCGGCGGACCGCGCGATCTCGCGGCGCTCCGCGACGGGCTCGTCGTCGCGAAGGAGGCGGGCGATCTTCTCGCGTCCGGCCTCGCGCGTGCGCCGGCGCTGATCTCGGAGCGGGCGCCGGCGCTCTGGGGCGGCGAAGCGCTCGCGGCCGAGCTCGCCGTGGCCGTGTCGCCCGAGCCGCCGCTTCGGCTTTCGGATGGCGGCGCGATCGCCGAGGGCTACGACTCGGCGCTCGACGAGGCGCGCGCGCTCCGCGAGAACGCGCGGCGGGTGATCGCCGAGCTTCAAGCGCGCTATCAGAGCGAGAGCGGCGTCGCGGCGCTCAAGATCAAGCACAACGCCGTTCTCGGCTACTTCATCGAGACGCCGGCCAGCCATGCGCGCAAGATGATGAGCGATCCCTTGGACGCGCTCTTCATCCATCGCCAGACGATGGCGAACGCGGTGCGCTTCACGTCGGTCGAGCTCACCGAACTCGAGGCGAAGATCGCCCGCGCCGCCGACCATGCGGCCGAGCTCGAGAAGGCGGCCTTCGACCGGCTGGTCGCGATGATCTTGGCGGCGGCCGACGCGATCGCGGCGGCGGCGCAAGCGCTGGCGGAGATCGACGTCCACGCCGCGCTCGCCGAGCTCGCCGATGCGGAAGGCTGGGCGCGGCCGGAGATCGACGACAGCCGCGCCTTCGTCGTCGAGGGCGGCCGCCATCCGGTGGTCGAGACGGCGCTCCAAGCGGCGGGCGGCGGGACCTTCGTGCCGAACGATTGCGATCTCTCGGCGGACGGGCGGGACGCGCAGTCGAGCTGGCTCGTCACCGGGCCGAACATGGCCGGCAAGTCGACCTTCCTGCGCCAGAACGCGCTCATCGCCGTCCTTGCGCAGACCGGATCCT
>CAZPTD010000522.1:0-2436 GCA_964588915.1 uncultured Neomegalonema sp. | reverse complement strand
GCGACCCCCGAATCCCCGCGTAGAGCCGATTTCCATCGTGGTTGGCAATCTCGATCGCGTCATCATCGAGCGGTCCATCGCGTTCGATGTCGTACGCCGGCTCCGCCGGCGCCTCGCCACCCGCCTGCTGACCCGGTTTCAGCGCCGCACGCCGATCGGCTGCCTGGTCGCGTGTCGACGTTGTCTCCGCCGTGGGCGTCCGTTCAGGTTCGACCTCGTGCCAGAACGGCCAAGGCGTTCGGACCATCGCATAACCCGTCGGGTCGAGCAGGTCAACGACTCGGCCGAGTTGGATCTTTGTGCGATCCCATCCGCCGCGGTCGTTCACCAGCGCACGCACTTTGCCCCACTCGGTGCCGGCAACCACAATGTCGCCAACGCGCAAAGTGCCGTGCTGCACAAGCACCGTCGCCACAGCGCCGCGTCCTTTGTCGAGCAGCGCTTCGCCCGGCGCCGGCGCGCCGGGCTCGTCGAGAGCGTGCGCGGGCCGGGCGGCGGCTACCGGCTCGCCAAACCGCCGGAAGAGACGCGGATCTCCGAGATCATGTCGGCGGTCGACGAGACGTTGCGGGCGACGAAATGCGAAGGCGGCGTCGGCGAGGGCTGCGGCCAGGGGCAGGAAGCCTGCCTGACCCATGATCTCTGGGAGCGGCTGTCGGCTCATGTCTATCTCTTCCTGCACGGCGTGACGCTCGCCGACGTGGTCGGCAAGCGCCTCGCGCCCTGCAACGCCCTGCCCAACTTCGCCGCCCTGATCGAGGAAGAAGCGATCGGCGCGGCGTCTTAACGCCAAACGGTCGCGCGTCGCCCCTCCCAGTTGCGAACGCGTCGCCTCGAGCCGTGGCGTCGCGCCGCTCGAGCTGATATCGAGGCGCCGAACGGCAGGAGGCGGCGGAACCGATGCCCGAACGCGTCTATCTCGATTGGAACGCGACGGCGCCGCTGGCGCCGGCGGCGCGCGACGCCGTGGCCGCGGCGGCGGCCGAGCTCGCCGAGACCGGCCGTAATCCGTCCTCGCAACATCAGGAAGGGCGGCGCGCGCGCGCGATGCTCGAGGACGCGCGCCGACGCGTCGCGGCCGCCGCCGGCGCCGAGCCCGAGGAGCTGGTCTTCACCAGCGGCGCGACCGAGGCGGCGAACGCCGTCTTCGCGCAGGGCTGGGACGCGGTGGTGGTCTCGGCGATCGAGCATGACTGCGTCCTCGCGGCCTCGGAGCGGGCGGCGGAGGCCGGCGCCAAGCGGATCGTCGCGCCGGCGACGCCGGCGGGCGTCTGCGATCTCGCGGCGCTCGAAAAGGCGCTCGCAGAGATCGAGGGCCGCGCGCTCGTCGCGGTGATGGCCGCCAACAACGAGACCGGCGCGCTCCAGCCCGTCGCCGAGGCCGTGCGTCTGGCGCGCTCGGCGGGCGCGGCGACGCTGATCGACGCGGCGCAGGCCTTCGGCAAGGTCGCGTTCGACTTTCACGGGCTGGGCGCCGATTTTTCGATCCTTTCGGGCCACAAGATCGGCGCGCCGGCCGGGATCGGCGGGCTGCTGATCCGATCGGGCCGCGACTTCCGGAGCCTGCTCGCAGGCGGCGGGCAGGAGACGCGCCGGCGGGCCGGCACGGAGAACCTCATCGGCGCCATCGGCTTCGCCGCCGCGGCCGAGACGATCGACGCGGGCGCATGGGCCGAAACGGCGCCCTTGCGCGATCGGCTCGAGAGCGCTTTACATTCCAGAGCGCCGGACTTGGTTTTTTTCGGGCAAGGCATAGATCGACTCCCGGCGACCAGTTGTTTCGCGGCGCCGGGCTGGCGCGCCGAGACGCAGCTGATGCAGCTCGATCTGGCGGGCTTCGCGGTGAGCGCGGGCAGCGCCTGCTCGAGCGGCAAGCTCGCGGCGAGCCATGTCCTGAGCGCCATGGGCGCCGACGCCGGGCGCGCCGAAAGCGCGATCCGCGTGAGCTTCGGGCCGGAGATGACCGAAGAGGCGCTCGAACGCTTCGCGGCGGCGTATCTCAGGCTCCATGCGCGGGCGGCGGCGCGTAGGAAGCCGGACAATGGCGCGCCCGCGGACTTGAAGAGCTTGGTTGAGGATTGAGAGATGGCGATCAGAGACGGGAACGGCGCGGGCGAGTTGGACATCCGCGACGGCGTCGAGCGCGAGACGGTCGAAAAGGTCCAAGCGCTTGCCGGCAAGTACAAATACGGCTTCACCACCGACGTCGAGATGGAGTACGCGCCGAAGGGCCTGAACGAGGACATCGTTCGCCTGATCTCGGAGAAGAAGAAAGAGCCGGAGTGGCTCTTGGATTGGCGGCTGCAAGCGTATCGCCGCTGGCTCACCCAGCCGGAGCCGGATTGGGCGATGGTGAGCTATCCGCCGATCGACTATCAGGAACAGTATTACTACGCTCAGCCGAAGAGCTTCAAAGAGAAGCCGAAGTCGCTCGAC
>CAZPTD010000521.1:0-2445 GCA_964588915.1 uncultured Neomegalonema sp. | reverse complement strand
GTCGGCTTCCTGGAATTTGCCGAGCCGCTTGTCGGTCGCGCCGGTGAAGGAGCCCTTCTCGTGGCCGAAGAGGATCGACTCGACCAGATTCTCCGGTATCGCGCCGCAATTCACCGCGACGAAGGGCTTGCCCGCGCGATCCGAGCCGCCCTGGATCGCCCGCGCCATCACTTCCTTGCCGACGCCGCTCTCGCCGTCGATGAGGATCGGAATGTTGGACTGCGCCGCGCGCTTGGCCTGATGGATCGACTGGCGCATCGCCAGGCTCTCGGCGATGAGATCGCCGAATTGGAGCGCGCCCGCCGCCCGCCGCTTCAGCCGCGAGTTCTCGGCGACGAGCTGGTTCAAGGTCAGCGCGTTCTTGAGCGAGACCTGCAGCCGCTCCGGGCTCGCCGGCTTGACGATGAAGTCGTTGGCGCCCGCCTGCATCGCCTGGACGACGGCGGTGACCGAGCCGTTGGCGGTCAGCACGATCACCGGCAGCTCCGGCCGCTCGGGCTTCACCTCGGCGATCACGTCCATGCCGCTCTTGCCGGGCATGACGAGGTCGAGCAGCATCACGTCGACGGATCGGCCTTTCGGTCCGCGCAGGAACTCGAGCGCCTTCGCGCCGTCCTGAGCGAGCGAGACGGCGTAGCCTTGCGCCGTGATCACCGATTGCAGCAACCGGCGCTGCGCCGGATCGTCGTCTACGATGAGAATGTGATGCGGCATGCCCGTCCCTCGATTTTCGGCTGGTCGTGCGCGGCGGCTCGGCCTGTCGGCGAGCGCGCGCGTCATCTCGATTTGATACAGCCGAGAAGGACTAAAGAACCGGTTAACGCTGGAGCCGCTCGGCGCGGAAACGCCGCGCCGCGAGGACGCGGATCGGCGAAAATTCGCGACGCGCGACTTTCGCTCGAGCCCGCGATCGCGCTAGCTGATCAACGCGGAACGCGCGCCCGGCTTCGCGCGCGAGGAGAAGAGGAGACGCCGCATGATCCGTGATCTCGACATCGACGCTGCCGCGCGCGCGCTGCGCGAGTCGCCCGACGGGTCCGGCGGCGACGGCGCGGGCGACGAGCCGCTCGGCGCGCTGCCGGTCTGGGATTTCTCGGCGCTTTACGCCGAGCCCGCGCAGACGGCGATCGCGGCCGATCTCAAATGGGTCGAGACGGAGGCGCGCGCCTTCGCGGCCGACTACGAGGGCAAGCTCGCCGGCCTCTCCGGCGCCGAGTTCGCGGCGGCGATCGGACGCTACGAGGCGATCCAATCCCGGATCGGCCGCGTCATGTCCTATCTCGGTCTTCGCTTCAGCCAAAACACCGGCGATCCGGCGCGCGCCAAGGCGCTGGGCGACGCGCAGGCCGAAGCGACGCGCTGCACGGCGCCGCTCGTCTTTTTCACACTGGAAATCAATCGGATAGAGAACGAGAGGCTCGAGGAGATCCTCGCCGAAAGCGCCGAGGCGGCGCGGTATCGGCCGTGGCTCGAGCGCACGCGCGCCTTCCGGCCGCATCAGCTCTCGGACGAGCTCGAGCGCTTTCTTCACGACCAGTCGGTCGTCGGCGCCAACGCCTGGACGCGGCTCTATGACGAGACGACGGCGGCGCTCGAGTTCGAGGTCGCGCTCGACGGCGAGACCCATAGGATCGGGCTCGAGAAGACGCTGACCTTGCTCTCCGATCCGAGCGGCGCGCGGCGCGCGGCCGCCTACAAGGCGCTCGTCGCGGTCTTCGAGCGGAACCTTCGCCTCTTCACGCATGTCACCAACACGCTCGCGAAGGAGAAGGAGATCGAGGACCAGTGGCGGAAGTATCCGGAGCCCGAGTCCTTCCGCCATCTCGCGAACCAGGTCGAAGCCGAGGTGGTGGACGCGCTGCGCGACGCCGTCGTCGCCGCCTATCCGCGGCTCTCGCATCGCTACTATCGGTTGAAGGCGAAGTGGTTCGGCGTCGAGAAGCTCGAGATCTGGGACCGCAACGCGCCGCCGCCCGAGGAAGAGGACCGAAAAATCTCATGGGACGAGGCGCGCGACGCGGTTCTCGGCGCCTATCGCGCGTTCGCGCCGGAGATGGCCGAGATCGCCGAGCGATTCTTCGCCGAGAATTGGATCGACGCGCCGTCGACGACGGGCAAATCGCCGGGCGCCTTCGCCCATCCGACCGTCGCCGCCGCGCATCCTTACGTCCTGCTCAACTATCTCGGCAAGACGCGCGACGTCTTCACCCTCGCCCATGAGCTCGGTCACGGCGTCCATCAGGTCCTGGCCGCGAGCCAGGGCGATCTTTTGTCGCGCACGCCGTTGACCTTGGCGGAGACCGCGTCCGTCTTCGGCGAGATGCTGACCTTCAAGCGCTTTCTCGCGGCCGAGACCGACGTCAAGAAGAAGAAGGCGCTTCTGGCCAGCAAGGTCGAGGACATGCTCAACACCGTCGTTCGCCAGATCGCCTTCCACAACTTCGA
>CAZPTD010000520.1:0-2461 GCA_964588915.1 uncultured Neomegalonema sp. | reverse complement strand
ACCGTCGTCGAGGCGACCTCCGGCAACACCGGCTTCGGCCTCGCCATGGTCTGCGCGGCCAAAGGCTATCCGCTCGTCGTGACCATGGCGGACAGCTTCTCGATCGAGCGGCGCCGGCTGATGCGCATGGTCGGGGCCAAGGTCGTGCTGACGCCGCGGGCGCTGAAAGCGGTCGGCATGTATCAGAAGGCCGTCGAGCTCGCCGAGACCCATGGCTGGTTCCTCGCGCGCCAGTTCGAGACCAAGGCCAACGCCGACATCCACGAGGTCACCACCGCCCGCGAGATCATGAACGATTTCGCCGGCCAGCGGCTCGACTACTTCGTCACCGGCTACGGCACCGGCGGCACGGTCGCCGGCGGCGGCCGCGTGCTGCGCCGCGAGCGGCCGGAGACCAAGATCATCCTCTCCGAGCCCTCGAACGCCGCGCTGGTGCAGAGCGGCGCGCCGCAGAAGCGCGGGGCCGACAACGCGCCGGCGGAGGGACATCCCGCCTGGGAGCCGCATCCGATCCAGGGCTGGACGCCGGACTTCATTCCTTACGTCCTCCAGGAGGCGATCGACAGCGGGTTCTATGACGAGCTCATCCCGGTTCCAGGCGCCGAGGGGATCAAATGGGCGCAGGCGCTCGCCCAGAAGGAGGGGATCTTCACCGGCGTGTCCGGCGGCTCGACCTTCGCGATCGCGATTCAGATCGCCGAAAGAGCGGCGCCGGGCTCCGTCATCCTCTGCATGTTGCCCGACACCGGCGAGCGCTATCTCACGACGCCGCTCTTCGAGGGAATTCCCGAGGACATGACCGACGAGGAGCGCGCGCTCTCGCGCTCGACGCCGAGCGCGCAGTTCGACTGAGCCTGCGCCCGCCGCTCGCAAAGGAGACGCCCATGACGTCCGTTCACCGGTTCACCGCATCGCTTCTCGGCGCCGGCGCCCTCGCGCTCGGCCTTCTCTCGGGCGCCGTCGCCCAAACCAAGGGCGCGCAGCCGCCGCCGGAGACGCCCGCGACCACGCCGCAGGACGCGACGGGCCTCTGGGCCGGCGAGATCACGCAGAACGACGGCCAAAGCTATGAAGCGGTCGTCATCCTGAGCGAAGAGGGCCGCGGCTTCTCGATCTACCCGTCGCTCGACTGCGCCGGGACGCTCGCCGAGATCGCGCCCGGCCGCTACGCCGAGGTCGTCACCTTCAACCGCGCCGCGCCGGGCTCGACGACCGGCTGCATCGACGGCGAGGTCGCGCTCGTCCTAGAGGGCGAGCGGCTCAGCTTCGAGTGGAGCGGCGAGTGGCTCGGCTACGCGATCACGGCGACCGGCCTGCTCGACCGGCGCTGAGTGGCGCGCGCCCGGCCGCCGGCGTTTGTGGACGGGGCGGAGGACAAACCGGCGCCTGCATGGGATAGGCCGCAGGGACGGCGTCCCGGCGGCCTTCATCGGCTTCGGCGCGGCGATCGGCCCTTTCCACCCGCGTCCAGATCGGCTACCGAACTTTCAAGCGAGATAAGGGCGCGCGCATTGAGCGAGTTGAATTACGGCCGGATGATGCAACGCGCGATGCAGGGCCTCGTGGCCGAGGCCCTCAGCGTCGTCGCCGAGCACGGGCTGCCGGGCGACCATCATTTCTATATCTCCTTCGCGACCGCGCATCCCGGCGTCGACATTCCTGACTGGCTGCGCGCCCGGCATCCCAAGGAGATGATGATCGTCCTGCAGTACGAGTTCAGCGAGCTCGCGGTGACGAAGGACCGGTTCTCGGTGCTGCTCTCCTTCGACAACCAGCCGGTGACCTTGGTCGTGCCCTTCGACGCGGTGCTGCAATTCGCCGACCCGTCGGCCGAGTTCGGCCTGCGCTTCGATCCGAGCGAGGACGAGGCGCCGGCCGAAGAGGACGAGGAGGAAGAGGCGGCGCCGGCGGCCGATCCCGAGGCGGAGGCGCCGTCGGGCGACAAGAAGGAGGCGGACGTCGTCAGCCTCGACGCGTTTCGCAAGAAGACTTGACCGGCCGCGCCGCGCTTCGCCGCCCGGATCTCTGGCGCCGGCCCGAGGACGGCGCTATAGCCGGCGCCATCCCATCCGACGTGAGGAGGCCGGTCGCCCGATGTTCTGGACGCGCAAAGAAGACAAGCCCGCGAAAACCCGCACCGAGTCCGACAGCTTCGGTCCGATCGAGGTCCCGGCCGACCGCTATTGGGGCGCCCAGACCCAACGCTCGATCCGGAACTTCCCGATCGGATGGGAGCGCCAGCCGGTCGCCATCGTCCGCGCCCTCGGCGTGATCAAGGCGGCCGCGGCGAAGGTGAACAAAGCGCAGGGCAATCTCGACCCGAAGATCGCCGACGCCGTCGCCGAGGCCGGCAAGGAGGTCTATGACGGCAAGCTCGACGACCATTTTCCGCTCGTCGTCTGGCAGACCTGCTCCGGCACGCAGTCGAACATGAACGCCTACGATGTGATCGCCTACCGCG
>CAZPTD010000519.1:0-2469 GCA_964588915.1 uncultured Neomegalonema sp. | reverse complement strand
CCAGCGGCCTCGGCGGCCTGCGGATCTAGCCAGCGTCCCCGAGAAGCTTAAATTCAATACGCCGGTTGCGACGCCGGCCGTCCTCCGTTTCGTTCGAGGCGACGGGCTCGGAGGGTCCGTAGCCTTTCGCCGTCAACCTGTCCCGCGCGATGCGCCGCCCGACGAGCGCGCGCCAAACCGACTCCGCCCGCTGGCGGCTCAGCCGCGCATTGATCTCTTCCGAACCGAGCGAGTCCGTATGCCCGCCGACCTCGACCGTCGTGGTCGGGCAGCGCAGCAGGATCGCTCCGAGCGCGTCGAGCACCGCGACGCTGTCGCCGGAAACCTCGGTGCTGCCGCTTTCGAAACGGATCGGATCCGCCTGGACCGCCGCGTTGAGCGCATCGACGCATTCCTGCGGCGAGAGCGGCGGCCCTGCAAGTTCCTCTTCCGTTTTCGGCCGAGTCTCGACGATTTCGATGCGTGAAAACCGCGTAAAGCCTTCAGGCGTCTTCTCTGCAAGAGCGGCGCCGGCGCGGCGCGCGTCGGCCGCGCCCTGCGACCGGCCGCGCAGGAAGATCGCGTCCGGCTCGACCGCGACTTCGCCGCTGTCGATCTCGCCGAGCGCCTCGAGGCCGGCGAAGATCGCCGTCTGCCAGCCTTCGGGCGGCCGATCCTCGCCGATCGCGATCGTCTCGTCCATCGACGCGCCGCCGAGCTGAGCCTTGGCGTAGGCGCTGACCACGGCCTGCGACGTCTCGTCGGCGACGACGCCGCGGATGATCACCGTTCCGTCCGCCTGGCGCCGCGCCTGAAAGGCGTAGGCGCTCGCGTCGACCGGACCGGCGGCGATCGGCGCTTCGGCCGGATCCCGCCCCATCCGGTCCGGCACCGCCGCCTCGACGACCGTCAGCCGGTAGCCGGGCGGCATCGCGGCGCGGAGCCGCTCCTCGAGCCGCGCGCGCTCGGCGGCGTCGCCGGGCGCGGCGAGCCGGAAGGTCCTGTCGGCGAGCGTCGCCGCGCCGACCCTGAGCTCGGCGAGCGCCTCGATCACCACCGTCGCGCCGTCGGCCCAACCGGCGGGCGCGCCGCGGGCGAGCTCGAGGGTGTTGGTCGCGTCCAGCGTCGCGGCCCAGGCTTCGGACCGCTCTCGGCTCGGCGCGTAGCCGCTCAGCCGCACGTCGCCCGGACGCTTGACGGCGGTGAGCGTGAACGGCGTCACGACCGGCAGCACCTCGCGGACCTCGACATCGACGATATACGCGCTCGGCCAATCCGCCGCGGCGGCTCTTTGCGCCGCGCCGACATCGGCGCCCTCCTCGACATAGCCGATCAGTTCGACGCGATCGTCGACGATCCGGACCTCGCCCGCGACGAGCGGCCCGAGCGCGTCGATCGCGCGCGCGACCGCCTGCGCCCAGGCGTCGTTCGGCGCGCCGTTGGCGATGACGCACAGATCGGCGCGGCGCGCGTCCGGCAAGAGGTCGCGCGCGCGGAGCGCGCCGAGGATCACCGAGCGCTGCGCCGCGTCCGGCGCGGCGCAGGTCGTGATCTCGAAGCCGGACTCGGCCTTGCGCGCCGCGAACACGTAAGGCGAGAGGAAGGGCGGCGGCGAGGCGATGTCGATCTCGAGCCGGAACCGGTCGTCGACGGCGGCGCGCAGCGCCTCCTCGATCTCGGCCTTGCGCTCGGCGTCGACCGCGGCGCCGGCGACGCGGACGAGGCCGGGCTCGACCGAGGCGCGCCCGACCCTCAGCGCCGCGACCGCGTCGATCGCCGCCTCCGAGGCGCGCAGCCAGGCGTCCTCGGCTCGGCGCTCCTGCGCGTCCATGAGGTTGAGCACGACGCCGCCGGCGGCGCCGAGCTCGGCCCTCGCGCCGAGAAGATCGCGCGCCTCGACATTCGGCGCGGCGCCGGACAGCGTCAGCGCGCCGCCGTCCTTCTGGATTTGCAGGATCGAGGGCTGAAGATCGACGAAGGACGCGACGACGACGACGTTGTCGACGATGTCCGGGCCGGCCTCGAGCTCGGCGAGATTCTCGACGATGACGGCGTGCTCGCGGGCGGAGCGGACGCTGCCGGAGATCTCGATCACCGCCCCGTCGGCGACGACCACGATCTCCGGAAAACCGAGCGCGTCGAGCCTTTGGCGCGCCTCGTCCTCGGCGCGGCTCTCGATCTCATCTGCGACATAGCGCCCGAGACCGACGGCGACGGCGCCGATGATCGCCAAGCTCATGAACCCGATGGTTTCGCTACGCCGCATGGCTGTCAGCCCCTTCGACGGTCGCGCGCCCGACGAGCGCGCGCCTCCGGCCGGCCTTCGGCCGCCATTCGCGCGGGCTTATGCCATCCCGGGCCGACGGCTCAAAGACGAAAGCGCGCCCGAAGACGCGGCGCCCGTCGCGGCGCGGGACGACCGGCGTGTCGGTGAATGGCTGGGGCGGCTGGATTCGAACCAGCGCATGGCGGTACCAAAAACCGCTGCCT
>CAZPTD010000518.1:0-2474 GCA_964588915.1 uncultured Neomegalonema sp. | reverse complement strand
AGGCGGCAGCCGCAGGGCTCTTGTCGGCGGAGAGCCGCGAAAGCTTCATCGGTTATGCGGAGATCAAGCAGGGCTTTAAAGTGTCCGGCGTTGGCAAAGTGGCGGGCTGTTTGGTCACCGAAGGCGTGGCGCGCCGCGAGGCCGGCGTGCGCCTCCTGCGCGACGCCGTGGTCATCCACACCGGCAAGCTGAAGACGCTGAAGCGCTTCAAGGACGAGGTCAAAGAGGCGCCGGCCGGCCAGGAATGCGGCATGGCCTTCGAGCGCTACGAGGACATCCGCGAAGGCGACGTCATCGAGATCTTCGAGACCGAAGAGATCACGCGGACGCTCTGAGGCGACGCTCTCGCCCAGTCATCCCGGACGGCCTGAGGCCGATCCGGGATCCAGAGCCGAGTTCGCCGAATGTCGGCGCAAGGACGCCCTCGATCCCGGCTCGAGGCCGGGAAGGCGGTCGAGATCGCCGCGCCTCAAATCTCCCAAGGCTCGTCTCCCAAGGCTCGAGCGTCCCGTCGGCGCTCCCCGAGAGCGCCCGCCGCCCCTCCCGCTGGGCCGTCGCCCGCAGGCGAATCGGCCGGCGCCGGGCGCGTCCGGCCACTGTCGCGCGACCCCTGGGCGAAACCGTCGCGATCTTGATGGCCGACGCGTCGGCAGCAAGCGCGCTTCGCGCCGTCGCGAGCCGCCTCGCCTTCGCCGCACTCGTTAACGGACCGGTAAGCCCTGCCGGCTATCCCTCGATCCGCGGCGCGCCGCGTCGCATTCGCGAACACAAGATCGAGGTGCGCCAATGCGCCAGTACCGGATCGGAGCAGCCGTCGTCATCGTCGCGGCCTTCGCATTCCTGCTCGTCAGGCCGAGCGACGAGCCGCCGACCGCGTCCGTCGTCCTCGTGACCGGCTATCACGAGCCGGCCGGACCGCCTTCGCCGGAGCCGTCGCCGCCCGGGCTGCGCTTCCAGGCCTATGTCCGCGCGCCGGAAACCGCGCCGATCGAGACCGCCGACGCCGTCCTCCCGCCCGAGGCCGAAGCGCGCGGGCGCCCGATCGTCCTCGCCGCGCCGAGCGACCGGTTCAGCGCCTTTCCACCGGACAGCTGGACCGAGGCCGCGGCGATGTCGGCGCTCGATCGGATCGCCGAGCCCGTCGTTCGGGCGCCGAGGCTCCACGCGCCGCGCTGACGCCGATCGGTCAGCCGCGCCTCGCGGCGCCGATCTTCGCCTCCAGCCGCTCGATGACGGCGTCGAGCTCCTGCGGCCGCGCGATCCACTGTCGCAGCCCGTCGAGATGCGCCCGCGCGGCGTCGAGCGCCTCGCGCATGGATGATCCGTCGTCCGGCAAGGGCGGCGCCAGCGGCGAGAGCGCCAGATGCGCCCGCCAATCGTCGCGGAGCCAGGCGACGTCCCATCCCCGCCAAGCCCGCTTCGCGTTGAACTCGGGATACGCCGCCGGCGCCGCGGCCCAGAAGGCGAGCCGGCGCGCCGCGAAGTCGACATGCGCGCCGCAATCGAACCAACCGTCGTCGCGCTCGCGAAACGCCGGCGCGCCCGCAACCGCGTCGAGCGCCGCTTCCACGCCCTTCGGGCCGAGCCAGAGCGAGTCCACCGCGCCGTTCATGCGACGCGCGCCGTCGGCGCCGTCGGCGCGGCGCCAGGTCAGGAGCATGTCGCCCAGCAGCCCGTCGCCGGGCGCGACGGAGAAGCCTTCGGCGCCGACGCGATAGGGCCGCCGCTCCTCGCCGAACGCCTCTCGGATCTCGAAGATCCCCTCCACCGCCCAGTCGATGCGCCAGCCCGGCCATTGCGGCGTCATCAGCTCGAGCCAGGCGGCGCGGCGCAGGACGTCGACGGCCGTCTCGACGCCGCCGAACCACAGCAGTCGGCGCGCGTCGCAGTCGATCAGCGCCGCGCCCTGAGCCTCTTCGCCGTACCAGCCGCTGGCCGGGTCCGCCTCAGACAGCCCGCGCGCATAGGCGAGCGCGCGTCGCGGCCCGAAGAAAAGCCGGCCGTCGAACTCGTCGCCGCCCCATTTGCTGCGATAGAGCGTCGTTCGTCCGTTCTCGACGACGGCGACGTTGAGCCGCGAGCCCATACGCGCCGCGACGCGTCAGCTTCCGCGGCCGCCGACCGTCAGACCGTCGATCAGGATCGTCGGCTGGCCGACGGTGACCGGCACGCCCTGGCCGCGCTTGCCGCACATGCCGATGCCCGGATCGAGCGCCATGTCGGCGCCGATCATCCGCACATGCCGGAGCGCGGGCGGGCCGTCGCCGATCAGGGTCATGCCCTTCACCGGATAGAGCTTCTTGCCGTTCTTCACGCGGTAGGCCTCGGTGCAGTTGAAGACGAACTTGCCGCTGGTGATGTCGACCTGGCCGCCGCCGAAATTGGCGGCGTAGACGCCGTCCTTGACCTCGCCGATGATCTCCTCGGGATCGACGTCGCCGCCTTCCATATAGGTGTTGGTCATCCGCGGCATC
>CAZPTD010000517.1:0-2476 GCA_964588915.1 uncultured Neomegalonema sp. | reverse complement strand
GGACGCGATCGACAACGACGTCCATGTCGTCGGCGTGTCGAGCCAGGCGGCCGGGCACAAGACGCTGGCGCCGCAGCTCGTCGAGGCGCTGAAAGCGGCCGGCGCCGAGGACGTGCTCGTCGTCTGCGGCGGCGTCATCCCGCCCAACGACTACGATTTTCTCCGGCAGGCCGGCGTCGCGGCGATCTTCGGGCCGGGCACGAACATCCCGGACGCGGCGCGCGACGTGCTCGGGCTCATCCGCGCCCGGCGGCGTCAGGGTGTGAACTCATAGATCCAGCTGTCGTCAGCTCGGTTCTGGGGTAGGGCCGCACGCCCTTGATGTGCGCCCAACGCCCGACCATCCGGTGGCCGAAGAGCGAGACGGCGACGCGCAGACAAACGCCCCAAAGGACCATGCCGACGCCGCCGACCGCGTTGAGCGTCGGCGTCAGCGGCGGCTGCTGCGCCGGCCGACTCGCCTCGAGCGCGCGATAGAAGCGGTCGCGGGCGACCTTCGGCTCGATCTCGAGCCGTGGCGGCCGCGCGAGCTCGAGGCGACGGCGGAGCTGGCGCCGGGCGTCGCGCCAGACGGCGCCGCGTCAGGTCTTCGAAGCGTCGAGCTCGACGCCGCGGCGTCGGATCCTCGCCTATCTCTCCGAAGGTCCGCTCACCGCGGGCGAGATCTCCGCGCGGTTCGAGATGTCGCAGCCGGCGATCTCGAAGCATCTCTCGACGCTCGAAGCGGCCGGACTCGTCTGGCGCCGGCGCGAAGGGCGATTCATCCGCTACGGCATGGAGCGCGACGCCTTGGCCGGCGCGCTGGCGACCTTTCTCCAGGAAGTACGCCCGCCCTCGCGGGCGCTGAAGCAGGAGCGTCGCGCCGAGAAGGCGCGCGGCGTCGGCTCGGACTCCGAACAGCCCTCGGCGGCGCCGCCCGTGCGCGCCCGCGCCGAGGACGACTGAGCCGCGATCGCCGAGCGCCGCTGTCAGCAGGATGTCATTTGACAGCGCTTCCGAAATTTGGCCCTTCTCCGCCCGCGCAGGCCGCACAACCATGGCGAGCGCGAGAATTCCTCAGTTTCATGACAGGCCGGCCCGGCCGTCAACGAGTCTGAGGCGCCCGATTTTTAGTCAAATACGATGATATCGATCACATAAGGGCCAACCACGAACATCTTCGGCCGACGGCGCCCAAATGTTTTGCGGATTGGGGCTTTTCTTGCGCACCAATTGCGGTTACGTAGAGGCCGCGAGATAAGACGACATGCCGCGCGCGGTTCGAAAAAATTAAGAATTTGTCGCTTTATCCTACGGGCCGAATCATGCCAGCACAGGCGGTGCTGGAGGAGATTGTGGCGCGATTTGGGGTGGACGCGTCGAGCCAGTTCGAGGTGAAAGGGTTGCACACATGCTCGATTTGACCACTGCGTATGATCAATCTGACGACGCCGAGGCCGCCGCGCACCACGCGATGGTGGAGACGCCGACCGTCTATATGGCGACCGGCTTCTTCGCGCCCTTCGCGGCGATGCAGGAGGCGCAGATGCTCTGGCGCAGGAGCCTCGGCCTCTCGCGGCGCTGGGCGGAGAGCCTGATGAAGTGCCGCAGCGCGCCCGAGATGATCGAGGTCAACGCCAAGTTCGGCGAGAAGGCGATGGCGATCGGGTACTCCGAAGCCTGGCGCATCGTCGAGCGGAGCGCTCTGATGGGCCGCCGCGCCGTCGCGCCGTCGAGCCTCCGGCTTCGGGACGCGAACGACAGGTAACGCCGCGAGCCGCGCGATCCCCACGGGCGAAACCGCTCTCGGGTCGCGCGCTCTCATCGCGCGGGCGCGGTTCTCTCCGGAGCCGCGCCATCGCGCGCCGCGACGCCGAGAAGCGGTCTGATCGGCGGCCGCGCCGAGCGCGCCGCCGCTCGCAGCCCGCTCACGCCCTTGAATCTAGCTTCCCCGCAATTCTCGCTTATGGTCCGCAAGAGACCATCAGCAGGGCGGAAGCGAGGGCGATATGCCGGACAATCCCATTGAGAGCGGCGCCAACGAGGCGGCGGACCCCAAGAGCTTCCGCAATCGCGCGCTCGCCTATCACGAGCATCCGAGGCCCGGAAAGCTCGAGATCCGCGCCACCAAGCCGCTCGGACAGCAGCGCGACCTCGCCCTCGCCTACAGCCCCGGCGTCGCCGAAGCCTGCCTCGAGATCCAAGCCGCCCCCGCGAACGCCGCCCGCTACACCGCCCGCGCCACCCTCGTCGCGGTGATCTCCACCGTGCCCGGCGGCTTCGAGTCCCAGTCGATGATGTAGCTCGACCCCGGCCCGAGAGCGTCGGCCAGCGGCTCGAGTTGAGCGTCGGCGGGGCGGTACGCGAGCGAGACCGGGGCCACGATCAGCTCGACATACTTGGCGTACAGCGCCGGGATGGACAGCGCGTGGTGGAGCACGTCGCCACCGAGCAGGTTCTGGTTCGCACGCGTCATCGGCTGCAGGACGGCCCGGTA
>CAZPTD010000516.1:0-2481 GCA_964588915.1 uncultured Neomegalonema sp. | reverse complement strand
ATCGATGGCGGCGAAGGTGCCGACCGCGCCCGAGATCGCGCAGACCGCGATCTCCGCCCGCGCGGCGACGCGCCGCGCGCGGCAACGGTCGAACTCGGCGTAGGCCTGCGCCATCTTGAGGCCGAAGGTGGTCGGCTCGGCGTGGACGCCGTGGCTGCGGCCGATGCAGAGCGTCGTCTTATGCTCGATCGCGCGGGCCTCGAGCGCCGCGAGCAAAGCGTCGAGATCGGCGAGCAGGATGTCCGAAGCGCGCGCGAGCTGCACCGAGAGGCACGTGTCGAGCACGTCCGAGCTCGTCATGCCCTGATGGACGAAGCGCGCCTCGGGACCGACGATCTCCGCGAGATGGGTCAGGAACGCGATGACGTCGTGCTTGACCTCGCGCTCGATGGCGTCGATTCGCGCAATGTCGAAGGTCGCGTCCCGCGCCGTCCAGATCTTCTCGGCCGCCGCCTTCGGGATCACGCCGAGCGCGGCTTGAGCGTCGGCGGCGTGCGCCTCGATCTCGAACCAGATGCGAAACTTGGTCTCCGGCTCCCAGATCCGAGCCATCTCCGGCCGCATGTAGCGCGGGATCATCGCCGAACCTCTTCCTTCGAACTCGACAGGTCGTCGGCGCCGGGGTAGCAGACCGGCCGCGCGCTGACGAGGGCGCCGATCGATCGGAGCCGATCCGCGTTCGGAACACGCTTGGCGCCGGGCGGCAGGCGTGCCAGACCCTGCGGCCGTCATGCTTCGGAACGATGCGCAGAGCTGAAGGAGAACGGCGATGACGACACGCGGCGAATTTTCGCATGGCCGGCGTGGGCGGCGGCTCGCCGCGGCGGCGGCGCTTCTCGCGGCGCTCGGCGGCTGCTCCACGGTCGAAGGCCTCCAGCCGACGATCGCGGCGCCGTCGCAGCCCAATGTCGGAGAGGATCCGATCGCGCGCATGAGCGCCGAGACGCGCTACGATCGGGCCGTCGGCTGCGCGTCGACGGCGCGGCTCGCCCTCGCGGCGGACAGTCCCGAGAAGATGATGGATCTCGGCATGGAGCCGCGGCTCGCCGCCGTCGGGGCCGCGGAGTTGGCGGCGACGAGCGAAGCGACGGCGGTGATGGGCGAGGCCGCGGCGCGGGACGCGATCGCGACCGGCGCCGAGCTCGGCGTCGAGGAGACGGCGGTCGTGGTGGCGCTCGAAGAGGACTATCAACGGCTCGAAGGCGCCTTTCGCGGCGTCGCGGAGCCGCAGCCGCAGATCGCGCTCTTCACGATCACGGACCGGCTCCAGCGCTGCAAGAGCGCCTATCAGGCCGGCTGAGGCGCGGCCGGGCGAAGAGCCGAACCCTCGGCCCTTCGCCCGAAACTCAGAAGTTGAGCGAGATGTCGCGGTGGTCGGCCTGGCACGCCGCGACATAAAGCGCTTGCTCTCGCGGCAGCTGATCGAGCGAACGCAGCCCGATCGTGTCGCGGATCGCCGCTTCGTAAGCCCTTAGCCCGTCAAGCAGCGGCGCCGCCGCGCGCCGCCCGGCGATGTCGGCGTCATAGGCGGCGATCGCCTCGACAACGAGTTCGGCCGCGCGCTCGGGATCCGGCGAGCGGCCGCGCAGCTCGCCGCGGGCGTCGTTGACCAGCTCGGCGATCTCGTCGGTTCCGGGCACGTCTCGGATCAGGCGGCGCACCTCCTGCAGGCGGTCCTCGGCGGCCTCGCCCTCGAGCGTCGCCAGATCGTTCGACAGGCCGCGCACATCCGCTTCGAGCGCTTGGAGCGCCTCGGTCGACGAGAGCACCTGGATCGCTTCGAGGACCGGCTCATAGGCGTCGGCCGCCGTCCGCTGATAGGCGCGCTCGGCGTTTTGGCGGTCGCGCACCAGCGTCCGATAACCGCTTCGCTGATCGGCCCAGTCGTCCGGTATCTCGGCGCGGAGCGACTCGACCTCGGCGGTGAGCTCGGCGAGCTCCTCTTCGAACTCCGCCTTGCGCTCTTCGTCGGCGGCGATCCTTATGTCGGTCCGCAGATCCTCGATCTCCTGCTCGTCATACCGAATCCGCCGCTCCACGATGCGCAGATCCGAATGCCGAGGCGCGTAATCCTCGGCGTAGGCCGCCCGCGCCTGCTCGGCTGCGGCGATCGCGTCGAGGGCCGTGAACGTCTCCTCCGCCTTGTCGAAGCTCTCGGCGAGATCCCCGCGCAGCCTCTCCGGAAGCGGCGAGAGATCGATCGCGCGCGCCCGCTCGATCGCCGCTCGAATGTCGCCGCCGCGCTCGGCGGTCGTCTCGGCGATGTACTGGTCGATGCAATAGGCGAGCTGAGGGTTGCGCGGCGGCGGCGACGTCTCGGCGGTGAGACTGATCCGCTGCGGCAGGTAGTTCACCAAGGACGGATAGAACGCGACGACGACGAGGGCGAGCAGCTGCAGGCCGATGAACGGGACGACGCCCTTGTACATCTGCAGGGTTCGGACCGTCGGCGGCGCGACGCCGCGCAGAAAGAAGAGGGCG
>CAZPTD010000515.1:0-2486 GCA_964588915.1 uncultured Neomegalonema sp. | reverse complement strand
GACATCGACTACGCGACGTCCGAGGCCAAGACGGCTTACGGCATCATCGGCGTGAAGGTCTGGATCTTCAAAGGCGAGATCATGGAGCATGATCCGTCCGCGCGCGACAAGCGCAACGATGAGCTGCAGGCCGGCGGCGGCCCGCCGGGCGGACGTCCGCCGCGCGGCCGGGACCGGGATCGCGGCGATCGCGGCGACCGGGACCGGCGCAACTGAGGCCGAGCGCGATCCGAGAAGCGGACGCCGGTTTTCGGATCAATCGCGCGACCGCTGTTCGGGCGGAAGTAGAGAGGAGATCAGGCGATGCTTTCGCCGAAGCGCACCAAATTCCGCAAGGCGCATAAGGGCCGGATCCACGGCGAGGCCAAAGGCGGAACCACGCTCAATTTCGGCCAATTCGGTCTGAAGGCGATCGAGCCGGAGCGAATCACCGCGCGCCAAATCGAAGCGGCGCGCCGAGCGATGACGCGCCACATGAAGCGTCAGGGCCGCGTGTGGATTCGCGTCTTTCCGGACTTGCCGGTGACGCAAAAGCCGACGGAAGTCCGAATGGGCAAGGGTAAAGGCTCGGTCGAATACTGGGCGGCGCGTGTAAAGCCGGGCCGCATCATGTTTGAGATTGACGGCGTGGGCGAACCGGTGGCAAGAGAGGCGCTCCGGCTGGCGGCGATGAAGTTGCCGGTGAAATGCCGGTTCGTTCAGCGCGAAGATTGGTGAGGCGCGGCGGTCTCGCACAGAGGCCGGCGCGTCGCGTCGTCCGATACGGGTCGCGATCGAGCGCAACGAGATTGGCGTCTGGAGGGCGCGAGAGATGAAGACGAGCGAGCTGGTGACCGAGCTCCGGCACAAGACGCCCGACGAGCTGCGCGACGCGCTCCTTCAGTACAAGAAGGAGCAGTTCAACCTGCGCTTCCAGTCGGCTTCGGGCGACGTGCAGAACACGGCGCGCATCCGCGAGGTGCGCCGCGCGATCGCTCGGGTGAAGACGCTTCTCGGCGAGCGCGCGCGGGAAGCGGCGCGCGCCGCGGCGGACGAATAAGGAGCGAGACGTGCCAAGACGGATTCTGCATGGCCGGGTTGTCAGCGACAAGAACGACAAGACGATCACCGTGTCGGTCGAACGCGCGTATCAGCATCCGGTGCTGAAGAAGATCATCCGGACGACGAAGAAATATCGGGCGCATGACGAGCTGAACCAAGCCAAGGAAGGCGAGTTCGTTCGGATCGCCGAATGCGCGCCGAAATCGAAATCTAAGCGTTGGGAACTCGTGACCGAGTCGCTTGCGAAGGATTTGGCGGAAGCCAAAGCTTCGGACGCGGCCAAGGCGCGGGAAGTTGAAGAGCAAGCGGGCGAGGAGACCGCGACCTCCTAGGCGAGCCTGGCGCTTTCGATGAAACCCGGCGGGCGGCGCTTCGGCGCCGGCTCGCACAGGTCGGAGAAAGCAAGTGATCCAGAACGAGACCAAGCTGGAAGTCGCCGACAACAGCGGCGCCAAACTCGTCCAGTGCATCAAGGTGCTCGGCGGCGCCGGCCGCCGCTATGCGCGCGTCGGCGACATCATCGTCGTCTCGGTGAAAGAAGCGATCCCGCGCGGCCGCGTGAAGAAAGGCGACGTGCGCAAGGCGGTCGTCGTCCGCACGGCCAAGGAGGTCCGTCGCGACGACGGCACCGCGATCCGCTTCGACAAGAACGCCGCGGTCATCCTCAACAACAACCTCGAGCCGATCGGCACGCGCATCTTCGGTCCGGTGACGCGCGAGCTTCGGGCCAAGAACTTCCTCAAGATCATCAGCCTCGCGCCGGAGATGCTCTGAAATGGCGGCGAAGCTGAAGAAGGGCGACCGCGTCGTCGTGCTGGCCGGCCGCGACAAGGGCCGCGAAGGCGACATCGTCAAGGTGATGCCGACCGAAGGACGGGCGATCGTCTCCGGCGTCAACGTCGCGGTGAAGCACCAGCGTCAGACGCAGACCCAGCAGGGCGGCCGGATCACGATGGAGAAGACGATCGACCTCTCCAATCTCGCCTATGTCGATCCGAAAGACGGCGGTCCGACGCGGATCGGGTTCAAGTTCGTCGAGGGCGAGGACGGCAAGATGAAGAAGGTGCGATTCGCCAAGAAATCGGGCGAGGTGATCGATGGCTGAGGCGGAAGCGATGAACGGCGCGGCGGACGATTACGCGCCGCGGCTGAAGGCGCTGTACGACACGAAGATCCGCGCGGCGATGCAAGAGGAGTTCAACTATAAGAACCCGCTGCAGATCCCGCGGCTCGACAAGATCGTACTGAATATGGGCGTCGGCGAGGCGGTTCAGGACAGCAAGAAAGTTCGTTCCGCCGCCGAGGACTTGAAGATGATCTCGGGTCAGCAGCCGGTGATCACGCGGGCGAAGAAGTCGATCGCCGGCTTCAAGCTGCGCGAAGGCATGCCGATCGGCTGCAAGGTGACGCTTCGGCGCGCGCGCATGTACGACTTTCTCGACCGC
>CAZPTD010000514.1:0-2500 GCA_964588915.1 uncultured Neomegalonema sp. | reverse complement strand
GGCTTTCCGGGATGACGGCGTCATCCCGGGATGACGGCGTCATCAGCGTTGCATCGACCTAATCAGGTCCTGCTCTCGTGCGGTTTCGGTTTCGAAACGCGCTCCGGCGCTTGCGGATAAATGTGGCGAATTTCGAAACCGCCACACTAGTCGGGCGCGGCGAGCGGGATCGCCTCGGGCCCGAGATCCAGCATTCGCCAGCGATCGCCGTCGATCTGCAGAACGCCGACGAGCCGGCCGCTCTCGGCGATCCGAGCGCCGAGCGCCGCGGCGCTCGCGTCGGACAGCGCTCCCGCCGCCCGCAGCCGCGCGAGCGCCGTCTGCGCGTCGTCGGAGCCGACGGTCAGCTGCGCGAAGATCCGGCCGCCGCGTATTTCGATCCGTCCCGAGGCGGCGACGTCGACATAGTCGCCCTCGCCCTGCAACAGCCGGAAGATCGCCTCCTCGATCTCGATCTTCACGAGATCGGGCGGCGGCGCGTCGAACCGGATCGGCCCGTCGAAATAGGCGACGCCGACGATCCGCAGCGACAGCGCGCCGCCGTCTCGAAGCGCGACGTCCTCGGCGTGAAGGTAGACGAGGAGCGGAAAGCCGGCGTCGGCGTCGACCGTCGGCGCGCCGTCGCCGCAGCCTCGCTCGGCCGCGATCGTCGGCGCGCAGAACTGAAGCTCCATGAGCGCCGCCGTCCTCGGTCCTTCCGCCCCGTCGAATTCGAGCCCGAGCTCGGCGCCGCGGAGGCTGATCCGCTCGAGCGCGTTCGCCGCGACCTCGACGCCGCCGCGCAAGAACCCGTCGATCCGCGCGCCGCCCGCCTGCGTCTCGAGGCGATGCGGACCCGTCATCGCGATCCCGGCCGTCTCCATTCGATAGACCAGACGGTCGATGTCGAGCTGGGTCGAGGACCAGCTCCAGCCGCCTTCCGGCCCCTCGAGCAGCGGGGCGGAGAAGGTCAGATTGACCCGCGCCGGCGCGCCGCTCACCGCCGCCGCGTCGAAGCCGAAGCGATAGCCCGCCGCGCCGAAGAGCGCCTGGGCGCGCGCCGGCGCGGCCTCGACATCGGCGCTTTCGACGCGCTGCCATGCGAAGAGCCCGACAAGCGCGCATATGAGGGCGGCGAACGGGACGAGCGCGAACCAGACGCGCGGACGACGGCGCCGAGGCCCTTTCGGACCGCCGTCGGCGCCTTTTTCTGCGAGGGGCGTTTCATCTTTCGTCATTCCCCATATGATCGCTCTCATGACGAAAAACGCCAGCCTTGACGCCGTTTCCGAGCCGGACGAAGCGCCGCGGCGCCCGCGTTTCGACCGAGCCTATTACGAGGCGCTCGCCCGCGAGCCGCGCGGCGTCGGCCTGCCGGACGAGGAGGCGCTCGATCCGGACGGCGGCTTCTGGATCTTCGCCTACGGCTCGCTGCTCTGGCGTCCGGGCGTCATCTTCGACAAGCGGCGCGTGGCGGCGCTCGACGAGCATGAGCGCGCCTTCTGCCTCTGGTCCGTGCGCTATCGCGGGACGCCGGACGCGCCCGGCCTCGTGCTCGGCGTGCGGCCGAAGCCGGGCGCCTCGGTCTGGGGCGCCGTCTATCACGTGCCCGCCGAGCACGCGGCGGAGGCGCGGGCCTATCTGCAACACCGCGAGCTCGTCACCGCCTCCTATCGCGAGACGAAGGCGGCGCTGCGGATCCTGGAGGACGGCCCGGACGCCGGCGCGCGCGTGGCGGCGCTCACTTACATCGTCGATGTCGAGCATCCGCAATACACGGGCGAGCTGAGCCTGGAGCGCCAGGCCGAGATCATCGCCTGCGCCTCGGGCGCGCTCGGCGCCAACTGCGACTATCTCTTCAACACCGCTCGGCATTTCCGCGAGGTCGGCGCGGAGGGCGCCGATATCGAGGAGATGTTCGCGCTCGAGGCGCTGGTTCATCGAGCGATCGAGCGCGAGGACGGTTGAGCGCCGGCGCGTCTTGAGGCGCGGCCGCCCGAGGGAGTACTGATCGCGTCAGCGGCGACCGCGGCGACTCGGTCGCTGCGGCCCGCGGCGCGAGAGGGGGCGCCGCGAGGGAGCCAGAGGGGCGGCCCGACGGGCGGCCAAGGGGCAGGGATGAGCAAGAAGGGCGACGACGGCGGGGGCGAAGCGACGAGAAAGCGCCGAAGGCGCGGGCCGGAGGACGAACCGCCTTTTCTCTTCAGCGACGATCGGCGGGTGCCGGCGCCGCAAGGCGATCAACGCGCGGATCCGACGGAGGCGCCGCTCTTCCGAGACGGCGCGACCGGCAAGGCCGAGCCCGCCGAGCGGGTCGTCCGCAAGCGGTCGACCCTCGACGGCATGCCGCTCGTCTTCTTGCTGGTCGTCGGCGCCGTGTCGGCCTACGCGCTCTTCGGGCCGGAGGGCGACGAGGCCGACGCGCCGGAGACGCTCGAGACGGCCGCGGGGGCCGGGCCGCCGACCCTGGCGCCGCCGCCCGCGGCGCCGGATCTGCGCGCGTCGCCCGCCTCGAACGCCG
>CAZPTD010000513.1:0-2502 GCA_964588915.1 uncultured Neomegalonema sp. | reverse complement strand
GGGGGGGGGGGGGGGGGGGGGGGGGGGGGGGGGGGGGGGGGGGGGGGGGTGGGGTGGGGGGGGGGGGGGGGGGGTGGGGGGGGGTGGGGGGTGGGGGTGGGGGGGGGGGGGGGGGTGGGTGGGGTGTTGTGGGGGGGGTGGGGGGGGGGGGCGCGCCCCCCCCCCGGGCGGCCGCCGCGCCAAGCCGCCCGCGCTGCTCTTTCTTCAGCAGGCCGATTTCACCGCAAAGCGTGAGCGCCCGCCGCCGCACGATGTCGCTCTCGCGCCCTTCGAGCCGTTCGGCGAGCGCCTCGACGACGTCAGTCTCGGCCCAACCGCCCTCGCCCTCGGCGGCGTCGTCCTGAACGCGGCGCCCGAAGCGCCGGGCGGCTATCGCCATCGCCGCCATATGCGCTGGCCTCGCGAACGCGCCGGACGCCCCGAAGCCTTCGCCCTTGGCGAGCTGAAGCAGGCGGTCTCGGTTGAAATTCGCCGTGAACTCGAGAACGCCCGGTTGATCGATCTCTCGGGCGCCAGGGCTGTTGACGCGCCCGCGCTCGGCGCGGCTGAAATAGAGCCTCTGATCGAACGGATCAAGCACGTCGATCCGGTCGTTGTCGAAGGCGCCGCGCACCTGCCGCGTGCGCCCGGCGATGGTGAGCGCTTGCAGCACCGCCGCCAGCACCAGAAGGTCAAGCCCGGCGCGCAGACCGAACACGACGCTCGGCCCGAGCGCCCCGTCGCCGGGCTTGATCGGCATGCCGTTCGGCACGTGGAAGACCTCCGACCAATCGACGAACGGCACCGACTTCGCCAGCTCGGCGCCGAAATAGGCGTACCAGGAGAGCGGGTTGTCGACGGCGGTGACGCCGAACGTTCCTTCGAGCGTCCAGTCGAAAAGGTCGAAACCGGCCAAAGTCAGCGGCCTCTGCGGCGCCGTCTCGATGTCGAAGGTCGCGGGCCAGATCATCTCGATCTGCATCAGCGCCAGCGGAATGAGCGCGAAGAGCGCCACGAGTCCGGTCAGCGCCTCGTCGCGGAGATCTTCGGTGAAGCCCAGCCGCAGGCTGCGGTCGAGGACCCGGTCCTCTCCGCTGTCGTCCTTTCGCGTGATGAGAAACGCGTCCCTATCGCGCTCGACCCAGGACCAGCGCCGGGCGACGGCGATGATCGCGAGCATGGCGAAGACCAGCGCCGCGAGACTGAGCCCGCCCGGCAGGCCGAGCGCGGCGAGGCGGTCCGGCGTCAGCAGCAGCCCCGCGGCGAAGGCGCCGCCGATGACGCCGATGAAAATGGCGTAGCGCAGGAACCAACCTCTTCTGGCCGCGCCGACGAAAGGCGCCAGGACGCGGGCGAGGAACCAGTCGATAAGGCTCAGCGCGCGCGAAGGGATCCGAAGGACGAAGCCGAAGAGCGTTGCGGCAAGCCGCAGCGCGAAAACTGGCGTGTAGAGCAGGAGCCTCGCCAGCCAGACGGCTCGTTCGCCGAGCGACCGTTTCGGCGTTTCTGCCGCGCCGCGCCACCCCCCTACCTCTTGCGTGGCGTCGGAGCGTGGCGGCGAGAGCCTCGGCAGGCGCCGAAGGAGCGGCCGTAGCCGCTGTCTGAGCGCGTCCAACCAGCCGGCGACGACTTGCTCCCATCCGGCGACGAGGGCGAGCAGCCCAACCAGGAAAATCGCGGCCCAACCGCCTTCGGGCGTGATCGCATCTCTAGCCGCGGCCTCGCCCTGAGCCGCGCGCTGGGCGGCGTCGGGCGCCCAAACGATCGTCAGCCACACGACGAGCGCGAGCAGGCCGCCGAGGACCAGGCCCCCGACGATGCCGATGCTCGGACGCAGGAAGACGTCGCGGAGAAAAGCGTTCCAGCGCTCAGAACCAGAGGCGGCTTTTTCCTCCCAGAACGGCCGAGAGATTATCCGCAAGAGGAGTGCCGGGCGACCGTCGCGCCCATCGACGTCAGTTCGTTTCGCGTCGAACTGCGACATCCGCCCCTCCTCGCCGCTGATCGTGTGTCATCGTTAGTCGCAAAGGACAGCGTCGACAACGCCGCTGCGGTCGACTCTCGACGAGGCTGACAAGGCGGAAGGCGCCGAGAATGAGCGCCGTAACTGTCCATGGCCTGTCCAGCGACAAAGCGCCTAACAGGCCATGGCCATAACTCATTGAAAAAAATGGTTGCGGGGGCAGGATTTGAACCTGCGGCCTTCAGGTTATGAGCCTGACGAGCTACCGGGCTGCTCCACCCCGCGTCAGAGCCGTTGTATCTAGCCGCCGCCGCCGACGCTTGCAAGGGGCGCGCAAGAAAATTTCTGCGCCGCCGCCTTGACCTTCGGCGCCCTCTCGGCCAAGGGCTCGGGCGACCCGAAAGGCGCGAGAGGCGAGGAGGACAGGGCGTGAGCGACCGATCTCGAGAGCCGGCCGAGGCGGTCGGCGGGCTCCGCGTCGCGCCGGCTTCCGGCGAGGCGCTCGTCGCGGCGCTGCCCGCGCTCGCCGAGCTCCGCATCACGGTCTTCCGCGCCTATCC
>CAZPTD010000512.1:0-2514 GCA_964588915.1 uncultured Neomegalonema sp. | reverse complement strand
GCTCGCCTACCACACCTTCGGCGGCTGGAAGGCGTCCGGCTTCGGCGACCTCAACCAGCACGGCCCGGACGCGTTCCGCTTCTACACGCGCACGAAGACGGTGACGTCGCGCTGGCCGTCCGGCGTCAAGGAAGGCGCGGAGTTCGTCATCCCGACGATGAAGTGACGAAGCGCGCGTCGGCGGCATGTCGCCGGCGCGCAACACTCCGAGACGTTTTCGCCGAGCGCACGCCGCAACGCCCGCTGCGGGATCGCGGACAACCCGGCGACGGCGAGGGCCGAGGCGCGCACCTCGGATGGTTCGCGAGCCGACGTCGTCTTCCGCAGCGCAGCCGTCAAAGCGGTCCGGCGCGGCGGCCGTCGACGCGCTCGGAAGCGCGGAGGCGTTGCTTTTTCGCCCATCGGCGCGATCAATTGCCAAGGCGGCCACTGACCTAGGTCGGTGCAACGCCTGTGGAAAAAGCTTGAAAAACCGAAGCGAAGCGCAAGAACTTATTCACATTTTCTCGCACGAATTTCATCGAAAGCTCGACAGAGCCAGCAATATTCCAATTGCGCCCGGTCATTCTTGTGTCATGCTTGTGCAAAACACGCGAAGCGCCGCTTGCGCGATCGTATTCGCGCCGACGCGTTCGCTTGAAGTCGAGGAGCAGAGCATGTCGAGAGCGAAACAGGTCTTTCTTTCCGCCGCCATAGCCGTCGGCGTTTCGGTCGGCGCCGCCCAAGCCCAGGTCGGACACTACCCGGCGGGCTGCGCCGCCCGCGACGACATCGTCCGATATTTGGAGTCGCGCTACGGCGAGACGCTGATGGGCGCCGGCCGGCAGAGCCCGAACGCGATCATGGAGCTCTATGTCTCGGAGACCGGCAGCTGGACGGTCATCGTGACGCGGCCGGACGGCACGAGCTGCCCGATCGCTGTCGGCGAGGACTGGCGCCAGCTCGACTTCGCGCCGGTCGCGAACGCCGGCGAGTCCGCTTGAATTCGGCGATCAGGCCGGCGCCGGAAAATTCGCGCCGATGAGCCAGGCGGCGAAGACCGCCTCGATCGCGAAGAAAGACCAGATCTTCGCCGAGCCCGAGCCGTCGACGGCGATGGAGAGCAGCCGTCCCATGGCGGCGCCGGCGTAGTGGACGCCGATCATCACCCAGATGAACGGGCTGTGATGACCGAAGATCAGGCCGGCGAGGCCCATCAGCACGAAGGCGCCGCCGCTCGCGGCGCGGATCTCGCTCTTGCCGTCCTCATGGCCCGGAACCGTCGCCAGCTTGAGCGCGCCGAGCGCGTAGTTCGGCCAAAAGAAGCCGAGCGCGCCGAAGACGATCGACATCAAGGCTAGTAGGACGTTGACGATCGCGGCGCCGTCACCGGACGAAACGAGCTCGAACATGGCGTCTCCTGCTTCTTCGTTCGCCCGGCTCGACCGCGCGTGTCGATGGAAATGGCGCGCGCGCCGAAAAAGTCACCCTGCCCGCGCCAATCTTGTCGGATGTCGCCGCAATCGTCGGCCGCAGGGCCCCAAGCGCCTAGAGATGCCCGAGCGACCGCAGGCTCTCGGCCTTGCCGGCGCCGACGACGATGTGGTCGAGCAGCTCGATCTCGACCGCGCTCAGCGCCTTCGCCACGCGGCGCGTCATGTCGATATCCGCCTTCGACGGCGTCGGGTCGCCGCTCGGATGGTTGTGCGCCATGATCACGGCCGAGGCGCGCAGCTCGAGCGCGCGCGTCGCCACCTCGCGCGGATAGACGGCGACCTGGTCGACCGTGCCGCGGCTCTGCACCTCGTCGGCGATCAGCCGGTTCTTGCGGTCGAGAAAGAAGAGCCGGAACTGCTCCTCGGACGCCCGCCCCATGACCACGCGGCAGTAGCCGGCGACCGCGTCGAAGCTCGTCATCTCCGGACGGCTCAGCGCTTCGGCCTGCGCCATCCGCCGCGTCGCCGCCTCGACGATCTTGAGCTCGACGATCGCCGCGTCGCCGAGCCCGTCGATCTCGCGCAGCCGCTCCGGCGGCGCCGAGAACACGCCCGCGACGTCGCCGAAGCGCGCGATCAGGCGCTTCGCCAGCGGTTTGACGTCCCGCCGCGGAATGGCGCGGAAAAGAACGAGCTCGAGAAGCTCGTAATCGTGGAGCGCGGCGCCGCCGCCCTGCATGAAGCGCGATCGCAGCCGCGCGCGATGGCCATGACGGTGATCCTCGGCGGCCGGCGACGGTTTCTTGGCCGCGCCCGGCCGCGCCTCGCCGAAAAGATCCGGCCCGCCGCTCTCGCCAGCGCGGTCTTTGCGCGCGCCGGCCACGCTTCAGCCCGCGTCGCCGAGCGGATGGAACCGGCCGGCGGGCGACAGCGTGAAGATCTCGACGCCGTCTTCGGTCACGCCGACCGAATGCTCGAACTGCGCCGAGAGCGATCGGTCGCGCGTCACCACCGTCCACTGATCCGAGAGCAGCTTGGTGTCGGGTCGGCCGAGATTGACCATCGGCTCGATGGTGAAGAACATGCCCGGCTCCATCGC
>CAZPTD010000511.1:0-2519 GCA_964588915.1 uncultured Neomegalonema sp. | reverse complement strand
CGGGAAGGTCGCCTTGGCGAACTCGACATAGCGCGCGCGGCCGTCCTCGAGGCGCTGGATGCGGCCGAGATCGCGGTCGCCGGCGAGATGGTCGTCGAGGCCGTTCGCCATCTTGCGCTCGATCGTCGCCTCGGCCTCGTCGGAGAGCTTGTAGCCGTCCGGACCGAAGAACTTGATGCCGTTGTCGTAGAACGGGTTGTGCGAGGCCGAGATCATCACGCCGAGATCGGCGCGCAGGCTCTTGGTCAGCATGCCGACCGCCGGCGTCGGCACCGGGCCGAGGAGATAGACGTCCATGCCCATCGAGACGAGGCCGGACATCAGCGCCGCCTCGATCATATAGCCCGAGAGGCGCGTGTCCTTGCCGATCACCACGCGATGCGGCCGCTCGCCGGCGCGGAAGTAGTGGCCGGCGGCCATGCCGAGACGCATCGCGGTGTCCGCGGTCATCGGCGCCGTGTTCGCGCGGCCGCGGACGCCGTCGGTGCCAAAGAGCTTACGAGCTGTCACGGGATCGCTCCTTCTCGGTCGTCGCCAACGACGAGCGCCGTCCAAACGCTGAGGGCCTGCGCCGTCTCCTCCACGTCATGCGCACGCAAGATCCGCGCCCCTTGCGCGGCGGACCAGAGCGCCGCCGCGATCGAGCCGGGCGCGCGCCGCGCCGCGTCCGCCTCGCCGGAGAGCGCGCCGATGAATCGCTTGCGCGACGCGCCGATCAAAAGCGGCGCGCCGAGCGTGGTGTAAAGCGCCAATCCGCGCAGGATCTGAAGATTGTGCTCGAGCGTCTTTCCGAAGCCGATGCCGGGATCGAGGACGACCCGCGACTCCGGAACGCCGGCGGCGACGGCGCCTTCGAGACGGCGGGCGAGGAGATCGTAGACGTCGAGAAGCGCGTCGTCGTAAGCCGGCGCGTCCTGCATCGTCTTCGGGTCGCCCTGGGCGTGCATCAGGCAGATCCAACCGCCCTCGGGACCGCTCGTGAGCGCGGCGGCGGTCTCGAGGCCGTCTTCGGCGTAGCCGAGCGAGGAGACGTCGTTCCAGATGCGCGCGCCGGCGGCGAAGGCCGCGCGGGCGATCTCGGGCTTGCGCGTGTCGATCGAGATCGGCGTCGCGAGCCCCGCCGCGCGCAGGGCGGCGATCGCCGGCAGAACGCGGTCGCGCTCCTCCTCCGCGCTCACCGCGTCGGAGCCCGGCCGCGTCGACTCGCCGCCGATATCGAAGAAGTCGACGCCATGCGCCGCCATCTCGCGGGCGCGCGCCGCGCAGGCCTCGGCCGAGAAATAAAGCCCGCCGTCCGAGAAGCTGTCCGGCGTGACGTTGAGCACGCCCATGATCCGCGGCCGGTCGAGCGCGACGCCGGCCACCGCGGGCGGCGCGGCGGCGATCCGGGCGAGCGCCGCCTCGGCTCGGGCCGCGGCCTCGGCGCCGAAGCGCGCCTCGACGAGGTCGAGATCAGCCGCCCGCGCCTCCTCGACGCTGCGCGCCGCCGGCGCATCCCGTCGGCGCGCGATCACCCGAAGGCCGAGAAGCTGATCCGCGCGCCCGAGAAACGGCCGGCGCGGCGCGGCGCGCCCGGCGGCGACGCCCGAGCCCGTGGTGATCGGCTGGAAGTAAAGCTGCTCCGTCATGGACGCGGCTTATCGCGCTTTCGATCGGTTGAGAACCGGCCGCAAGCGCCGCCCGACCGTCCGCGCGCGACGCGCCGGTCGCCAAGCCGGTCGCGTCGGCGTCAGCCCGTAGATCGCGAGCCCGCCCCGAACGCCGGAATGCCGAACCCGAAGCAGAGGCGAAAGAGCCGCCGATCGGCGTCGGGCGGCACGCGGCACGCGGCCGCGGCGGCGATCTGGAGCGGACGACAAAAAACGGCGCCCGCCGAGCGGACGCCGTCTTCAGAGACTTGCGGGCGTCGCCGAGCGCCGCGCGCCTATTGCGGCTGCGGCTCCATGCCGCCGTCGCCGACGCTCGGGCCCTTGCGCGTCTTCGGCACGCCGATGCTGGTCGGCGAGGCCGGCGGCGGCGCATCGACGTCTTCGCGATCGATGCGCTCGCCGCGGATGACCTTCTGGATCTCCTCGCCGGTCAGGGTCTCGTATTCGAGGAGGCCGTTCGCCAGCGCGTGGAGATCGTCGATCTGCTCGGTCAGGACCCGCCGCGCGGTGTCGTAGCCGTCGTCGACGAGCCGGCGCACCTCCTCGTCGATCACGCGCTGGGTCTCCGGCGAGACGTCGGAGCCGATGTTGCGCAGGCCGAGATAGGTGTCCTGCTGGTTCGAATAGTCGATCATGCCGAGCTTGTCGGACATGCCGGCGCGCGTGACCATCGCCTTGGCGATGCGCGTCACCTGCTGGATGTCCGACGCGGCGCCGGTCGTCACCTGCGGATCGCCGAAGATGATCTCCTCGGCGACGCGGCCGCCGAGCGCCATCGCGATCATCGAGGTCAGCTGCTCGCGGGTCTGCGAGAGCTTGTCCTCCTCGGGCAGCGACGAGACGATGCCGAGGGAGCGGCCGCGCGGGATG
>CAZPTD010000510.1:0-2521 GCA_964588915.1 uncultured Neomegalonema sp. | reverse complement strand
CGGATCAGCCTTCTGATCGGTCCCCTGCCGGACGATGCACATGGCGTCGGCCGGGAACGCTGCCAGCAGCGCGGTGGCGTCCTCGACGTCGCCGCGCAGCCACTGGTCACTCCGGTCCGCTGGCAGGATGACCGGCATGCGGTCGGGGTGGATTTCGCGCACCAGTTCGTTGGGGGTCGAGGTCACCATCGAGTAGGTGTCGATCTCGACCAGCTCTCCCTCGCGATACCGCCCGCGAAACCGTCGCCAGATCCCGGCGAAGGCAAAGGGGGGCCGCTCCTCGTCGCCCTTCAGCGCGAACCAGTAATAGGTCGCCGGACGCTTGCCCTTCGCCTCGCAGAAAGAGGTCGCGGGGATCAGGCAGCGGCGCTCGGTGAAGCTCTCGCGCCAGAAGCCGGACGACATCAGCCTGTCGTCGCGGGCATTGTTGATTGCCTTTGGCAAGATCGGCGCGCCGGTCTTCTTCGAAACCTGCGGCATCAGGAAGCCCCAATGCATGCTGACGAGCTCGCGCTCGCCGTCCTCGGCGAGCCGCACTACCGGCGCTTCGTGACGCGGATAGATGGCGGGCAGCGGCGGCTGATTGCCGATCCGGCTCCGAGCCCGGAAGAGGCGAACCATCGCCTCAGGCGGAAGCGTGTTCGAATAGAGATTACACACAGGACCCTCCCTCCAGCGGACTTCCGCCTCACGATGGAGCGCGTCCCAGATCGCGGAATAGAAGTCCACCGGGTTCGGTTGCGTAGAGCGGTGCCAGCCGAGCACCTGCGCCACGGCGCATCGCGCCGACGCCGGCATCTCGCGCGGCATAAGGACGGCAAAGGGACGCCTGTCAGACATGAACCACCACTCGTTGCGATAGCTCGAACATTAAGTGAACACGAGGCTAAGGCAAGGGCGCAGGATGCGCTCGAGCCGACGAAGCCGTGGCATCGTCGGCGCGACCTCTCCATCGGTGGCGACATCGTCGCGCCGGCCAGCATCGGACAGGTCACAAATGACGCTTTCGTCACATTCCTCTGACAGCCCGCAAATCTCTCCCAGGCGGCATCAGGCCACTGCTATCCTGCCACCAGAGTTGAGATGATTTCGAGGAGAAGGCCATGACGCCTCGTTTTGGTGCCGCGACAGCCGTCCTCGCCGTCTTGGCATGCTCGGCGCCCGCGCTCGCGGATCTCCGCGACGACCTCCACGCGGCGGCGAAGTCCGCGCATCGACCGATCGGCTACAGCCAGACCGACGAGGCCATGGAGGAGATCTATCGCGATCCTGCTGCACCGTCGAACATCCTGCTCTTCTATACGGGCCGATCGCAAGACGCCGATCTCTGGGTCAACGGCGATCCGCAGGATGGCTGGAACAGGGAGCATGTCTGGCCGCAGTCCCGCGGTGTCGGCGCCTTTCCGATGAAGAGTGATCTTCACAATCTGAAGCCGACCGATGCCAGCGTGAACCAGCGGCGCGGCAACCTGAACTTCGACGACGGCGGCAGCCCGGAGGGCGAGGCGCCCGACACCTTCCTCGATGGCGACAGCTTCGAGCCTCGCGACGCGGTGAAGGGAGATGTCGCGCGGGCGCTCTTCTACATGGACATCCGCTACGAGGGGACAGATGGCGAGCCGGATCTCGAGCTCGTGGACGCCGCAACGCCGACGGGCGGGCACACGATCGGCGATCTCTGCACGCTGCTCGCCTGGCACGAGGCCGATCCGCCGGATGCCGCGGATGTCGAGGACAATGACCAGATCGAGGCCGTGCAGGGCAACCGCAATCCGTTCATCGACGATCCGAGCCTTGCCGCAACGCTCTTCGGCGCCGAATGCGGAACTGGCGGCGCGACCACCGCCGCGAACGCGCTTCGGATCGGAACCTGGAACATCGCAAACCTCCACCATGAGAGCGGGGTGCCGCTCAGGAATGGCTCCGCTGCGCGGGACGACATCGACTTCGACCGGCTGGCGGATGTCGCCGAAAGGCTCGACCTCGATATCGTGGCTCTCCAGGAAATGGGCTCGCCACGTGCCGCCCGCCGGGTCTTCCCCGAGAGCGACTATCACCTGGTCATATCGATGCGCTATGAACCGGGCGCGGAGGATCGCGCCGAGCGCGACATCTACACCGCACTGGCCTTCGCGAAGGAGCGATTTCCGCCGGCGCCGCCGACCACCACACTCGAGGCCTTGGCGGTCCCGCATATCGGCTTCGCCCGAGACGGCACCCCCAGCATCCGGCCGACGCGCGCCGGCATGGTTGCCGAGATCGAGATCGCCGGCGAGACGGTGAGGCTCCTCGGCCTTCACCTCAAATCCTCCTGTCACCGCTGGTCGCTGGATCCGGTCGTCGACCAGAGCCCGTTGGACGGGCGGCCGTTCGACAGCCGCTTCGACTGCCGGACGCTCGCGGCGCAGGCCGCCGTGCTCGAGAGCTGGATCGAGCAGCAGGCGGCTGAGGGCATCCCAACTATCGTGCTCGGAGACTTTAATCGTGAGATGAACGCGATGAACGATCAGCAGCAGCCGAT
>CAZPTD010000509.1:0-2534 GCA_964588915.1 uncultured Neomegalonema sp. | reverse complement strand
GGGGGCCGGCCGCCGAGAGGGGATGGGCCCAGAGGAGATGGTCCCAGGGGTGATGGGCCCCGGGGAGATGGTCCCAGGGGAGATGGTCCCAGAGGGGATGGCCCAAGGGGAGATGCCCCAAGAGGGGACGCACCCCGCGCTGAGGCCTAGATCCAAGCTCAGCCCTATCGCCGACCGCATTCCGAGCGAGATCAGATCTAAGAGGATACCAACATCGTGGCAGACCGCATTCCACAAACCGCAACACGGCGGCCCTTCTTCAGGCGCCGGAAAACCTGCCCCTTTTCGGGCAATAATGCGCCCCGGATCGACTATAAGGACATCCGTCTCCTGCAGCGCTACATCTCGGAGCGCGGCAAGATCGTGCCGAGCCGGATCACCGCCGTCAGCGCCAAGAAGCAGCGCGAGCTCGCAAAAGCGATCAAGCGCGCCCGCTTTCTCGCGCTTCTGCCTTACGTGCTGCGCTAGGAGCCGCCGAGATGGAAGTCGTACTGCTTCAGAGAGTCGAGAAGCTCGGCCAGATGGGCGACGTCGTCCGCGTCAAGGACGGCTACGCCCGCAATTTCCTCTTGCCGCAGCGTAAGGCGCTGCGCGCGACGCCCGAGAACATGAAGCGCTTCGAGACCGAGCGCGCTCAGCTCGAGGCGCGCAATCTCGAGCTCAAGAAAGAGGCCGAGGCGGTGGCCGAGAAGCTCGACGGCGAGAGCTTCGTCGTGATCCGCTCCGCCTCCGAAGCCGGCAACCTCTACGGCTCGGTCACCGCCCGCGACGCCGCCGACGCGGCCGAGGCCGGCGGCTTCACGATCGACCGCCGGCAATTCGAACTCGCGCGTCCGGTGAAGGAGCTCGGGCTGCACGAGGTGCGCGTCCTTCTCCATCCGGAGGTGACCGCGACGATCAAGCTCAACGTCGCGCGGACGCAGGACGAAGCGGAGATCCAAGCCGCCGGCAAGTCGATCGCCGAGCTGCGCGCCGAGGAGGAGGCGGCCGAGGATCTCGACGTCGCCGCGCTCTTCGAGGATGTCGGGCGCTTCGAGGAGGATCAGGCCGAAGCCGAAGCGGAAGGCGAGGCCGGCGACGCGAGCGAGGCGGAGGCCGACGCCGAAACCGAGGCGCCGCGCAAGGAGTGACGCGCGCAGACGCGCCGCATGCGGAAGCCGCGCCCTTTCGGCGCGGTTTTTTGCGTCCCGGCGCCGGCCGAGATCGTTCGAACTAAACCAGGTTAGAAACCGGCGCCATCCAAGAAGTTTCCCACAGGCAAGACCGGTTTTTTCCCGCAATCCACAAAAATACGCGCTTGTGGATCAAGCAAACTATGCACATTTACTTCACAACTGATTAATAGAGCGAAAAGTCAAGTCTAGTCTATCGCCGCTGAATTTGTTACCGCTCGAACTGGGAGAACCGAAATGCGGCGTACGCATTGCGGGCGGAACAAGGGAGCACGAATATGCTGGACGGCGAACGCGCCGCCGGACGCAGCCTGCCGCATGACATTGAAGTCGAGCAGGCGCTTTTGGGCGCGCTTATGATCAATAACGAAGGCGCGGACCAGATTTCTTTTCTTCAACCGGAGCATTTCTTCGATCCGGTCCATGGCCGCATTTATCAAATGGTCCTAAAACGCGTGATGGAGCAGCGCATCGCCTCGCCCATCACGATCAAGAACGCGCTCGCCAATGATCTCGGGCTGAAAGAGCTCGGCGGCGCGCAGTATCTCGTCAATCTGACCGAGGCCGCCGTCGACATCTTCGGCGTGCGCGACTACGCCCAGACGATCTACGACCTCGCGCTCAAGCGGAAATTGGCCGAGATCGGCGAGATCGTCGTGCGCCGAGCCCTCGACATCTCCGACGACGCCGCGCCGCTCGACCAGATCGCCTCGGCCGAAGAGAGCCTCTACAGCCTGGCCGAAAGCGGCCGCAGCGAAGGCGGCTTCCAGCCCTTCTCGAAGGCGATTTTCGAGGCGGTCAACGTCGCCAACGCCGCCTATCAGCGCGACGGCGGTCTCGCCGGCGTCTCCTCGGGCCTGCGCGACATGGACGAGAAGCTCGGCGGATTTCACACCTCCGACCTCTTGATCATCGCCGGCCGCCCGTCGATGGGCAAGACCGCGCTGGTGACCAATATCGCCTACAACATCGCCGCCGCCTTCGAGGAGGGCGAGGACGAGCACGGGCAGCGCGTCGCGCTCTCGGGCGGCCGCGTCGGCTTCTTCTCGCTCTAAATGTCGGCCGAGCAGCTGGCGAGCCGGATCCTCGCCGAGCAGGCCGAGATCTTCAGCGACAAGATCCGCCGCGGCGATCTCGACGAGGAGGAGTTCCGTCGCTTGGCCGAGACCGCGCAGCGCCTGGAAAGCGCGCCGCTCTATATCGACGACACGCCGGCGCTGCCGATCTCGACGCTCGCCGCCCGCGCCCGCCGCCTCAAGCGCCAGAACGGGCTCGATCTCCTGATCGTGGACTATCTCCAGCTCTGCCGCGGCTCCTCGAAGAACAGCGACAACCGCGTCCAGGAGATCTCGGAGATCACCC
>CAZPTD010000508.1:0-2544 GCA_964588915.1 uncultured Neomegalonema sp. | reverse complement strand
AACAAGGCGCGGGTCACAGCCATCGTGGTCGGCGCCCGCAGCGCGACCGCCAGGGTCCGCCGCCCCGAAGCGCCGCCCGGAGCCGATCCGGCGGAAGGCCCGTCGATGACGAGCGCCCAGAGGCCGCCGACGGACCGGATCGCGGCGCCGAGCGCCGCCGCCCAAAGCCGCCGCCCGTCGCCCGCCTCGAGCACGAGCGCGCCGTCCTCGAGCCCGTAGGCGGCGTCGATCCGGACGAGGCGCGCGCCGTCGCGCGCCCGCGCCTCGCTCAGCGCCGCGAAGGCGCGCAGCCGCGCGACGATCGCGCTCGGCCCGTCGCCGCGCCCGGCGATCCGAAAGAGCGGCCCGTCCTCGCCCTCCGGCGCGCCCTCCCGCGCCGCGATCACGCAGGCCGCCGCCGCCCCGAGCGCCGGCCGCGGCGGCGAGAGATCCTCTTCGCCCCGCGCCGTCTCGCCCGCGCGTCCCCAGATCGCGTCCTCGATCCGCATGCGCCTCTCCCCTGTTCCTCTTCCCGTTCCGCCGCCGCGGCTCGCTCGGCCCGAGCAAATCCCGCGCCGCGCAGGCTCAGAGAAACCGCACCGCCGTCACCGGCGCGCTCTCCGCGTCGAGCGCGACCTCGACCTCGTCGCCCGCGCTCGGCCAGAGCCCGGCCGCCTCGGGGGCCGCCGCCGCCTCGGCGCAGACGAGGAGCCCGTCCCGCCCCGCGGCCGAGGCCAGCGCCTCGGCGCGCGCAAGTCCCGGCCCCGCGGCGTCGGCGCCGGCGCCCGTGTCGATCAGGACGATCGCGCCCTCGTCGATGCCGACCGAGAGCCCGAGCGCCGGCGGCTGCGGCGGCGCGTCGAACCCCGGCGGCTCCGCCTCGGCGAGCGCCGGCGCCGCGTGCCGTCCGGACAGGATCGCCCGCGCCGCCTCGCGCAAAGCGGTCGCGAAGGCGGCCGCCGCCCCGGCGCTCGCGAAGAGCCCGACGCCCGCCTCCGCGCCGCGGCGCAGCAGGACGCCGGCGTCGGCGCGCGCGAGCTCCGCGGCCGAGCGCAGGAGGAGCGCGAAACGGCGCGCCGCCTCGCCCGGCCCGAGCGCCTCGCGCAGCGGCATGCCGGCGTTGGCGAGGAAAGCGACCGCATAGGCGCGGCCCGCGGGCAAGGGCGCGCTCGGCGCGTCGATCGGGAACGCCCGCCGATACCCCTCGGTGAGGACGGCCGAGGCGGCGCTCGCCGCGTCGCCGCGCCAGGCGCGGACCTCGAGGATGAAACGCAGCGCGCGGCCGGCATGGTTCTCGAGCACGAGCGCCTGGTCGGGCGGCGCGCCGCCGATGGCGACGCTGTCGTCGAGCGCGAGCAGCGTCGGCGCCGGCCCGTCGGTCAGATCGAGCGCCGCGCTCCATGGACCGCGCCCGCCCGGCGACTCGCCGGTGTCGGTCTCGACGCGGAACCGGTAGCCGCCGAAGGGCGGATGAAACGGCATCGCCCGCCGCTCGCCCGGCTCGAGCTCCTGCTGGAGCACGATATGCGGGCTCGTCAGCGGCCCGGAGAGGCAGTAGCCGCCGATCGGCGCGCCGCGCAGATCCGGCGCGGCGCGGAAGCTGAGCTCGACATTCTGCGCCAGATCGACCGCGAACGGCCGCTTGTCCGAGAGGCAAAGGGCGGTCGGCTCGAGCGCGGCCAGGCTGTCGGCGCCGACGCTCGGGCGGCGGCAGGACGGGCAAATCGGCGTGAAGCGCCGCCGCAGGAGCCCGATCTCGGCGGCGGCCAGGCACGCCTCCATCGCCGCCGCGGCCGGCCGGCCGAGCCGCTTGGCCAACGCCCGCGGCCGAATCTCGGCGATCTCGCTCTCGGATCCCGTCTTCAGAAGCCGCACGATGGCGGCGAAGATCGGATCGGACTGGACGTCGGCGAAGCCGGCCGCCTCCTCGGCGCGCGCGTCGATCGCCGCCAGGGTCTCGCGCGGCAGCATCGGCGGCTTGAGCGCGAAGGGCCGGTCGGCGCGGCCGGCGAGATAATCGTCCGCCTCCTCGGCCCGGCGCATGAAGAGGTCGCCGAGCCGACGCAGATATCCCGAGGAGAGCAGCGTCCGGCCGAGAACGCCCGCGGCCTCGGCGGAAAGCGAATACTGCGCGATCGAGCCGCCGCCGGCCGAGCGGCGCAGATAGAGCGTCGCCTCGAGCCGCGCCATCGGCCCCTTGGTGTAGCGCCTGACCATGCGCCACCACTGGCCGGTCGCCCATTCGAACGGACGCTCGATCCACTCGACGCCGCGCGAGCCCTGGCCGCCGCGCGCGACCATGCGCCGCGCGCCCGTCGACGGATCGGCCTCCTCCGTCAACGCGTAGCGCGGATATTCGAGCGCCTCGAAGAGGCGGTTGGTGTCGGCGAGCGCCGTCCAGAGCCGCGCCGGCTCCTGGCTGAGACGGAACTCCCAAGTCTCGGCCGAGACGCCTTCGCCATACGACGATTCAAACATGAACGACGCATAAACGACGTCCGCCTGATTGGAAAAGCGCCAATAGACCGCGCGCGGTCGATTGCGGACGGGCGACGCCTCCACGCG
>CAZPTD010000507.1:0-2549 GCA_964588915.1 uncultured Neomegalonema sp. | reverse complement strand
CGAGCAGCATATCCGCGCGGTCTGCGGCTGGCCGCTCGGCGGTCCGGCCCGGCATTCGGACGCGGTGATGACCAACCTCCTCGGCCGTGAGGCGGCGGATTGGGCCGAGATCGCCGCCAATCCCGACCTTTCGCTCCATCTCTACGGCAAGGCCGAGGCGCGCGAGGGCCGCAAGATGGGCCATGTCACGCGGCTGCTCCGCCCGTCCTGGGCGCGCTGAGACGCGCCCTCCGCGACCTGATCGCCGCGCACAAAATCGTGCGCGGCGTTGAAGCCGCCGGCAAAGCCCCGACCTCGTTCGGTGAGCATTGCTGAGCGGAGATCACGACATGCCCTGGCTTCCATCCGCGCTCGCCGCAGCGGCGATCCTTTGCGCCGCGGCGCCCGCCGCCGCCGAGATCTGGCGCATCGATCCGGACGAGAGCGTCATCCGTTTCGAATATCTCGAGGACGGCGAGGCGAAGTCCGGCGTCTTCGAGCGCTTCTCGGGCCGCGGCGTCTTCGACCGCGACCGCCCGGACCGCGCGACGCTGATCCTGGAGATCCGCACCGACAGCGTCGAGCTCGAAGACGGCTTTCGGACGAGCTTCGTCCAGGGCGACGTCTGGTTCGACACCGAGCGCCACCCCGAGGCGCGCTACGAGCTGCGGCGCCTCGAGCCGCAGAGCGGCGACGTCTATCTCGCGACCGGCGTCCTGACGATCAAGGGGATTTCTCGGGAGTTCCGAATTCCGCTCAACATCGAGATCGAGCAAGGCCGCGCCCGGGCGGTCGGGCGGCTCGCCTTCAACCGGTTCGACTTCGAGGTCGGCGACAACGGTCTCTTCGTCGATATCGGCGACGACATCGCGGTGGAGTTCGACCTCGTCGCGACGGGGCGCTAAGGCAACTCCGCCGCCCGCTCCAAAAGCAACACCGCCTCGGCGGCGTCCCATTCGGCCGGGCCGACGAAGCGGCCGATCTCGTCGCCGCGGCGATCGAGGAGCAGCGTCGTCGGCATCTGCGCGACGTTCAGCTTCTGCAGCGCCGCGAGGACCGGATCATGCAGAAAGACGACGCTGTCGAGGCCGTTCGCCGCGAGGAAGTTGAGCGGCCGGGCGGCGTCGCCGCGATCGACATTGACCGCGACGACGACGACGTCCTCGCCGAGCCGCTCCGACATCTCGGCGGCCAAACGGTCGATCGAAGGCAGCTCGGTCAGGCAGGGCGGGCACCAGAGCGCCCAAAAATTCACGAGTACGACCTTGCCCTCGAACTCGCGGAAGTCGCGCAGCTCGCCCTCGGGCCCGAAATAGGCGACCGGCTCGGGCGTCCGCGGCGCGTCGTGGAAGCTCCAGCCGCGCATTCGTCCGATGCGCACGCTCGCCAGCGCCTCGGCCGGGCTGTAGGCAGGCGCGGCGTTCTCCTCCGTCTCTCGGGCGACCTCCTCGGTCGTCTCCTGAGCGGACTGGTCGGCCGCGGCGTCGGCCCGCTCCTGCGCGCTGGCGGCGCAATCCAGCAACGCCGTCCCGATCACGGCGAAGAGAGCGGCGGCGCCGACCAATTTCAGAATTGACCGATCATAGGTCGATTGCTGCTCCTCGACGTGCGCGCCGCCATAATCTAGATCCGTCATCCGCCGCCTCTTGAAATCCTATCTTCGACGCGAGTCTCCACCCCATGCCATCAGATAACGACGACATCCGAGCCAACCAGATGTGGGGCGGGCGTTTCAGCTCACGGCCCGATCACATCATGGAGGAGATCAACGCCTCGATCGGCTTCGACCGGCGGCTCGCGCGCGAGGACGTCGCCGGATCCAAGGCGCATGCGCAGATGCTGGCGGCGGTCGGCGTGATCTCCGAGGCCGATCGCGACGCCATTCTCGAGGGGCTCGACCAGACGCTCGGCGAGATCACGCGCGGCGAGTTCGGCTTCGACCGCGCGCTCGAGGACATCCACATGAATGTCGAGGCGCGGCTGAAGGCGCTCATCGGCGCGGCGGCCGGACGGCTGCACACCGCGCGCTCGCGCAACGACCAGGTCGCCACCGATTTCCGGCTCTGGATCCGGACGCGGATCGACGAGCAGCTCGACCAGATCGACGCGCTCACGGACGCGCTTCTCGACCAGGCCGAGGCCGGCGCCGACGCGGTCATGCCCGGCTTCACGCATCTCCAATCCGCGCAGCCGGTGACCTGGGGCCACCATATGCTCGCCTATGTCGAGATGTTCGCCCGCGATCGCGGCCGGCTTGGCGACGCGCGGGCGCGGCTCAACGAATGCCCGCTCGGCGCGGCGGCGCTCGCCGGCACGCCCTTTCCGATCGACCGCGACAAGACGGCGAGCGCGCTCGGCTTCGACCGGCCGACGGCCAACTCGATCGACAGCGTCTCCGCGCGCGATTTCGCCTTGGAGTACCTCTCGGCGGCGACCATCCTCGCGACGCATCTCTCGCGGCTGGCCGAGGAGATCGTCATCTGGTGCTCGGCGCAGTTCCGCTTCGTCACCATCTCCGACGGCTTCTCGACCGGCTCCTCGATCATGCCGCAGAAGCGCAATCCGGACGC
>CAZPTD010000506.1:0-2549 GCA_964588915.1 uncultured Neomegalonema sp. | reverse complement strand
CTGGATCGCGAGCGTCGCCTTCGCCCCGGACGGCGCCAGGGTCCTGACCGGCGGCCGGGACGCGACGGCGCGGCTGTGGGACGTCTCGCGCTCGGCCGTGATAGCCGAGGATCCGCCGCTCGCGATCGCCGCGGCGCTCGATTGCGGCGTCGGCCGGCGCAGCGACGGCGACAAGGCCGATCTCCTGATGCAGGACGCGCCCGACGATCTCTTCGCCGCCCTGCGCGACATGCTGACCGACGCGCAGCGCGCGAAGCTGCCCGATGTCTCGCGCTGCTTGAAGAAACCGCTCGACGAGCGCTGCTACCTCGCGCCGAGCCAACGCGATCCGGAGGGCGCGCGGCTGCGAAAGGAGCGGCAGGCGAAAGAGCGCGCGGAGACAGAAGCGGCGGAGTCGGACTCAGGTGCTGAGAGTGAGCCGCCCGCGCCGTCGCGGTCGGATCCACTGCGCGTTCGCCTTCGGGCGCACCGCAAGCCGTCGCGCGCCCGCGGCGCGGGGCGGCGGCCGCTTGCCGGCTAAGCCAGCCGATCTCTGACGCCGCCGCAGTCGCTCGATCGTCGCGGGATTTCGCGCTATAGGCGATTAGACCGAGAACCACGCGACAGGGGGCGGCGCTATGGCGCGGTTGTTCATCAGCTACAAGCGCGAGGAGCAGGCCTACGCTTTCGCCGTTCGCCATTGGCTGATCCAGGAGCGCGGCTGGTCGCCAGACGACATCTTCGTCGACCGCGATCACTTGCGCCTCGGCGACGACTGGGCCGAGAAGCTCCTGCGCGAGGCGGAACTGGCGCAGGCGATGCTGTTCCTCGCCTCCGAAATGTCGCTCGACCCGAAATCGTTCTGCTACAAGGAGCTCCGCGCCGCGAAGGGCCGCATTCTCGTCGCGACGCTTGGCGACGTCTCGCCCGGTGACGATCGGCTCGAGCAGGCGCTGCCGCTCGACGCGCTCGCGCGGCAAATCGAGGCGATCGACCAACCGCCGGTCCGCAGCTTCGAGTTCGTCTCGCCGATCGACGAGAGCACCGGCGTCGCGCTGCTCAACGCAAAGCAGGTCGAGAGCCTCGCCGATACGCTCCGCGATCTCGGCGTCGCGCCGAACAGCTTCGAATGGACGCCGACGCCGGATGGTCCGTATCCAGGCCTCGCCGCGCTCCAGGAAGGCGACGAGGCGATCTTCTGCGGGCGCGACATCGAGATCCGCGACGGGCTGACCGTGCTCGAGGCGATGAAGGCGAGCGTGACGGCGCGGGCGCTCGTCATCCAGGCGCCGTCGGGCGCCGGCAAATCGTCCTTCCTGCGCGCAGGCCTCTGGGGACGGCTGCGCCAGCACGCGGCGTTCACGCCGCTCGCGATCATTCGGGCGGCGCAGGGCGCGATCTGGAGTCGGGAATGGGGCTTTGCTGCTGGCCTTTTCGACGACCGCGCCAATTTGCTCGGGCTGTCGCGCCACGAGATCGAGCGCCGCGTCGAAGCGGATCTGCTCGGCCTGCTCGCCGACATCGCGGACCAGGACGCGGGCGCGAGCGGCCGTCGCGCGCTGCTGCTCGGCGTCGACCAAGCCGAGGAGATCGCATCGCTCTCCGAGAGCGAGGACGAAGAGTTCGGCCGCCTCGTCTCGGCGCTGCTCTCCGCGCCGAAGGATCTCGACATCCGCATCGTCCTGACTGCGCGCGACGACAGCATCGATACGACGCTCGACCGCCTGACGCGCGCCGGCCTGCCGCCGGAAGCGATCGCGCCGAGCTTCCGGCTCAATCGTCTGCCCGCCGCCCGGTTTCGCGACGTGATCGCCGGCCCGGCCGAGGCGGCGCGGCGCGTCGGCTGGAAACTCGAACTCGATCCGAAGCTCGTGGATGCGTTGGCCGAAGCGGCGGCGGAAAGCGTCTCGGAAATCGGCGACGCGTTGCCGATACTGGCGCTGGCGCTGCAGCGTATGGTCGCCTACCGCCGCGCAAAAGACGGTCGGATCGACCTTGCGCCCGAGGATGCGCGCTCCTTCATCGAGCTCTCGGTCGGCGACGCGGTGGGCGCCGCATGCCGATCAGTCGACGCGCATACGGATGAGCTGAAGCGCCTTTTCATTCCGAAGCTGGCGACCTGGGATCCGACCGCCGGCGGAGAGGGCGCGGCCAAACGGTTGGTCGCAACGGAGATGGAGCTCTTCGTCGACGCTCGGGCGGATCTGAAGCCGCTCGCCGACGCGCTGGTCGAGCAAAGGCTGCTCACGCGTAGTCGCGGCGAGGCGGGCGCCGCCTATGAGGTCGCGCATGAAGCGCTTCTGCGTGTCGAACCTCTCGGCGAGATGATCTACGAGCGCCGCGATAAATTCGAAGAGGCGCGCATCCTAAAGATCGAGACGCAGCGCTGGCGCGCAGCTGATCGCGCCGACGAGCGGCTCGCGCGGGCCGGGCGGCGACTGGAGGAAGCGCAGGATCTCCTCGCGGATCCCGATTTCGGTCCGAACCTCGCTGACGAAGAGAGCGGCGTCGATGCTTATCTCGACGCCTGCGCCGCGAAGGAGCGGCGCGACGAGGAGCGCGAGCGCCGC
>CAZPTD010000505.1:0-2565 GCA_964588915.1 uncultured Neomegalonema sp. | reverse complement strand
GCTGGACGGCGGGCGGCCGCGGCGCCGGCGCCGAGAGCGGATCGGGCGCGGCGGCGTCCGCGTCCGCGGGCGGCGAAGAGACGAGCGCGCCGCGCCGCAGCCCCTCCGCGAGCGCGACCGTCTCGGCCGCCGGCGCGGCGCCGAGATCGCGCGCCAGCGCGTCGCGGTGGCGCTCGAAGAGCCGGAGCGCGCCGGCGCGGTCGCCGCCGGCGGCGATCATCTCGATCGCCGCGCGATGCGTCTCCTCGCAGGCCGGGTCGAGCGCGCAGATCTTCTCGGCCGTCGCCAGCGCCGCCGCGAGATCGCCCGCGCCGCGCTCGATCGCGACGAGCCGGCGGAGCGCGGCGAGCGCCCGCCGCTCGAGCGCCGCCCGCGCCGGAAGGAGCCAGTCGTCGAAGGCGGCGTCGACGCAATCGGCGCCGTCGAGGAGCGGACCGGCGTAGAGCGCGAGCAGCCGCCTCAGCTCGGGCGCGTCTCTCGCGTCGGCGAGCGCCTCGGCCTCGACCGCGTCGACGTCGACCAACGCGCGATCGAGCGCCGCGCCGTCCTGGCTCGCCCGGAGCGCCGGCGCGCCGGCGTCCTCGAGCGTCTTTCGGATCGCGAAAAGCGCCTGGCGCAGGCTGCCGCGGGCCTGCTCCTCGCCGCGGTCGCTCCAAAGCAGGGCGGCGAGCCGCGCGCGCGGCGACTCGGCGCCGGCGCGGAGCGCGAGGAACGCGAAGAGGAGCGCCGCCTTGCGCGTGGCGAAGCGGAGCGGCCGGCCGGCCGCCGCCGCGTCGAACCCGCCGAGCGTTCGAACCTGAATGAGCGCCATCCGCCGCCTCTTCGCGCTGATTTCCTTCGATTTAACGCAGAAATAACGCCGCCGATAGACGCCGTCCCAGAACGCGCGCGCTCCGGCTCACAGGCTTTTGACGCCGATCGCGCAGTCTCCAACCGTCGACAACCGATGCGACACAAATGGAGACGAAGATGGCCCTCGACCAACACGCCAAGAGCGACTCGGAGCTCGTTCAGTTCTGGAACGAGATCCTGGAGCCGAAGTTCACCAAGTACCGCCATGTGCTCGTCGGCGGCCTCGGCAAGCACTCCGAAGCGATCTTTCCGCGGCTCGCGGTCAAGCGCGGCGACCATGTGCTCGATGTCGGCTGCGGCTTCGGCGACACCGCGATCCAGCTCGCGAGCCGCGTCGCGCCCACGGGCTGCGTCGTCGGCGTCGACTGCGTGCGCGGCTTTCTCGACATCGCCCGACGCGACGCCGAGATGACGCCGGATCTCGACGTTCACTTCGTCCAGGCCGATGTCGAGACCGCGCCCTTCGAGCCGAAATTCGACCACGTCTTCTCGCGCTTCGGCACGATGTTCTTCGCCAATCCCGTGGCGGCGCTGCGCAATATCGGCCGCGCCCTCAAGCCCGGCGGCGCGATGACGATGATCGTCTGGCGGCGGATCGAGGACAATCCGTGGCTGAAGCTCGCCAAGGACGTCGCGCTCCGGCATCTGCCCGAGCCGAGCGACGACGGGCGGAGCTGCGGCCCGGGCCCGTTCTCGATGGCCGACGAAGGCCTCGTGCGCGCGCAGCTCGCGAGCGCCGGCTTCGACAACGTCGCCTTCGAGCGCGTCGACGCGCCGATCCGGGTCGGCGACGACGTCGAGGACGCGATCGGCTTCCAGCTCGCGCTCGGCCCGGCCGGCGAGATCTACCGTGAAGCCGGAGACCTCGCGACGGAGCGCCACGCGGCGCTTGTCGGCGATCTGACCGCGGCGCTCGCGCCCTATGCGGACGAGAGCGGCGTCTATCTCGCGTCGAGCTCCTGGATGGTGACGGCGCGGCGCCCCTGACCGCTCGATCGCGCCGCCGGTCCCGCGAGGATCGGCGGCGCCCCGAGCGACGCGGTTTTCGCGCCGGATCGCGCGTCCTCGACGCGGAGGGCGGCGTCCATTCGTTTGGTCAGACGACGGTTGCGTCGTATTGATCCAGCGGGAGCGCTCGGCGCGCATCTTGGACGCGAAAGAGGAAACAGGCATGAGCGGCGACTTCGGCCGGCTGAGCTTCGACATCGGCGCGCTGCATGCGGCCTATGCGTCCGGCGCGCGCCCGGCGGAGATCGTCGCCGAGGCCTATCGGCGGATCGAGGCGGCCGGCGATCCCGGGATCTTCATCCATCTCCGGCCGAAGTCGGAAGCCGTCGCCGAGGCCGAGGCGCTGCCGGCCTTCGACCCGACGGCGACGCCGCTCTGGGGCGTCCCGTTCGCGATCAAGGACAATATCGACCTCGCCGGCGCGCCGACCACCGCCGCCTGCCCGGCCTACGCCTATGAGGCGGAGGCCGACGCCTTCGTCGTCGCCCAGCTCCGCCGCGCCGGCGCGATCCCGATCGGCAAGACCAATCTCGACCAGTTCGCCACCGGCCTCGTCGGCGTCCGCTCCCCCTATCCGCCGCCGAAGAACGCGCTCGATCCGGCGATCGTCCCCGGCGGCTCGTCCTCGGGCTCGGCGGTGGCGACGGCGCGCGGGATCGTCTCCTTCGCCCTCGGCACCGCCACCGCCGGCTCGGGCCGGGTTCC
>CAZPTD010000504.1:0-2581 GCA_964588915.1 uncultured Neomegalonema sp. | reverse complement strand
TCAACCACACCGCGCGGGTCTGCCGCGTCGGGCCGGACGGCATGCTCTACATCTCGCTCGGACAGCCCTTCAACGTCTCGCCGCCGGAGAAGCTCGAGCTTTACAACGAGCTCGGCATCGGCGGCATGATCCGCATGAACACCGACGGCGCCGGCCGCGAGGTCTACACCTACGGCATCCGCAACTCGGTCGGGCACGACTTCCATCCGGCGACCGGCGAGCTCTGGTTCACCGCCAACCAGGTCGACGGCATGGGCGACGACATTCCGCCGGGCGAGATCACCCGTCAGACGGCGGCCGGGCAGCATTTTGGCTTCCCATGGTATGGCGGCGGCCAGGTGCGCACCAACGAGTATCGCGGCCAGGAAGTCACGGTCGAGGTGACGCATCCGGTGGTCGAGACCATCGCGCACGCGGCCGATCTCGGCATGATCTTCTACACCGGCGACATGTTCCCTGAGGAGTATCAGGGCGGCATCTTCTCGGCGCAGCACGGCTCCTGGAACCGCACCGAGCCGGTCGGCGCCCGCGTGATGTTCACGCCGGTCGACGAGGAAGGGAACGTCACCGGGCCGACCGTGCCGTTCGCCGAGGGCTGGCTCGCCGAGAACGGCGAGTATTTCGGCCGTCCGGTCGACGTCGCGATGCTGCGCGACGGCTCGATCCTGGTGTCGGACGACCTCGTCGGCGCCGTCTACCGCATCTCCTACGAAGAGCCGTCGGAGTAGGCGGCGGATGCGCATTGTCGTCGCCGCCGCCGCGGCGGGCCTTCTCGGCGGGCTGACGCTCGCCGAGTTCGGCGCGGACGCCCAGAACGCGGGAGACGGCGCGGCCGCGGCGGGCGAGAGCGCCTGGCCCGAGCCCGTCCTCGCCGACGGGCGCCGCAAGATCGGCCAGTGCCGCACCTGCCATGGCGGCGACGGCGTCGCCACCATTCCGATCGCGCCGCATATCGGCGGCGAGAGCTTCGACTATATCGCCGATCAGCTCGCCGCTTTCCGGAGCGGCGCGCGCGAGCACGAGATGATGACCGTGGTGGCTCGGAACTTGAGCGATCAGGACATCGCCGACGTCGCGGCCCACTACGCGTCCTTCGCGCCGGTCGCGACGCCGCCTGCGGGCTGGGCGCCCGAGAACGCGCCCGGGCTCTGCGTCGCCTGTCACGGCGCGGACGGAATCGCGCTCCTGCCCGAGGCGCCGCATCTCGCCGGCGAGAGCCGGATCTACATCGAGACGCAGCTGAAAGCCTTCCGGCTCGGCCAGCGCGAGAACGAGATCATGTCTCCGCTCGCGGCGGATCTGTCGGACGAAGAGATCCGCGACTACGCGAAGTGGTACGCGGAGATCGGTTTTTCGACCGAAGCGCCTGAGTGAAGCCAGCCCGTCATTCCGCGGCCGCGCTTGCGCGGGACCCGCAAGATCGCCGAGCGGCGCGCGGCGCGGCGACACGACCGACGAGCTTCCGAGTTCTCCGCGATCGGCGGAGCGCGGAACGGCGCGCGTTCAATGACCGAAATACTGCGTGATCGCCGCCGTCAACACGACGCAGCCCGCGAGAACGGCGAGGCCGAACAAGACCTCGAGCGCCACGAACACGATCTCGTTGATCGAATCGCTCTTCTTCTCGTCGTCTGGGCGCTCCGTCCAGTAGCTCATGCTTCGCTCCGATCGGCCGCTTGGTCCCGCGCGTCTTTCGCGCTCCGATGCGCCGAGCGGCCGGCGAGATGAAATTAGCGATAAACCGGGCGCGCCGCCAGCCCGGCGCGATCGGTCGATCCGGCGGCTCCCGCTTGCGCCGCAGCGCGAAACGGCTACAAGCGCGGAGATTTGCGCTCAGCGCGCCGCGCGGAAAGTCTCGCCATGCCGAAACGCCAGGATCTCGACACGATCATGATCATCGGCGCCGGACCGATCGTCATCGGCCAGGCCTGCGAGTTCGACTATTCCGGCACTCAGGCGGTCAAGGCGCTGATGGAGGAGGGCTACCGCGTCGTCCTCGTCAACTCCAACCCGGCGACGATCATGACAGATCCGGAGCTCGCCGACGCCACCTATATCGAGCCGATCATCGCCGAGGCCCTCGAGAAGATCATCGCGCATGAGCGCGAGCAGGCGCCCGGCGGCTTCGCGCTCCTGCCGACGATGGGCGGCCAGACCGCGCTCAACGCCGCGATCGAGCTCGACGACAAGGGCGTTCTCGCCAAATACGCGGTCGAGCTCATCGGCGCCGACCGCGCCGCGATCGAGCGCGCCGAGGATCGGCACAAATTCCGCGTCGCCATGGACGAGATCGGCCTCGAGAGCCCGCGGGCGGCGATCGCGAACAACATGGGCGAGGCGCTCGCCGCGCTCGACGAGATCGGCCTGCCGGCGATCATACGGACCGCGTATACGCTCGGCGGCACCGGCGGCGGCGTCGCCTATAACCGCGAGGAGTATGAGCAGGTCTGCCGCTCCGGCCTCGACGCCTCGCCCGCCCGCCAGATCCTGATCGACGAGAGCCTGATCGGCTGGAAAGAGTTCGAGATGGAGGTGGTGCGCGACAGGCGCGACAACGCCATCATCATCTGCTCGATCGAGA
>CAZPTD010000503.1:0-2588 GCA_964588915.1 uncultured Neomegalonema sp. | reverse complement strand
GCGCCGCAACGTCGCCCGCGGCGCCTTTCGCCTTCGCCGCGGCGCGCGCCGCCGCCGGCCGCGCCGCAGATTTGCTCGACGCGCCGCGCAACGGCTTCGCGCCCGGTTTGCTCGCGTCGGTTCGCTGAGGACGCGAGCGGCCGCCCGCCGCTCCTGCGTCGTCATCACCGCTTGTCCGGTCGACCATTTGCGGCTCCATTGCGCCGCGACTCCCTCTACCCTGCCGGCGCTCGACCCGAAAGCTGGGCCAAGCCGGCGCGTTGCACAAGCATTCGGCGCATAAGTACATGCTTTGTTCTAAAATTGCAAGCCATGCGCGCGTCTAATCGGCGGCAGGCGGACGCCGCGCCGGCGGAGCGCGTTTTCGGCGCGCGCCAGGCGGCGGCGCTGCTCGACTGGTACGATCGCCACGCGCGGGCGCTGCCCTGGCGCGCGCCGCCGGGCGCGGGCCGACGGGCCGATCCCTACGCCGTCTGGCTTTCCGAGGTGATGCTGCTGCAGACGACGGTCGCGACCGTCGGCGCCTATTTCCGGCGCTTCATCGAGAGGTGGCCGACGGTGCGGGACCTCGCGGCGGCGGATCGCGACGCGGTGCTCGCCGCCTGGGCCGGGCTCGGCTACTACGCCCGCGCGCGCAACATGCACGCCTGCGCCCGCGCCGTCCTCGAGCGCCATGGCGGCGTCTTTCCGAGCGAGGAGGCGGCGCTCGTCAAGCTGCCGGGCGTCGGCCCCTACACGGCGGCCGCGGTGGCGGCGATCGCCTTCGATCGGCGCGCGACGCCGGTCGACGGCAACTACGAGCGCGTCATCGCCCGGCTCTACGCGATCGAGACGCCGCTGCCGGACGCGAAGCCGGAGATCCGGCCGCGGGCCGAAGCGATGACGCCGGAGCGCCGCCCCGGCGATTTCGCGCAGGCGATGATGGATCTCGGCGCGACGATCTGCACGCCGAAGAAGCCGGCCTGCGGGCTCTGCCCTTGGCGCGGCGATTGCGCCGGTCGCCGCGCCGGGCTGGAGCTCGAGCTGCCGCGCAAGCGCCCGAAGGCGCCGAAGCCGACGCGAAGCGGCGTCGCCTTCGTCGCGCTCGACGCCGAGGAGCGGCTGTTGTTGCGCCGTCGGCCGGACAAAGGCCTTTTGGGCGGCATGCTCGGCTTTCCCGGCACGGATTGGGCCGAGGCGCCGCCTTCCGAGGCCGAGATCGCCGCCGCCGCGCCCTTCGACGCGGCCTGGCGCGCGGTCGAGGCGGAGGCGCGGCACACGTTCACGCATTTTCATCTGCGGCTCGCGCTGAGGGCCGCGCAGATGGCGGCGCCGAGCTCGGGGCCGGACGACGTCTGGGTCGCGCGCGACGCTCTCGATCGAGCCGCGTTGCCGACCTTGATGCGGAAGGCCGCCGCGCTCGCGCTGTCGGAGCTCGGGTAGGGCCGCGGCGCTCCTCGCTCGCGCCCGCCAAGCGGAACGTCGGATGTTCCGCCCGTAGCCGCCCGAACCCGACTGTCGCGCGGGCGGCCAGCCGGGCGCTTTCCGACCGCTGAGGGCTGACGGCTCTCAGACGGGCGCCGCCCGGCGCAACGTCACGTTCACGCGGCCGGAGCCGAAGACCGGCGCCGCGGCGAGAAGATCGCTCTCGCCGAACTTGATCCGGTCGACGCCGTGAAAGGCGAGCCGCGCGTCGCCGCCGATGACGACGAGGTCGCCCGAGCGAAGGGTGATCGACTCCGTCGGGCCCTTGCGCTCGAGACCGCCCATCCGGAACACGGCAGGATCGCCGAGCGAGAGCGACAAGACCGGAATGTCGAAATCCGCCTCGTCTTTGTCCTGATGCAGGCCCATGCGCCCGCCCTCGGGATAATGATTGACGAGGCAACTGTCCGGCGGCGTCTCGAGGCCGGTCGTCTCGCGCCAGAGCGCGAGCAGCCGCTCCGGGATCGGCGGCCAAGGGCGGCCGGTCTCGGGATGGGCCGACTCGTAGCGGTAGCCGCGCCGATCCGTCGTCCAGCCGACCGCGCCGGCGCTGGTCATGCCCACGCGCATCGGCTTGCCCCAGGGCGTCATCGGCCGGACGAGCGGCGCCTCGGCGGCGACGGCGGCCAGCTCGTCCACGAGCGCCCGCTGCGCCGCTTGCGACAGCGCCCCGTAAATAATCCGGAAACCTTTGACTTCTTCTTGCCGCGCCGTCGACATGTTAAGAGAACCTCATGATTTCGCCGCGTCGTCAGTGAAGCGTTAACCATTTCCGCCCTAGCCCTCGAAGGCGCGAAAATGCGGGCTTCGGCCCCGGTCGGTCGCCTTGCGACCGCTGAGAGAGCGACTTATATCGCCGCGAGCGTCGGGCGAGAGCGTATCGCCCGAAGTTTCAGCGGCGGGCGTCGAACGGCTGAGAGCGGCGGCGCGCGTCTGGGAGGCGCTGGATCGGCCGAACGGCGTCCGGCGCATTCGCCAACGAGAGGTGGGCAGATGGCCAAAGTAATCGGGATCGACCTAGGAACGACCAACTCCTGCGTCGCCATTATGGACGGCGCGCAGCCGCGCGTGATCGAGCACGCGGAAGGCGCGCGCACCCCGCCGACGCTGGAGGCCTTCACCGC
>CAZPTD010000502.1:0-2604 GCA_964588915.1 uncultured Neomegalonema sp. | reverse complement strand
GGCGAGCGTCATCGCGATGGATATGGTCCCGCGCATCAGCCGCGCCCAGAAGATGGATGCGCTGAGCTCCATGGCCAACATCGCCGGCTACCGCGCGGTGATCGAGGCGGGCAACAATTTCGGCCGCTTCTTCACCGGCCAGGTGACGGCGGCGGGCAAGGTGCCGCCGGCCAAGGTGCTGGTGGTCGGCGCGGGCGTCGCCGGCCTCGCCGCGATCGGCGCGGCGCGCGGCCTCGGCGCGATCGTGCGCGCCTTCGACGTCCGTCCGGAAGTCGCCGAGCAGATCGAGTCGATGGGCGCCGAGTTCCTGATGCTCGATTTCGAGGAGGACGCCTCCGGCGAGGGCGGCTACGCCAAGCCGTCGAGCCCCGAGTTTCGCGAGAAGCAGCTCGCCATGTTCCGCGAGCAGGCGCCCGAGATCGACATCGTCGTCACCACCGCCCTCATTCCCGGCCGGCCGGCGCCGAAGCTCTGGCTCGAGGACATGGTCGAGGCGATGAAGCCGGGCTCCGTCGTCGTCGACCTCGCGGCCGAGCAGGGCGGCAACTGCGATCTCACCGTGCCGGGCGAGAAGGTGCTGACCGGCAACGGCGTCACCATCATCGGCTACACCGATCTGGCGAGCCGGATGGCGTCGCAATCGAGCCAGCTCTACGGCACCAATCTGCGCCATATGCTCGACGATCTGACGCCGGAGAAGGACGGCGAGCCCAACGTCGACATGGAGGACGACGTCGTCCGCGGCGCGACGGCGATCAAGGACGGCGAGATCACCTTTCCGCCGCCGCCGCCGAAGACGCCCGCGATCGCGCGGCCGACCACGGCCAAGCCCAAGGCGCCGACGCCCGAGGAGCTCAAGGCCGCCGCCGAGGCGACGGCGCGCCAGGTCGGCCGGCGCCAATGGACGCTGCTCGGCGCCGCCACCGTCTTCATGCTGCTCATCGGCACGGTGGCGCCGGAGAGCTTCATGCAGCATTTCATCGTCTTCGTTCTCGCCTGCTTCGTCGGCTTCCAGGTGATCTGGAACGTCACGCACGCGCTGCACACGCCGCTCATGTCGGTGACCAACGCGATCTCCGGCATCATCGTGCTCGGCGCGATCCTTCAGATCGGCTCGAGCACCTGGGTGGTGATCGTCCTCTCCGCCATCTCCGTTCTCATCGCGACCATCAACGTCGTCGGCGGCTTCCTGGTGACCCGCCGGATGCTCGCGATGTTCCAGAAATCTTGAGGAGCGCGACATGACCGGCTTCATCGCAGCCGCCTATGTCGCGGCGGCCTTGCTATTCATCTACAGCCTCGGCGGCCTCTCGAGCCAGGAGAGCGCCAAGCGCGGCGTGATCTTCGGCATGATCGGCATGGCCATCGCCATCGCCGCCACCTTCATGAACACCGGCGTCGGCAATTTCGGCGTGCTCGTGCCGATGGTGGCGATCGGCGCCGTCATCGGCGCGATCGTGGCGCAGCGCGTCGCCATGACCGGCATGCCGCAGCTCGTCGCGGCGCTGCACAGCTTCGTCGGTCTCGCGGCGGTCTTCATCGGGATCAACGCCGATCTCGAGCTCGCGCGGATCCTGCCGATTCACGCCGGGCTGCCGGAAGCGCCGACCGCCGAAGAGATCGAGGCGGCGATCGCGGCGGCGGGCGGCGAGGTCGCCGGTTTCGCGCGCGAGCTCCTGCATAAATCGACGGTCGAGCTCAACATCATGCGCGTCGAGGTCGGTCTCGGCGTCTTCATCGGCGCGGTCACCTTCACCGGCTCGGTGATCGCCTACGGCAAGCTCGCCGGCACGATCAGCGGCAAGGCGCTGACGCTGCCGCGTCGGCACGCGATGAACCTCGCCGCCATGCTGATCTGCTTGGCGCTCGTGATCATCTACACCGCCGGCGAGAGCGCGGTCTCGAACATCCTCTCGCCGATCGTCGGCGTCGCCGCGGCGGCGGGTTCGATCGCGGCCGGTTACGCGGTTTGGATGGTGTGGAGCGAAGGCGCTCGCGATTGGAGGAAGCTCGGGCTGCCGGCCGTCATCGCGCTGGCGCTCGTCTATGTCGCCTATCTCGGCTTCTCGGTGAAGCTCTTCGGCGTCGAGAACCTCATCATTCTGACGGTGATCGCCTTCGCCATCGGCGCGCATCTGGTGATGGCGATCGGCGGCGCCGACATGCCGGTCGTCGTCTCGATGCTGAACTCGTATTCGGGCTGGGCGGCGGCGGCGATCGGCTTCACGCTCTCGAACGACCTCCTCATCGTCACCGGCGCGCTCGTCGGCTCCTCGGGCGCGATCCTCTCCTACATCATGTGCCGCGCGATGAACCGCAGCTTCATCAGCGTGATCCTCGGCGGTTGGGGCGGCGAAGCGACGTCGTCCGAGCAGGCCATCGACGGTGAGATGATCGAGACCTCGGCGGAAGCGGTGGGCCAGGCGCTGGCCGATGCGGACGCGGTGATCATCGTGCCGGGCTACGGCATGGCGCAGGCGCAGGCGCAGGCGTCGGTCTCGGAGCTGACGAGCCGCTTGCGCGCGCAGGGCAAGACGGTGCGTTTCGCCATCCACCCGGTCGCTGGCCGTATGCCGGGGCATATGAACGTGCTGCTGGCCGAGG
>CAZPTD010000501.1:0-2607 GCA_964588915.1 uncultured Neomegalonema sp. | reverse complement strand
AGGTTCCGCAGGGATGATAGGCGCTCTCGACATGGTCGCGGATGACGGCGTCGAGCTCGTCGTCGCTCTGCGCCGCCGCGCCGGGTTGGATCTCCTTGCCGCGATAGGGGTCGAAGGCGGGCTGCGCGAAGATTTCCCGAGTGAGCCGGATGCAATGGCGGAAATCGGCCCAGTCCTCGGGCGCGCTCATATAGTTGAAGACGATCCTCGGCGGATCCTTCGGGTCGGCCGACCGCAGCGTCACCGAGCCGCGCGAGGCGGAGCGCATCGGGCCGACATGGGCCTGGAAACCGTGGCCCTCGGCCGCCGCCTTTCCGTCGTAGCGCACCGCGATCGGCAGGAAGTGAAACTGGATGTCCGGGTACTCGACGCCGGGCTTCGAGCGTAGGAACGCGGCGCTCTCGAACTGGTTGGAGGCGCCCGGGCCCGACTGAGCGAGGAGCCAGCGCGCGCCGACATAGGCTTTGCCGAGGAGATTCCAGTAGCGGTAGAGCGTGATCGGCTCGAGGCTCGCCTGCTGGACGTAGATCTCCAAGTGGTCCTGCAGGTTGACGCCGACGCCCGGCCGGTCGGCGAGGACGGCGATCCCGTGCTCGGCGAGATGCGCGGCCGGGCCGACGCCCGAAAGCATCAGGAGCTTCGGCGAGTTGATCGACGAAGCGGCGAGAACGACCTCGCGGCGGGCGCGGACCGTCTCGATCCGGCCGCCGCGCGCGATCTCGACGCCGACGGCGCGGCCCTCCTCGATCACGATCCGGCGGGCGAAGCAGCGGAGGAGATCGACATTCGGGCGCCGGAGCGCCGGCTTCAGATACGCGTTCGCCGCCGACCAGCGACGGCCCTTGTGGACCGTCTGCTCCATCGGGCCGAAGCCCTCCTGCTTCTCGCCGTTGTAATCCTCGGTGAGTTCGAAACCGGCTTGGCGCCCGGCCTCGACGAAGGCGTGGAAGAGCGGGTTGGCGCGCCGGCCGCGCGTCACATGGAGCGGCCCGCTCCGGCCGCGCCAGTCCGGATCGCCGCCATGGCCGCCCGAGTCCCAGCTCTCCATGCGCAGATAGTAGGGCAGCACGTCCGCGTAGGACCAGCCGTCCGCGCCGGCCTCGGCCCAATGGTCGAAATCGCGCGCATGGCCGCGGACATAGACCATGCCGTTGATCGAGGACGAGCCGCCGATCACCTTGCCGCGCGGCGTCGCGAGGCGGCGTCCGCCGAGATGCGGCTCCGGCTCGGAGCGGTAGCCCCAATCATAGCGCGGCATGTTCATCGGGAAGCTGAGCGCGCCCGGCATCTGGATGAGCGGGCCCCAGTCGGAGCCGCCGAACTCGAGAACGAGGACGCTGTGGGCGCCGTCTTCGGAGAGCCGCGCCGCCATGGCGGAGCCGGCGGAGCCGGCGCCGATGATCACGAAATCCGCTTCCATGTCAGAGCTTTCCGATCGGCGGCGCGCGCCGCGGTCGATCGGCGATCCCGCCGGCCCGTCGGCCGGCCGGCGACCGACCCGGAATGGCGCCGTCCCGAAGGCGGCGCCCAAGGGCCGGCAGGGACGCTGCGCGCATCGATCCCTCCAAGCTGCGCCGCCGCTCAATAAGGCGCGTCGACGCCGCCCATGGCGACATAGACGCTCTTCAGCTGGCTATAGTGCTCGATCGCCGCCGCGCCGTTCTCGCGGCCGATCCCCGAGCGCTTGACGCCGCCGAAGGGCGTCTCGATCGGCGTGAGGTTGTACGTGTTGATCCAGAGCGTCCCGGCCTCGAGCCGCGCCGCCATCCGATGCGCGCGCTGGAGATCGCGCGTGAAGACGCCGGCGGCGAGGCCGTAGGGCGTCGCGTTCGCCCGCGCGACGACCTCGTCCTCTTCGGAGAAGGTCAGAAGCGTCAGCACCGGCCCGAAGATCTCCTCCTGAGCGATCCGCGCCGCGTCGGCGGCGTCGAAGACGGTCGGCTCGATCCAATAGCCCTGCGCAAAGCCCGCGACCTCGGCCCGGTCGCCGCCGACGAGAAGCTCCGCCTCGCCCTTGCCGATCGCGCAATAGGCGAGCGCTTTGTCGAGCTGCGCTTCCGAGACCAGCGGCCCGATCTGCGTCGCCTCGTCCAGAGGATCGCCGAGCTTGAGCGCCCGCGTCCGCGCGAGCAGCTTGTCGACGAACGCGGCCTTGATCCTCTCATGGACGAAGACGCGCGTGCCGTTCGAGCAGACCTGACCCGTCGAGTAGAAATTGGCGAGCATCGCCGCGCCGACGGCGTCGTCGAGCGACGCGTCCTCGAAGACGATCAGCGGCGACTTGCCGCCGAGCTCCAGAGTCACGTGCTTCACGCCTTCGGCGGCGCCGGCCATGACCTTCGCGCCGGTGCCGCTCTCGCCGGTCAGCGACACCTTGGCGATCCTCGGATCCTCGACCAGCGCCGCGCCCACCGCGCCGTCGCCCTGGACGACGTTGAAGACGCCCGGCGGCAGGCCGGCCTCGGAGAGCGCCTCGGCGAGCTTGAGCGCCGAGAGCGGCGTGACCTCGGACGGCTTGAACAGCATCGCGTTGCCGCAGGCGAGCGCCGGCGCCGCCTTCCAGCAGGCGATCTGGATCGGATAGTTCCAGGCGCCGATCCCGAGGCA
>CAZPTD010000500.1:0-2611 GCA_964588915.1 uncultured Neomegalonema sp. | reverse complement strand
CGAGCGCGAGCTCGGGGTCGAACGGCGCCGGCTCGCGCCGGCGCTCGGAGAAGGAGCCGGGCGCGTCGGCCGCGTTTGGCGCATCGTTGAACGCGACGAGCTCGGGGCGCGCCTTGGGCGGCTCGACCTCCGTCATCCGTCTCTCCGCGAGCTCGTGGAAGAGCCCGCACTCCTCTTCGGCGATCTCGTCCGCATAGGCCGCCGCCTCGACCGCCGCGGGCGTCCAATCGGAGGTGAGGAGCGTCTGCGCGACCAGATCCTGCTGCTTGGTCAGGATCCGAAAGCAGTATTCGTAGGCGGCGAGCCGCATCGCCGATCGCGTGACGGCCCGGTCCTCCGTCTCCTCGATCCACGCCCAGAGCGGAAAGATCGCCAGCAGCACGCCGACGATGATCACGAGTTTTTCGACGACCTGAAGCGCTCTCATCGTCCCTCCGCCAGCTCAGCGCCCCGCGCGTCCGCCGCGAGGCCGGCTTCTCCTTCGAGCCGCATCGTGTCGCGAGTAGGGCGCGCCGCCGGCGACGCTCAGCCTCGCAGCGTCGCGCCGACCGCCTGCTCCACCGCGGCGATCACCTTGGCCGAGACGGCGTCGATCTCCTCGTCGGTGAGCGTCGCCCGCACCGGCTGCAAGGTCACCGAGATCGCGATCGATTTCTTGCCGGCGCCGAGCTGCGCCGCCGCCTTGGCGCCTTCGAAGACGTCGAACACGCAGGCGTCGACGATCAGCTTCTTTTCCGCCGAGCGCGCCGCGCGCAGGATCGTCGCCGCCTCCGCGCGCGCGTCGACGACGAAGGCGAAGTCGCGCTCGACGGTCTGCAGATCATGAAGCTCGAGCGCCGGCCGCGCCTTGGTCTTGGCCTTCGGCGCCGGCGCCGCCCCGAGATAGACGACCGCCGCCGCCGCCGGCCCTTTGACGTCCATCCGTCGCAGGACCTTCGGATTGAGTTCGCCGAACTCCGCCAGCACCGTCTTCGGCCCGAGCTTGAGGCGCGCGGCGCGGCCCGGATGCATCCAAGGGCTGACCTCGCGGTCGATCATCAGCTTCTCGACCGGCGCGCCGATCGCCGCGAGCGCCGCTTCGGCGTCGGCCTTGGCGTCGTAGAGATCGACCGGCCGGCGCGCGCCCGACCAGTCGCGCGGCGCGGTCGCGCCGACGCGCAGGCTCGCGGCGACCTCGCGCTGCTCGCCCGGCTCCGGCCCGAAGAACTCCGGCCCGATCTCGAAGAGCGCGAGATCGGCGAAGCCGCGCGCCTGGTTGCGCGCCGCCGCCGCGAGAAGGCCCGGCAGCAGCGACGGGCGCATGTCGGATTTGTCGGACGCGATCGGGTTCTCGAGCCGGCGATCCGCGTCGCCGCCGCCGAAGAGCCGCGCCTCGTCCTCGGAGATGAAGCTGTAGCTCACGCATTCGCCGAGGCCGAGCGCGGCGAAGGTCCGGCGCGCGCGCGCCGCCCGCCGTCGCTCGAGCGAGATCGCCGGCGGCGCGACGCCGGGCGCCCGCGGCAGCGGCTGCGATTCGAGCTTGGTCAGCGACGCGATGCGCGCGATCTCCTCGACAAGATCCGCCTCGCCATGGACGTCCGGGCGCCAGGGCGGAACCGCGACCGTCCAGACCTTCTGGCGCGGCGCGCCGACCGTGAAGCCGAGCGCCTCCAGGATCGCGAGCTGGCGCTCCTTGTCGATCGCGAGGCCGACGAGCGCGCCGACGCGCTCCGGGCGGAGCTTGAACTTGCGGTCGACGCCGTTGCGCCCCGACTTCGCGACCTTGCCGGCGACGACGCGCTCGGAGGGCTCGCCGCCGCATTGCGCGAGAATGAGCTTGGTCGCGAGCTCGACGCCGCTCTCGGTGAACTCCGGATCGACGCCGCGCTCGAAGCGGTAGCGCGCGTCCGAGACGATGCCGAGCTTGCGCCCGGTCGCCGCGGTGCGGACCGGATCGAAATAGGCAGCTTCGATGAAGACGTCGGTGGTGTCCTTGTCGCAGCCGGTCTCGACGCCGCCCATCACGCCGCCGATGGCGACCACGCGCCGTCCGCCCCTGTCGCAGATCACGGTCATCGTCTCGTCGAGCGCGTAGGTCTTGCCGTCGAGCGCCTGGAGGCTCTCGCCCGCCTTGGCGAGACGCACCTTGACGGCGCCCTCGAGCTTGTTGGCGTCGAAGACGTGCAAGGGCCGCGCGCGGTCGAACGCGACGTAGTTGGTGACGTCGACGAGCGCGTTGATGACGTTGAGCCCCGAGGCTTCGAGCCGCTGCGCCATCCAGTCCGGACTGTCGCCGTTCTCGACGCCGCGGATCAGCCGGCCGGCGAAATGCGGGCAGGCGGCGGCGGCGTCCTCGTCCTCCTTGCGGACCGAGGCGTCGAGCGTCACCTGGATCGGGCACGGGAAGGCGCCGGCGATCGCCGGGACGACGAGATCCTTGAGCGTTCCGAGCCCCGGTTCGAGCAGCGCGCGGGCGGCGAGATCGCGGGCGATCCCGGCGACGCCGCAGGCGTCCGGACGGTTCGGCGTGATCTCGATGTCGATCACCGGATCGTCGAGGCCGGCGTAGTCGACGAAGCGCGCGCCGAGCGGCGCGTCCACCGGCAGCTCGATGACGCCGTCATGATCGTCC
>CAZPTD010000499.1:1312-2611 GCA_964588915.1 uncultured Neomegalonema sp. | reverse complement strand
CGCTTCGCGCTTGGCCGGGATGACAAGGGCGAGGTTGGCTCCATCAGAGCCGATCGGACGATAGAGCGCGGCTCGCTCGAAATCGTTGGAGGCTTTACTGTGGCCGGCGAGACAACGACGCTTTGGCGTCCAGTTGGTCCGGAAGAACTCGAACTTATCCGACAATCCGGAATGCGGCGCTTTCCGCCGAGACTGCGCGAGCAACCGATCTTCTATCCGGTCCTCTCGGAAGAGTATGCAATCACGATCGCGCGGGACTGGAACGTTCCGGCGAGCGGAAGCGGCTATGTCACGCGGTTCGATGTCGAGAAGGCGTATATCGACCGACATCAGGTGCGCCAGGCCGGCGGGAGACGATATCTCGAATATTGGATCCCGGCCGAGAAGCTCGACGCTTTCAACAACGCGATCGTCGGAGAGATCGTCGTCACGCACGCGTTCTAGTCGCCCCTCCGCCGCCGCTTCTCCGCCAGCGCCCGGATCACGCCGCGGAGCATGCGCACGTCGGGATCGGTGAGCGGCGCGCGGCTCAGCAGGTTGCGCAGGCTCTCGCGCATCGTCGCCGCCTTGGTTTCCGGGAAGAAATAACCCGCCGCGTCGAGCTCCGCCTTCAAATGCGCGTAGAGCCCGTCGACGGCGTCGCGGGGCGCGGGCTCGGCGCCGCCCATCTCGGGCTCGATCGCGGCGCCGGCGAGGCGTTTGCGCAGCTCGTAGCCGAGCAGGAGCACGCATTGCGCGAGGTTCAAGGAGCTGAAGGCCGGGTTGGCCGGCACGGCGATCACCGCGTTGGCGGCGGCGACGTCGTCGTTCTCGAGGCCGGTGCGCTCGCGGCCGAAGAGGACGCCCGTCCGCTCGCCCTTGGCGATCTTCTCGGCGATCTCCTCGGCCGCGGTCTCGGGCGTCAGCACGCGCTTCGTCAGCTCCCTCGGCCGCGCCGTGGTGGCGTAGAGCACCGAGATCTCCGCCGCCGCCTCGGCCGTGGTCGGAAAGACCCGCGTCGCCGCCAGCACGTGATCCGCGCCCGAGGCCATCGCTTCGGCCGCCGGATTGGGCCAGCCGTCGCGCGGCGCGACGAGCCGGAGATCCTCGAGCCCGAAATTCCACATCGCCCGCGCCGCCGCGCCGATGTTCTCGCCCAGCTGCGGCTCGACCAGGATGATCGCCGGTCCCGGGATCGCGGTCGCGCCGTCCGCGCCGAAACGATGGATCTGCGCCGGTTTCTCTTTGGTCATGTCTCTTCCGCTCCGCTCGATCGGTTCGCCGCCCGCGCGTCGCCGGCGGGCGGGCGCATACGCCCTC
>CAZPTD010000499.1:0-1212 GCA_964588915.1 uncultured Neomegalonema sp. | reverse complement strand
ATCCCGCATCTGCGCCGCATCATCGAAGATGCTGCGCCGCGTGCGGGATGACGAGACCTGCGCCGCCCGCGCGTCGCCGGCGGGCGGGCGCATACGCTCTCCGTCACCCCGGACGCGCTGCGACATGTCATGTCGCTGCGCAGATCCGGGGTCCGACGCAAGGAGCCGGATCCCGCATCTGCGCCGCATCATCGAAGATGCTGCGCCGCGCGCGGGATGACGAGACCTGCGCCGCTCGCGAATCTTCCGTGACATGCGCTCGGGCTCACGGCGCGGCGAGCCAGTCGGTGATCGGCGTCAGCAGCGCGCGCAGCCAGGGTTTCAACTCTCCGGCGGCGAAGGCTTCGAAAAAGCCGAGCAGAAACAGGCCGAAGCCGGCCTCGACGAAGAGCAGCCAGACGCCGTAGCCGACCAACGCGAGGCCGCCGACCCAGCCGATGACGCTCGACGCCCAGAGCCGCGCGCGCAGCGCTGACGTGGCCGCGATCATCTCCTGCGGGCCGGAGGCCATCGTCAGCTTTCCGGCCGTCCGCTCGGCCGCGCCCTTGGCGAGGATATGGTCGGCCGCCGCGGCCGTCGCCGCCACGCCGTGGAGCATGGTCGGGATCAGCGTCGAGATAAAGGTCGCGTAGAGCCACCAATACGCGCCCGGATCGCGCCTGATGTCCGCGAGCAGCGCCGGCAGGTCGATCAGCGTTGCGCCGTCCGGCCCGCCGACGCGCATCACGTCGATCAGCGCGATGGCCGCGCAGCCGAGACCGACGAAGAGCGCGAGGCCGATCAAGAGGTCGAGCGCGGCGAGCGACAGTTTCGAGAGCAGCCGGTCCCGCGTCGCGCCGATGCGCAGCAGGAGGCGCGTCAGGCCAATCGAGAGAAAATCGAAGACGGCGTTCACGGCCGGCAGCAGCAGCAAGAACACGATCACCGCGCCGCGCGCCTCCACCGTCAAGTCGGGCTGGTCGTCGGTCGGTCCGCGCAGCGCCTCGAGCGAGCCGAGGGCGAGCTGCGCCGCCGCCAGCAGCGCGACGAGATAGGCGGCGAGCCAGAGCAGTCCGAAACCGAAGCGGCCGCGCAGCCAAGAGACTGCGACTGCGACTGCGACTGCGACTGCGACTGCGACTGCGAGTGCGACTGCGCCTGCGACTTCGACTGCGACTGCGCCTGCGCCTGCGACTGCACCTGCGACTGCGAATGCGACTGCGACTGCGAATG
>CAZPTD010000498.1:0-2616 GCA_964588915.1 uncultured Neomegalonema sp. | reverse complement strand
CCGGGATGACGGCGTCATCCCGGGATGACGGCGTCATCAGCGTTGCATTCCCCTAGTCAGATCCTGCTCTAAGATACGTCCGCCTCGCATGAGGCCTCACCGCCGATTCCACCGTCGAGGACGCGTTCAGGATGCTGATTGCGCTGCAACTTCTCGCTGTTTTCGCTCTGATCCTGCTCAACGGCTTCTTCGCGATGTCCGAGATGGCGATCGTGACGTCGCGCTCCGCGGTTCTGCGTCAACGCGCGCAGAGCGGCTCGCGCGGCGCGCGGGTCGCGCTCGAGCTGGTCTCCGAGCCCGGTCAGATGCTCGCGGCGGTGCAGATCGGCATCACCTTGGTCGGCGTGCTCGCCTCGGCTCTCTCGGGCGCGGCGATCGCCCTGCGCCTCGGCGCGGAGCTGAATGCGGTCCCCTGGATCGCGCCGAACGGCGAAGAGGTCGCGTTCGCGATCGTGGTGCTCGCGATCACGTTCCTCTCCGTCGTGCTCGGCGAGATCGTGCCGAAGCGGATCGCGTTGACGGATCCCGAGGGAATCGCGATCGCGGCGGCGCCGACGCTGCGCCTCGTCGCGTCGGCGTTCCGCCCGTTCGTGGCGTTGATCGGCGCGGCGACGTCGATCACGCTCAGGATGCTCGGTCGGGACGACGCGCCGGCGCGGCGCGCGTCCGAGGAGGACGTGCGCCATCTCCTGACCGAGGCGACCGCGGCGAAGGCGATCGATCCGGTCGAGGCGGAGATGGTGCGCCGCGTCATCCGCCTCGCCGACCGCTCGATCCAGACGGTGATGACGCCGCGCGTCGAGGTCGCCTGGGTCGATCTCGACCAGCCCGCCGGGACGATCGCCGAGGAGATCGCGGCGACCGGCTTCTCGCGCGTCGTCGCGGCGCGCGGCGGCGTCGACAACGCCGAAGGGATCATCCGAACGCGCGATCTGGCGGCGCAGCTGGCGTCGGGCGCCGCGCCCGACGCCGCGGCGCTGCTGCGCAAGGCGGAAATCCTGCCGGACACGGCGACGATTCTCGACGCGCTCTCGGCCTTCCAGCGCAGCGCGACGCATATGGTCCTGATCATCGACGAGCATGGCGGGCTGCAGGGCGTGGCGACGCCCGTCGACGTCTTGGAGGCGATCGGCGGATCGCTGGCGGAGGACGTCGAGGCGGCGGCGCCGCTGATCCGGCCGCACGGCGCCGGCTTCATCGTCGACGGTCGGACGCCTGTCGACGAGATCAAGAGCGCGATCGGGATCGACATGGAGGTCAGCGACGACATTCAGTCCGTCGCCGGTCTGGTGATGAGCGCGCTCGGGCGGCTGCCGGTCGAGGGCGAAGCGGTCGAGATCGCGGGCTGGCGCTTCGAGGTCTTGAAGATCAAAGGGCGGCGGATCGAACGCGTGCATGTCGCCGCGGCGCGGACGCCGGCCTGATCGCGGCCCTCGCCATGGGCGCCGTCGATCGTCAACCTTCCGGCGCCTGCCGACACGTCGATCGGCTCTCCGATCCGCGCCGCGGCGGTCTCAGGGCGCCCAGAGCGCCCGATCGCTCCAGACCGGCGGCGTCAGGAGCGTCCCGCGCGGCGTCGGCGCCGAGGCGTCCAAGCGCATCGATCGCCAGGCGCCGGACCAGTCGTCGGGCAGACGGTAGGGCGGCTCGACCAGCGCCTCCGGCTCGAAGCCGAAGCGCTCGTAATAGCGCGGATCGCCCAGAACGAGCACATGGTCGACGCCGGCGGCCGTCAGTCTCTTCAATCCCGCTCGAACCAGAGCGGAGCCGACGCCGCGTCTCTGAGCGTTCGTCGCGACGGCGAGCGGTCCGAGAAGCGCCGGCCTCCGTCGCGGGTCGGGAAGGCGGCATTCGGTGAAGGCGATATGGCCGATAAGCCCTGCGTCGCCGATCGCGACCAGCGACAGCACGCGGACCCGATCGTCGAGCAGCTCCCGCACGAGCGGCAGGAGATCCTCCTCCGGGAAGGCGTCGGGATAAAGGGCTTCGATCGCCGCGAGATCGGCCGGACCGCTTTCCCGAATGCTCCAGTCTTCCATGCGCTCAACGCCTCGTCGATCCCGCGCGTCACTGCGGATTGGACAACGTGCGCGCGACGGCGTCCCGCCAACCCGCGTATTTGCGATCCATCGCCGCGCTGTCGGCGCGCGGCTCGAAACGGCGCTCCAGCGCCCAGCCGCGCGCGAAGGCCTCGGCCTCGGGATAGAGTCCCGCTTTCATGCCGGCGAGCCAGGCCGCGCCGAGCGCCGTCGTCTCCAGGATCGCGGGCCGATCGACCGGCGCCTGCAGAATGTCGGCGAGAAACTGCATCGTCCAGTCGCTCGCCGTCATCCCGCCGTCCACGCGCAGGACCGTCTCGGCCGGCGCCGCCCAGTCGCGCTTCATCGCCTCGACGAGATCGCGGGTCTGGTAGCCGACGGCTTCGAGCGCGGCCCGAGCCATCTCGGCCCGCCCCGTCGCCCGCGTCAGCCCGAAGATCGCGCCGCGGCACGCGCTGTCCCAATAGGGCGCGCCGAGGCCGGTGAAGGCCGGCACCAGATAGACGTCCTGCTCGGCGTCCTGAACGCTGTCGGCCAGCGCTTGCGTGTCGCTGGCCGCTTCGATCAGCCCCAGCCC
>CAZPTD010000497.1:0-2621 GCA_964588915.1 uncultured Neomegalonema sp. | reverse complement strand
CGTGCGCGTCCTCGGCGTGGTCGTCATGGCCGTGCGCGTCCTCGGCGTGGTCGTCTTGGCCGTGCGCGTCCTCGGCGTGGTCGTCGTGACCGTGCTCGCCATGGCCGTGATCGTCATGCTCGGCTTCGGTAAGGTACGCCACTTCCATACCTTCGACCGTGCAATCCGCCTCCGCCGGAATGCCGAACAACGCAATCGGATCCTCTTCGAGCTTCATCATGCCGGCCTCGACCGCGGCGCGGTCTTCGTCGGTCTTCGGAGCGTATTCGAAGCCGATCACGTCCGCGCCGGGCGCGCGCAGCTCGATCAGCATGTCCTGGCCGGCGATGACGACTCCGAGCTCGGAGAGGCCGTGCGTATGCGCCTCGATGTTGCGCATCTCTTGGGCGGAGGCGGCCGCCGGCGCGGCGACGAGCAATAGGGCGGCGGTGCGGCGGATCATTGGAAACCTCTTTCGCAACAGGTCGATACGACCGCGCTGCGTTATGTTATACTGTTGCAGAATGATCAAGCCCGAATCGTCGCCGACGGTCAGCTTCGATCGAGCCGCCTGATCCGCCGCCTCGCTGAGCCCGGGCGCCGCGCGTCAGGCGGCGCGCCAGACCGCGGCCTGCGACCGGTCGAGCGCGTCCACGGCGCCGCGCACATACTCGGCGAGCCGGCGCGCCAGCGGCGCTTCCGGGCCCGGCGCGACATACATGTTCACGCTGACTTCGGGCAGCGGCGGCAGGACGCCGTCGTCGATCGTCTCGAGGCCGGCGGGCGTCGTGCCGCTCATCAAGGTGGCGATCGCGAGATCCGCTTCGATGCTGGCGTTGACCGCGTCGGTATGGCCGACATCGACCACCCATTCGAAGGGCAGCTCCGCCGCCTCCAAGGCCGCAAAGGCGATAGGCCGGAAGGCGCAGCGCTGATCGAAGGCGAGCGGCAACGGACGCTTCGTCCAGGCCCGCCCGCCCTTGGCGCCGACCCAATGCAGCGGCCGGCTGGCGAGCACCTCGGCCCCGCGGCCGACCGAGAACTCCGTCGTGACGATGACGTCGCAGTCGCCGTCCTCGAAGCGGTTGAGAAGCTCGGTGGTCGGCGGCGAGATCAGGCTCACCTTGACCGCCGGATGGTCCGCGGAAAAGCGCTTCAGCACCGCCGGCGCGAGAAAGCCGACGATGTCGTGCGGCATGCCGAGCACCAGCTTTCCGGACGCTTCCGGACGCGTGATCCGCGCCCAGATCTCGTCATTGAGCGCGATGAGGCGCCGCGCGTCGACGAGCAGCTCCTCGCCATGACGCGTGAGCGCGACGCCGCGCCCTTCGCGCTGCAGGAGGGCGACGTTAAGCGCCTCCTCGAGACGCTTCAGCTGCATCGAGACGCCGGATTGCGTCAGATGCAGCCGATGCGCCGCGCGCGTGACGCCGCCGGTCTCGGCGACGGCGATAAAGCTGCGCAGCGCGGCGAGATCGAGATTTCTGGGCATGGCGGCCTCCTCTCGGCGGCGGACGCGCAGGGCCGAAGATCCATCACGCATCGTTATGAAGGTCGCCAAAAACATTCGTTTTTCTGAATCGATGAGTCAATCCATATCCATCGCGAGCGCTGATTTTTTTCTAAGGGAATCAGCAGAAATCATGATGGAGATAATGATGAGCGCGCATGTCTTCGACGCCGGCCGGCCCTCCGCCGGGATCGCCGCGCGCCAAGTCCGCGTCCGGACGCCCGCAATCGGCCTTCGCCCGATGGCGCGGCTCCGCCTGGCGCTCTCGGTGGCGCGGGAGCGGGCGGCGCTCGCCGAGGCGTCGCCGGAGCTGCTCCGCGATATCGGCGTCGACCCGGCGGACGCGGCGCGCGAGGCGGCGCGGCCGTTCTGGGAATTGCCGGAGAGGCGTTAGGCGCCGCTGAGAGGGTATTCCGCCAGGAGATCGTAGTTGGCCCCGCTCCGGCCGAGCTCGGAGCGGAAGAGCCCGAAGCTCTCGACGGTGAACGGCGCGGCGGCGAAGAGGCTGTTCGCCTGGACGTAGGCGGCGAGCCGCTCCGCCGAGACCGCGCCCTTGCCCCAGCGCGCCAGCGTGACATGCGGCGCGAAGCGGCGGGTCTCGATCTCGATCTCCGCTTGGCGCGCCGCGGTCGCCAGCTTGCCCTGCAGCCGCCGGAGCGGCGCCGATTCGGCGACGCCGGCGAAAACGAGCCGCGCGTCGCGCCCGCCGAAGCTTCCGACGCCGGAGAGCGTCAGCTCGAAGGGCTCGGCGTCGACCTTGAGGAGCGCCGCGTCGAGATCCTCGAGCGTCCGCCGCGGCTGGTCGCCGAGAAAGACGAGCGTCAAATGCAGGTTCTCAGGCGGCGCCCAGTTCGCGCCGGGCAATCCTTCCTGCAGGTCGAGAAGCGCCTCGATCGTCTCCTCGGGCGGCGTCAACGCCAGAAAGCTTCGCATCGCATGCCGCGCCTCGTCGGGCGCGCCTCTTCGTCTGTCGTCAGGGCGCCGGGCCTTGGCGCGCGGACGCGCGAGTTCTAAATCTTCCACGCCGAGAGCAGGATCTGTTCCGGTGGATGCAACGCTGATGACGCCGTCATCCCAGGATGACGCCGTCATCCCGGGATGACGCCGTCATCCCGGAAAGCCGCAGGCTTAT
>CAZPTD010000496.1:0-2630 GCA_964588915.1 uncultured Neomegalonema sp. | reverse complement strand
CCGGATAAGCCTGCGGCTTTCCGGGATGACGGCGTCATCCCGGGATGACGGCGTGATCGGCGTTGCATCCGCCTCAACAGATCCTGCTCCAGAGGCGCCGACGGCGCCTCAGTCGAGCGTGCGCCGGTAGCGCAGGATCGCGAGCGCGCCGACGACGACCGTGAAGGCGAGGATGCCGCCGAAATCCGTCGCCAGATCGGCGAAGCCCGCGTCCTTCAGCATCACGCCGCGGACGATGCGCAGGAAATGCGTGAGCGGCAGCGTCTCGCCGATCGCCTGCGCCCAATCGGGCATGCCGCGGAACGGGAACATGAACCCGCTCAGGAGGATCGACGGCAGGAAGAAGAAGAAGGTGAGCTGCATCGCCTGCATCTGCGATTGGGCGATGGTCGAGAAGGTGAAGCCGAGCGCGAGATTGGCGATGATGAAAAGCGTCACGCCGATCACGAGGAGCGCCATCGATCCGGCGAAGGGCACGCCGAAGAGATACTGCGCCACCGCCAGCACCACCACCGTCTGCACCGCGCCGACGCCGACATAGGGCGCGATCTTGCCGACCATCACCTCATGCGGCCGCGCCGGCATCGCGAGCAGGTTCTCGATCGTCCCGCGCTCGACCTCGCGCGTCATCGCCATCCCGGTGATCATCACCAGCGTCATGGTCAGGATCACGCCGAGGAGGCCGGGCACGATGTTGTATTGCGTGACGCCTTCCGGGTTGTAGTTCGGATGCACGACGACCTCGACCGGGCCGGGCTCGGGCGCGAGATGGGCGAGCGGGCCGCGCAGATCATGGGCGAGGGCGGCGTTGAGGATGGCGTCGATCCGGGCGATGGCGTTCGAGGCCGCGACCGGATCGGAGGCGTCGGCCTCGATCAGGATCTGCGGGCGCTCGCCGCGCATCAGCTCGGAGGTGAAGCCGGCCGGGACGGCGACGACGAAGGTCACCTCGCCGCTGGCGAGCAGGCGCTCGCTGTCGCGCAGATCCTCGATCTCGACCGTGATGTCGAAATACTCCGACGAGCCGAGCGCGGCGAGCATGCCGCGCACGATCGGCGTGCGCTCCTCGAGATGGACGGCCGTCGGCAAATGCTTCGGATCGGTGTTGATGGCGTAGCCGAAGAGCAGGAGCTGGACGATCGGAACCGCCAGCATCATGGCGAAGGTCAACCGGTCGCGCCGCATCTGAACGAGCTCTTTCATCGAGATCGCGCCGATCCGCGCGAGCGCGCTCTTGAGCCCGGCGCCCGAGCGCCGCGCCGGCGCCGCCCGGCTCATTCGAAGCGCTCGTCTTGGCCGGCGCGCCGCATCAGCGCGATGAAGACGTCCTCGAGGCTCGGCTCGATCGCTTCCCATCGGACGCCGTCGGTCGCCTCGAGCGCGTCGACCGCGGTCCGGAGCGCCGCCGCGTCCGGACCGCTGACATGAAGCGCCGCGCCGAAATAGGCGACATGCTCGACGCCCGCGACGCCCCGAAGACGCGGCGCGAGCGTCCTGACGCCGCGCCCCTTGCCGCGCAAGGTGGACAGGCCGGACGCCTTGATGATCTCGCCGACCGGTCCCTGGGCGAGCAGGCGGCCATTGGCGAGATAGACGATCTCGTCGCAGCGCTCGGCCTCGTCCATGTAGTGCGTCGAGACGAGGACGGTCATGCCGTCATTGGTGAGGCGATGGATCTCGTCCCAGAAATCGCGCCGCGCCTGCGGGTCGACGCCGGCGGTCGGCTCGTCGAGCAAGAGGAGCTGCGGCGCGTGCATGGTCACCGCGGCGAGCGCCATCCGCTGCTTCCAGCCGCCCGAGAGCGCGCCGGCGAGCTGATGTTGGCGATGGGCGAGGCCGAGCGTCTCGATCGCGGCGTCGACGGTCGCCTTGAGCCGCGGCGTCTCGTAGAGCCGGGCGACGAACTCCATGTTCTCGCGGATGGTCAGATCGCTCCAGAACGAGAAGCGCTGGGTCATGTAGCCGGTCGCGCGCTTGATCTCGGCCGACCGGCTCAGGATGTCGTAGCCGAGGCAGGCGCCCTCGCCTTCGGTCGGCCGAAGGAGACCGCAGATCATCCGGATTGTCGTCGTCTTGCCCGAGCCGTTCGGGCCGAGAAAGCCCCAGACGCGGCCCTTCGGCATCCTGATGTCGACGCCGTCGACGGCGGTCTTGTCGCCGAAGCGCTTGACGAGGCCGCTGACGTCGATGGCGAGCGGCGCGTCGGTCATCGGCCCGCCTCCGCGGCGGCGTCGGCGCCGAGGCGGACGTCGACCGGCTGGCCCGGCCGCGCCGAGGTCGGATCCTCGAGCCGCGCCTCGACCATGAACACGAGCTTGTCGCGCGTCTCGGCGCTGTAGATCACGGGCGGCGTGTATTCGGCCTCGCGCGCGACGTAGAAGACGATCGCTTCGAGCGGCGCCGGCGCGCCGTCGATCAGGACCTCGACGCGGTCGCCCGGATGAACGACGCGGACCTGATCCTGCGGCACGAAGAACCGGACCTTGAGCGCGTCCTCGGGCAGGATCGCGACCACCGGCGCGCCCTGGGCGGCGAACTCGCCCTGGCGATGCAGCACCTCCTCGACCCGGCCGGAGACGCGCGAGCGGATCGTGCGCTGGCCGAGCCGCCAGGCGGCCTGGGCCTCGGCC